>NZ_CP109901.1:2408817-2709919 GCF_033095805.1 Serratia sp. UGAL515B_01 | reverse complement strand
AGTATGGCAACACCGCTGGTACTGTGGCAGCAACGGTTATATTTACAACGGATGTGGCAGAGTGAGGGTGAAATTGCCGATTTCATCAGCAGCGGCAGCGTTCCCCACATGATTGACGAAGTGCAACTGCGTTCCATCCTCGACCAGCTTTTTGGTGAAGCGGTTGGTGAGACGGATTGGCAAAAAATTGCTGCTGCGGTTGCGGCAACTCGCCGTATCGCGGTGATCTCCGGTGGCCCCGGTACTGGTAAAACTACCACCGTGGCTAAACTGCTGGCAGCCTTAGTGCAGTTGGGGGAAGGAGAGCGCTTACGTATCCAGCTTGCAGCACCTACTGGCAAAGCAGCGGCACGCTTGACCGAGTCTCTGGGTACTGCCAGCCGCCAATTACCGTTAACGCCAGAGCAACGAGCACTGTTCCCCACCGAAGCCTCAACCTTGCACCGTTTGCTCGGTGCGCAGCCCAATAGCCAACGTATGCGCCACCACCGGGGTAATCCGTTACATTTGGATGTGCTGGTGGTCGATGAGGCTTCAATGGTGGATTTACCCATGATGGCACGTTTGATTGCCGCCTTACCGGCCAAGGCGCGGGTCATTTTTCTGGGCGATCGCGATCAGTTGGCTTCGGTGGAGGCAGGGGCTGTGTTGGGTGATATCTGCCGTTTTTCTGAACAAGGGTATAGTGAGGTGCGTGCGGCGCAACTGGCTCGTTTGACCGGTTACTCATTGCATGGGCAGGCGGTTGCAGCTGGTACAGCCGTGCGCGATAGCCTCTGCTTATTACGCAAAAGCTACCGGTTTGATGTGACCTCTGGAATTGGTCAATTGGCTTTGGCTGTTAATGCTGGTGACGGTAAATGCGCTATGGCGGTCTTGAAAGAGCGTTATGAGGATGTATCCTGGTATCCATTGGCTGAGACCGAAGATTACCAACAGCTGTTGGAAGCTTGTGTTGAAGGTTATCGTGACTATCTCGCTAAGGTCATTGAAGGTGCTGATGCGGTTACTGTACTGGCTGCATTCGGTCGTTTTCAAGTGCTATGTGCCCTGCGTGAAGGGCCATTTGGTGTTGCCGGGTTGAACGAGCGTATTGAAAATGCTTTACAGCGCGCAGCGTTGATCCGGCGTAACCCCGGCCCAGCCGGGCGCTGGTATTTAGGTCGCCCGGTCATGATTGGGCGCAACGACAGTGCGTTAGGATTGTTTAACGGCGACATTGGCATAGCTTTGCCAGACGAGGGGGGCGATCTGCGAGTGTATTTCCAATTACCTGATGGCAGCATTAAATCGGTGCAGCCTAGCCGTTTGCCAGCGCATGAAACCGCCTTGGCGATGACGGTACATAAATCTCAAGGCTCAGAATTTGAGCACACGGCGTTGGTGTTACCTAATCAGTTTCTCGCGGCGCTGACTCGTGAACTGGTTTATACCGCTATCACTCGGGCGCGCAAACGACTTTCACTTTACGCTACAGAGAAAGTGTTAATCAGCGCTATTCGTACCCCTACCCAGCGCCGCAGCGGGCTGGCAGAGCGTTTGCAGGTTAGTTGATATACAAAAAAATCATAAGCGCTGGCTGAAGCCAGCGTCTTGCCGACTACAAATCTGCCAACAGAATTTTTGAACGGCGTTGGTAGTTGTACAGTGCCTGTTTTTTCATCGGTAGCACTTCGACTTCTGCAGGTGAAAAACCTCGCTCTTGAAACCAGTGAATGCTACTGGTCGTCAATACGAACAGTTTCTGCAGCCCCATTTGGCGAGCTTGGCTTTCTACGCGCTGCAATAGCATTTCTCCGCGCGATGAACTGCGGTAATCAGGGTGAACAGCCACACAGGCCATCTCGCCAATCTTCTCTTCCGGGAACGGGTAGAGTGCTGCACAGGCAATGGTCAGGTTATCGCGCTCGATAATCGTGAACTTGTCGATTTCCATTTCCAGTTGTTCGCGCGAGCGGCGTACCAAAATACCTTGTTGCTCGAGGGGACTGATTAACTCGAGTATCCCACCGATATCGTTGATCGTCGCGCGGCGAACCTGCTCGGCGCTTTCCATAACGATCTGAGTACCGATACCATCACGCGAGAATAGCTCTTGTACTAAAGAGCCATCTTTCTGGTAGCTGAGCAGGTGGCTGCGGCGCACCCCGCTGCGGCACGCTTTTACTGCCCCACGTAGAAATCTCACTGTACCGGAATAGTAGTCGCCAGACTCTTCCAGTTGATCGATTCGTTTTTGTGCGTCGTTGGGGAACATTTCGGGAATGATATTGCCTTCCTCGTCAGTGACCCCTTGTGATGAGCAAAAACCAATCATCTTCTCTGCTTTCAGTTTGATCGCCAATTGGGTAGCAACCTCTTCCGAAGTTAGGTTAAAACTTTCACCAGTGACCGATACGGCCACCGGGCCAATCAGCACGATGGCATTGCTGTCTAACTGACGATGGATCGCTTCTTCATCGATGCGACGGATACGGCCGCTGTGGCAATAATCGATGCCTTCATCTACACCCAATGGTTGAGCAATAATAAAGTTGCCGCTAACCACGTTGATATGAGCACCTTGCAACGGGGTATTGTTCAGACTCATTGACAGCCGTGCGGTAATATCCAGCTGTAACAGCCCAGCAGCCTGTTTGACTAGCTCCAAGGTGGCGGCGTCGGTGACACGAGTATGCTTATGGTAAATTGGCTGGTACTTATGCAGTGCAATGTTGTTATCAATCTGTGGCCTTGCACCGTATACCACCACTAAACGGATACCCAGGCTGTGTAACAACCCGATATCGTTGACGATGTTGGAAAAATTCTCATGCTCGATGGCTTCACCACCCAACATGACGACAAATGTCTTGCCACGGTGGGCATTGATATAGGGAACTGAGTGACGGAATCCTTGGACCAGCTCTGTACTACGCTCCTTCACGGCATATCCTCTTTTGCATATTTATACGGTATTTATGTATTTTTATTCTTTTGTTGCTAAAAAGGCAAGCGGGAAGTGATGCTAATCTATTTGCTGAGAAGGTTATGCTGGTCATACTTCAAGTTACCTGGACGTTGACTGCGCGCGGTTACTCTGCCCGTCCATAGAGCTTGCCCTTCGGGAGCAGCACAGGCACTGTTCAAAAACGCATTGCGTTTTTGTCATGTAACTCGCGCTATTTCGAGTATAAATAATTAATAAATTGAAAAATCATAAAATGATTTTCTAATGACAGCGCCGTAGGGATTCGTTAAAGTTTTCCATTCTCATTTCTTTGGTGTTTTTATAATCTTTACCGTTGCTGGAGCTGCATGTCTAACGCCGATCACAATCTGGGGCGCCGCCGGTTTTTGCAAGGGGTAGCCGCAACCTGGTTGCTAAGTGTGAGCCGCGTCGGGTTCGCTGCGGCTTCCCATGTGATTGCCGTACGCGTTTGGCCCTCTTCAACCTATACCCGGGTAACGCTGGAATCCAATGTTCCACTCAAATACAAACAGTTTGCTCTGACTAATCCAGACCGCATTGTCGTCGATGTGGAAGGCGTTCAGCTCAACAGTGTGCTCAAAGGAATTGCCGGGAAGGTTCGTAAGGAAGACCCTTATCTGAAACAGGCTCGAGTCGGCCAGTTTGATAAAAATACCGTTAGGTTGGTACTGGAACTCAAGCAAGCGGTGAGTCCGAATATGTTTACCCTGAAGCCGGTTTCTGAATATCGCAACCGTTTGGTGGTGGATCTTTATCCTGCTAATAGGCAATCCGGTGAAGACTATGATCCATTATTGGCGTTATTAGAGGATTATAACCAAGGCGAGCTGGAGCGTTCGTTACCATCTGAAGTACCGCAGGCAGGTAAAGCGGGGCGCGATCGACCTATCGTTATCATGCTTGATCCTGGGCATGGAGGTGAAGACCCTGGCGCTATCGGTAAAAATAAAACGCGAGAAAAAGATATCGTATTGCAGATTGCTCGTCGTCTAAGCGCGCTCATAAAGCGTGAGCCAAACATGAAAGTCTTTATGACGCGTAATGAAGATGTGTTTATCCCGCTTAAAGTTCGTGTTGCCAAAGCGCGTAAGCAGCGGGCTGATTTGTTTGTCTCGATCCACGCTGATGCCTTTACCAGCCGTTCGGCAAGGGGCTCTTCTGTCTTTGCTCTGTCAACCAAGGGGGCAACCAGCAATGCTGCCAAGTTTCTGGCTCAGACCCAAAATGCTGCTGATGAAATTGGTGGGGTTAGCAGAAGTGGCGATCGCTATCTTGATCACACCATGTTTGATCTGCTTCAGACAGCAACAATTAATGACAGTCTGAAGTTTGGTAAGGAAGTGCTGAGCAGAATGGGTAAAATAAACCGTTTGCACAAAAATCTTGTCGATCAGGCAGGTTTTGCAGTGTTAAAGGCACCAGATATCCCATCAATTCTGGTAGAAACCGCATTTATTAGCAATATTGAAGAAGAACGAAAGCTGCGAACCAGCCATTTCCAGCAGCAGGTAGCCGAATCAATTCTAGCAGGGATTAAAGCCTATTTTGCCAATGGTGGAGCACAGGCACGTAGGTAAAACAGATTGTGATATAAGGAAGTGTTAAGGCAGCGACAGGGAATTTCAGATACAAAAAAACACCCGCTAAGGTGTTTATCTGTGTCTATCAAGTTTGGTTGCGGAGGCCGGATTTGAACCGACGACCTTCGGGTTATGAGCCCGACGAGCTACCAGGCTGCTCCACCCCGCGTCCGTCTTGATACTGGCATTATTGAGACTCCAACCTTGCATATGATACTGCTTATAGTATCGGTTGGTTGCGGAGGCCGGATTTGAACCGACGACCTTCGGGTTATGAGCCCGACGAGCTACCAGGCTGCTCCACCCCGCGTCCGTATAACACCTTTTATCGAATCCAACTTTTTATCTGATACTACTTTAGTATCGATTGGTTGCGGAGGCCGGATTTGAACCGACGACCTTCGGGTTATGAGCCCGACGAGCTACCAGGCTGCTCCACCCCGCGTCCGATGGAAGCGCACTATACTCTCCAACTACATTGTTGCAACCCCTTTTTGCAAATTATTCATCGAAAGCTATTTTTCTGCTGAATTAGTCCTCAATTTGTTCTCTTTTTCAGCGTCATCATCCCGTCGAGAATTTTTTTCCTCACCGATTCCTTTATCAATAGCCGTTTGTTATCTTTCGGCATTAGAACTGGAACATACCTGTCGAAGAGAGTACGTGATGAAAGGACGTTGGGTTAAATACTTGCTGAGTGGGGCTGTGATTGCTGTACTGGCTGGGTGCTCATCGAAACCGACCGATCTGGGGCAACAGTATAAAGATGGCCATCTGGATCAACCACTAGAGTGGGTTAATCAGCCCAATGCGCGTGGGGTACCGGTCAACGGTAAGGATTACTCTGATCAGTTGATGGAGATTAAGTCTGCTTCCCCATCGTTATTTAACCGCAATAATAATACTTATCAGGCGGTACAAAACTGGATGGCTTCAGGCGCAGACACCCGCCAACTGAGTCAGTTCGGCCTCAGTGCTTACCAGATGGAGGGCGTGGATAATTACGGAAACGTGCAGTTCACGGGATATTATACTCCTGTGGTGCAGGCGCGTCGCACCCAGCAAGGTGAATTCCGTTATCCCCTGTATAGAATGCCGGCCAAAGGTAAACGGCGTTTGCCGGAGCGTGCAAGTATCTACGCTGGGGCGCTCGATAGCCGTTACATTATTGCTTACAGCAATTCCCTCATGGATAACTTTATGATGGAAGTGCAGGGTAGCGGTTATGTTGATTATGGTAATGGACAACCGCCTGTGTTCTTCGGTTATGGTGGTAAGAATGGCCACGCTTATCGCAGTATTGGTAAGGTGCTGATTGATCGTGGTGAAGTGGCCAAAGAAGATATGTCTATGCAGGCCATTCGTCATTGGGCAGATACCCATAGCGAAGCCGAGGTCCGCCAACTGTTGGAACAGAATCCGTCGTTTGTATTCTTCCGCCCAGAATCCTCAATGGCCCCGGTCAAAGGAGCCAGCGCGGTTCCATTGATTGCAAAAGCTTCTGTGGCTTCCGATCGCTCCTTGATACCCGCAGGTACGACGTTGTTAGCCGAAGTGCCGCTACTAGACAATAAGGGTAAATTCACGGGAAAATATGAAATGCGCCTGATGGTCGCTTTGGATGTCGGCGGTGCGATCAAAGGCCAACACTTTGACATGTACCAAGGAATTGGGCCTGAAGCGGGTCACTCTGCAGGTTATTACAATCACTATGGTCGGGTATGGGTGCTGAAAGGGGCCAACGGTGAAGCACCAATGTTTAGTACTTACCAACCAAAATCTTCTTCTGGTGGTTCGCAACTGGTCACTCGTTGAAGAGAAACGGCATTTCTGCCAACAAGGGCCGGATCTTCCGGCCCTTGCCATTTGCAACGTTAAGGTAATGAAAAAGAGATGAGTACGCCCTATTCAGAGGCTTATTTACAGCGTTTCGGTGGTACGGCACGTTTGTACGGACAATCTGCACTAGCTCTGTTTGCTCAAGCACACGTTTGTGTGATCGGTATTGGCGGAGTGGGCTCGTGGGCAGCTGAGGCGCTGGCAAGAACCGGTATAGGCGCTATTACACTGATCGACATGGATGACGTTTGTGTCACCAATACCAACCGTCAGATCCACGCATTACGCCAGCATGTCGGCCAGTCTAAAACCGAGGTGATGGCTGAGCGGATCTTAGCGATAAATCCAGAATGCCGCGTGACCTGCATTGATGATTTTATTACCCCAGACAATGTGGCTGAATTACTCGATGGTAGCTTCAGTTATGTCATTGATGCCATCGATAGCGTACGGCCAAAAGCCGCGTTGCTGGCGTATTGCCGCCGTTTCAAAATCCCGGTAGTGACAACCGGTGGAGCAGGAGGCCAGATCGACCCGACACGTATTGAAGTTGCTGATTTGGCGAAAACCATTCAAGACCCACTGGCTGCCAAGCTGCGTGAAAGATTGAAAAATGAGTTTAACGTAGTGAGAAACAGCAAAGGCAAATTGGGGATCGATTGCGTTTTTTCCAGTGAGCCCTTGGTCTATCCTCAGCCTGATGGCTCAGTCTGCGCATCCCGTAACACGGCTGAAGGCCCCAAAAGAATGGACTGTAGTGCCGGTTTTGGCGCTGCAGCCATGGTCACTGCCACCTTTGGTTTTGTTGCCGTTTCCCATGCGCTGAAGAAGATGCTGGCAAAAGCTGCGCGTCAAGCATAGTGAGCTGCGATAGCGTTGATCCTGTCAGCCAGCGCAGTTAGACCGTTGGCTCGGGTAGCACTGAGCTGGGCACGAAGCGCCAATTGGTCAAACAGCACTAATGGATCGCTGGCTAATAGCTGTTGTGGCGTTTTGCCTTCCACTGCGGTGAGTAAGATCGTCAGCAGGCCGCGTACAATTCGGCCCTCGCTATCACCATAGAAATGTAGTGAACCATCTGCCAGCAGTTGGTGCCCCAGCCAGACACGATTTTCGCACCCTTTCAATTCTATCTCCGCCTGTTTTAGTTCGTCTGGTAGCGGTGGTAACTGTTTTGCCAACATGATCAACTGGCGGTAGCGCTCTTCCCACAGTTTTAACGCGCTAAATTTTTCGATCAATTCAGTGGCGCAGATCTCTTTGCCGAAAAGGTGGGGGACCAGTACGTTTTCTTCGCTTTTCATCATAGTCATTCTGCCAGCAGTGTGATGGCATTCTCCAGCGCCTGTATCAAGGCATCGACATCTTGTTGTGTATTGTAAGGTGCAAATGAAGCGCGCAGCGTTCCACTAACACCTAAGGCTTTCATCAAGGGTTGTGCACAGTGTTGGCCAGCGCGCACAGCGATGTTTTGTTCTGCTAACAATGTGACGATATCGCTATGGTGGATCCCGGCAATATCAAACGCCAGCAGGCTAGAGTCGGAACAGCGGAAACTTCGGGAACCAGGTAACTGTAATAGTTGTTGCTCGGCGTTTTGTGCCAACTTGCGGCTGTGGTTTTCGGCAGCGATCTTATCTTGAGTATCTAACCAGCTCAGTGCGGCAGAAAGCCCAATTACGCCAGCAATATTAGGCGTGCCTGCTTCAAAACAGTGTGGGGGCTTTTGTGCCGTAAAACCGTTAAATGAGGCCTGAGTCAGCATTTTACCGCCACCTTGCCAAGGCCCCATTTCAGCCAAGAGCGCAGTCTTACCATACAATGCGCCAATTCCGGTCGGCCCATATAATTTATGCCCAGAGAAAGCATAGAAATCAATATCGAGCCGTTGGACGTCGGCTGGGCAATGCACAATTCCCTGTGCTCCGTCGATCATTACCACTGCGTTAACCGAATGTGCCCAGTTAATCGCCAGAGACAGATCGGGGCAGCCCCCTGTAACGTTCGACATTTGGCCAAGGGCTAGAATGCGGGTTTTTTTGTTGAGCAGGTGCGGTAACTGAGTCAAATCCGGCAAGCGGTCTTCACCCAAAGGTAGTTTAACCACCTGGGCACCGGTCTGTTCTGCCACCATTAGCCAGGGGATCAGGTTGGCATGATGTTCGGCTTCGCTGACCACGATCTGATCGCCGGGCTGCAAACGGGGGCGGGCATAGCTTTGTGCGACAAGATTGATGGCTTCCGTGGTACCTCGCACCCAAACGATATCATCCGAGCTGGGAGCATTAATCAACGTGGCGACCTGCTGGCGGGCCTGTTCAAAACGGTGGGTCAGTTCCTGTGCTGCACGATGCTGACTACGATGCACCGTAGCGGCATTGGCGCTGTAAAATTGTTGTGTGGCGTCAATCACTGCTTGTGGTTTTAGCGTGGTGGATGCACTGTCCAGATAAACTCCCTCTTGTTCAAGAGCTGGAAACTGGCTGCGAAAAAAGATGGGGTTAAAAGGCTTCATAGGTCGTCCATTACTGGCTTTTGCAAAAAGCGATCCTGTCTTATTTTTTTCGTTGAGACAAGGTTTACCCATTCAGTACTTTGCAATTGCCATTAACCCCGATAGGCACTTGGATAACTGTGTGGAGTAGACCTATCAGAATCTAAATGAGGGAAATTACCGACAAAAAAAGCACCACAATAAGTGCGGTGCGACATAAATCACCATGGACAGACAGGGTAAAATGTACAGGAAGTGAAAAATAGTAGTCTAGCTACCGTGTCCGGACAGTCGGACAATTGCAAACACAACATCACAACCACGAAGCCAAAAGTTCATCGGTGCTTTTGACACCCAATCCCTTTTCGTTCCGGCTCGGGAAGTGGGGCTACTATAGGTATTTACTGGCGTACGCTCAACGGACAATTTATAATGTCTCGGATTAAAAAAACTAATGACGAATGTTCATTCAATAGTCCATATCACATTATTCATAAAGTTAATTTATCTGCCATGTCAGGCCGTTGAACAAGGATTACATGAATAGGGCTAAGCTCAATAGAGTACTAGTTATACTCTAAATAATTCGAATTGCGGGAACGCTGCTTACAGTTGCCACAAAAGAGAGGGCTCACCGACATGCCGAGTAACAAAGCCCATAGATATGCAACTTGAAATATGACGTGTGTATAACCAAACAAAAACCGCTAAGGCAGCGCTAAGGTTAACGGGACATGGCCTAAGAACCGCAAGTAGCCAACAATACTAAGGTATGATTGATGTCCAAACGTTTACCACCACTTAACGCGCTGCGAGTTTTTGATGCGGCTGCACGTCATTTGAGTTTTACCAAAGCGGCAGATGAATTGTTTGTTACTCAGGCTGCGGTCAGCCACCAGATTAAGTCACTGGAGGATTTCCTTGGGTTGAAACTGTTCCGGCGGCGCAATCGTTCGCTGCTGTTGACAGAAGAAGGGCAAAGCTATTATCTCGATATCAAAGAGATTTTTACTTCAATCAATGAGGCTACGCGAAAACTTCAGGCGCGTAGTGCCAAAGGGGCACTGACGGTCAGCTTACCACCCAGCTTCGCTATTCAGTGGTTGGTGCCACGCCTTTCAGGTTTTAACTCAGCTTATCCAGGAATTGATGTTCGTATACAGGCCATTGATCGTGAAGAGGATAAACTGGCGGATGATGTGGACGTAGCTATCTTTTATGGGCGTGGCAACTGGCCTGGGGTACGAGCTGAACGCCTGTATGCCGAATATCTGCTGCCTGTTTGTTCGCCAAGCCTGTTGACTGGCGATCATGCTCTAAAAGTGCCGGGCGATCTGGCTTATCATACGCTGTTACACGATACTTCACGCCGAGATTGGTTGGCTTACACGCGCCAATTAGGATTACAAAATATCAATGTGCAACAAGGACCTATCTTTAGTCATAGCGCCATGGTGGTTCAGGCTGCAGTGCATGGTCAGGGAATTGCTTTGGTTAATAACGTAATGGCGCAAACCGAGATGGAAGCCGGTCGGTTGGTGTGCCCTTTCAACGATGTGCTGGTGAGCAAAAATGCTTTTTATCTAGTATGCCATGACAGCCAGGCAGAACTGGGTAAAATAGCCGCTTTTCGGCAATGGATCCTGGCGCGTGCAGCCAGTGAACAGGAAAAATTTCGTTTTCGCTATGAACAATAAAGCAGTTAGCGGTAATGCTGTGGCTGGTTAACCTCGATTAAGGTGAATACCTATGGGTACTCGTTCTATGCTGGTCTTTGCCGCTATCAGCGGTTTTATATTTGTTGCTCTTGGGGCGTTTGGCGCTCACGTTTTTGCCGGTGCCCTTGGGCCGAATGAAATGTCCTGGCTCCGAACCGGGCTTGATTACCAGGGGTTCCACACTCTGGCGATCTTTGCCTTGGCCGTTGCGATGCAGCGTCGGATCAACCTCTGGTTCTACTGGAGTGGAGCGTTGTTGGCACTCGGCACGGTTTTATTTAGCGGCAGTCTGTATTGTCTGGCGCTGTCACACCTGAAGTTCTGGGCCTACATCACGCCTGTTGGCGGCACGTGTTTCCTGGTCGGTTGGGTATTGATGTTGATTGGCGCTTTGCGTCTGAGGAAAAAGGCCGAGGGCCATGAATAAAATCGCGTTGTATTGCCGCCCTGGTTTTGAAAAAGAGTGTGCGGCGGAAATGACTGATAGGGCTGCTCAGTTAGAAGTGTTTGGCTTTGCCCGCGTGAAAGATAACAGCGGTTATGTGCTGTTTGAATGTTATCAGCCAGATGATGCCGATCGTTTGGCGCGGGAAATTCCGTTTCGTGAGTTGATCTTCGCGCGTCAAATGATTGTGGTCGGTGAGTTGTTACGTGATCTACCGCCAGAAGATAGGGTTTCTCCGATTGTCGGTATGTTGATTGGCGTTGTCGACCGCGGTGGTGAATTGCGTGTGGAAGTGCCGGATACTAACGAGAGTAAAGAACTGATGAAGTTCTGCCGTAAACTGACGGTGCCATTGCGCGCCGCCATGCGCGAGCAGAAAGTGATGATGGCACGTGAAAATCCGACTCGCCCGGTAGTTCATGTATTCTTTATTGCCCCTGGCTGTTGTTATGTTGGTTATTCTTACAGCAATAATAACTCCCCGTTCTATATGGGTATTCCGCGTTTGAAATTCCCTGCTGATGCACCAAGCCGTTCCACACTCAAATTGGAAGAGGCTTTTCACGTTTTCATCCCCGCTGATGAGTGGGATGAGCGTTTGGCGAGTGGTATGTACGCGGTTGATTTGGGAGCCTGCCCCGGTGGCTGGACTTATCAATTGGTCAAACGCAGTATGATGGTACATTCAGTGGATAACGGTCCTATGGCGCCAAGCTTGATGGATACTGGGCAGGTCACCCATCACCGAGTCGATGGTTTTAAATTCGAACCAGATACCAGCAAAATCTACTGGCTGGTATGTGATATGGTTGAGAAACCAGCACGAGTGACCGGTCTGATGATTAAATGGTTGGTTAAAGGTTGGTGCCGTGAGGCGATCTTCAATCTGAAGCTACCGATGAAAAAGCGTTACGAAGAGGTGGCTCAGAATCTGCAAAGTATCCGCGAGGCATTAGCCGCAGCGGATATTAGTGTAGAAGTGAATGCCAAGCAGCTTTACCACGATCGTGAAGAGATAACTGTGCATGTGCGGCGAATGTGGTCGGCGATACCTGGCCGCCGAGACGAGCGAGAATAAGATAAGTGGACGCTGTTTACAGCGATCCGTTTATTGATCGTTAGCTGTCAAATTAATCAAGCCTGGTTCGACGGCAGGCGCAGTTGTTGCAAGTTGCCGTTTAGCGCCAGGTCTGTACGCAAGCTGGCCACTCGTTTGCTGATATAGGCCAGTTCACGGTGCTGCAATAGCTTACCTTGCCACTTTTCAGGTACTTCTTCCAGATGCTGATACAGACTATCCAAATCCTCCCTCTGCTGTAAAAGCAATGTCGCGGTTTTCGGCCCAATACCTGCGACGCCGGGGATCTTGCTACTACTAATCCCCACCAGCCCCCAATAGTCAGGCAATTGTTGCGGTAACACCCCGAACTCCTCTTGTACAAAGGGCATATCCAACCAGCGTTTCTGGAAGTAGTCGCGTATCTGTATGTTGGGAGCCAATAACTGGCAGTAACCTTTATCCGTTGAAATAATCGTTACCTGATGGCCAGCACCTGCAATTCTCATTGCCAGTGTGGCGGCCAGATCGTCAGCTTCGTTTCCTGGCGAATGCCAGCTTTCAACGCCCAGTTCGGAAAATGCCTGACGCAGTAGCGGCATTTCCTGATGCAGGTTTTCCGGCATAGGTGAACGCCCGGCTTTGTAATCAGGCAGAATTTGGTGACGCCAACTTGTGCTGCGATCATCTTCGTCGAACACTGCCACGGCATGGGTGGGCAGGCTGTGCTGGATCAATTGTTGTAGTGCATGTCGACAGGCATTCAAACAAGGTGTTCCCTGTACCGCATGAATGCGGCGAATCAGATTTAGGGCATCAACAATCAGGAGATGTATCGGCATAGACTTATTGGCTTTCAAACTGAGACAGTGGTATCAACAAAAGAAAGGCGGCAAACAAGGCCGCCCGGAATTGGCAATCAGGCTACGATTTCGTAGCAGGGAACGTAGGCCGTTCCTGGCAGTTTCATGCGGTGCTGGGCAACAAAGCCCTGCAACAGGCTATCCATCTGCTTCATCATCCCCGGTTCGCCATGCAGTTTGTACGGGCCGTACTGTTCAATTGCATGAATACCATTTTCTTTTACGTTACCCGCTACGATCCCTGAAAAAGCACGCCGCAATGCCGCCGCTAACTGCTCTGCGGGTTGATCTGGGTAGAGGTTGAGATTAGCCATATTTTCATGGGTTGGCTCAAACGGTAACTGCAAGTCTGGTGCGATACGCATAGACCAGTTGAAGCTATAGGCATCGCCGGTATTGCGGCGATTCTCTTTCACCAGTGGCATGGCTTTCTTCATCTGACGTGCCACCTCTGCCGGATCGTCGATGATGATGGTGTAATGACGACGAGCTTCATCCCCCAGCGTATTCATAATGAACTCATCCAACACGCGGAAATAATCTGCACTTTCTTTTGGCCCAGTTAAGATAAGAGGCAGCACCTGCTCGCTGTTTTCTGGATTCATCAGGATGCCAAGCAGGTAAAGTAGCTCTTCTGCAGTACCGACCCCGCCAGGGAAAATGATAATTCCGTGAGCGATGCGCACAAAAGCCTCCAGACGCTTTTCGATGTCTGGCATGATCACCAGTTCATTCACCAGTGGGTTTGGTGGTTCAGCGGCGATGATAGAAGGCTCCGTCATACCGATAAAGCGGCTATTGTGATAGCGCTGTTGGGCATGGCCAACGGCTGCACCTTTCATCGGCGCTTCCATCGCACCCGGCCCACAGCCGGTACAGATGTTCAGTTCACGCAGACCCAGTTGGCTTCCCACCCTTCGAGCATAGAGGTACTCATTCTCATTGATTGAGTGGCCTCCCCAGCACACCACCAGATTAGGATCTTCATCAAGGTGTAGGATACGGGCATTGCGCAGGATGGAAAATACCAGGTTGGTAATGTGGCTGGGGTTTTCTAGATTGAGATGCTGGAAGCGCCCAGGACTGACAAACAGGCTATGAACGAACAAAATATCGCGCAGAACGGCAAACAGGTTTGCCTGCAGTGAACGAATGATACGGCCATCGACAAAGGCTTCTTCTGGTGGATTAACTAACTCTAGCTTTACGCCACGTTCGCGACGGAGAATATTGATATCAAAGTTTTCATAGCGTGATAATAATTGTTTACTGTTATCTGTCTGGCTGCCCGAGTTCAATACGGCTAAAGAGCAGTTACGGAATAATCGATATAGATCGCTGCTGGCAGTGCGTTTCAGCATGTCGACTTCAAGCTGAGACAAAAGATCCATTGAGCCAAGCGGACTGACATGTGTAATCAAAGTAGCTCCTTTGCGCTGATTGTGAGCGCTGTAATAGACCGTGTGGCTGCAGGTTAGCCTTTTAGCTTTGTGTGTATTTCCCTTTCGCGCCCGACGGTTAGAATATTGGAGTGTCTGCCAATGTAGCAGAGGCTCTTGATTTAACCTTACCGCTGTATCCGGTTTTTTACCAATATAAACCGTTTGTTAGCTCAGATGTTGAGCAGCTATCCAGGTCTAAGATTGCGGACAGTGCTTTCATGCACAGCTAAAAGCCCCCTTATTGACGAGCCAGGCGGCCAGAAGCTGGTTCAAACGCCACATTGCTGCGCCATGGATTGATATCCAGGCCACCGCGGCGAGTATATCTGGCGTAAACACTCAGTTGTTCCGGTTCGCAGAACCGTAGTAGGTCGTTGAAGATACGTTCAACACACTGTTCGTGAAATTCGTTGTGGTGGCGAAAGGAAACCAGGTAGCGTAACAGAGACTCACGGTTTATCTGCGGCCCACGGTAGCAGATTTGCACCGAACCCCAATCAGGTTGGTTGGTGATAAGACAGTTAGATTTGAGCAGATGACTCACCAGTGTCTCTTCAACCAGGCGTCCACTTGTTGAATTTTGCAGATAGTCGGCATTGAACTCATAGCTTTCAATGCTTATATCTTGCTGATCAAGACACTCACCTTCCATACTGACGATTGGCTGTCCTTCAATTTGGTCGAGACTAAACAAGGTAATGTTGACATCCCCTTGCGCGCAGTCTGAGAGATCTCTCAGTAGCGTAGTACGGACACTCTCCCAGTCAGGAAAAATCGTTTGGTTAAAGCTATTGAGATAAAGTTTGAAGCTTTTGGATTCAATCAGATTGATACTGTTGGCATTCAGGCTGATTTCGCCTACGGCGACCTGGGGTAGGCCTTTGGCATTGAGCCAGGACAGTTCATACATTGTCCAGATGTCGGCACCATGAAAAGGCAAGTTGTCTGGGTAGAGACCAAGAGGTTCCCTATTCATACTGCGCGGAACCGCCTGTAACAATGTGGCATTGTAGCTGTCATGATAAGCGGTTGGTTTACCGAGAGTCAGCGTTGACAGAGCCTGATGATCTTGATAATTGGGCATGGGCTGTCACCTTGGTTTTAGATAGGTACAATGGCAGTCAGTTTACCGTATGTGAGAAAAAATATGGAACATGATGTATCGAGCGCGTTGCGGGAGTTTACTCAACGCTATGTTGATGTTTGGCAACTGCAACGCCAACATGCTCCCCTCAGCCAGGAATTGTATGGTGTCGCTTCCCCCTGCATAATCGAAAATCGTGATGATGCCGTATTATGGTTACCGCAACCCTTTACACCAGCAGCAACCTTGGAAAGGGTAGAAAAGGCACTGGAAATACAGTTACAACCGGATAGTCATACTTTTTATACCCGGCAATATGCGGGCGACATGGCCGCACAGTTTGCTGAGCATCACCTGACGCTTTTACAGGTTTGGAGTGAGGATGATTTTATTCGTTTACAGGAAAACCTGATCGGGCATCTGGTTACCCAAAAGCGCCTTAAATTATCCCCAACGATTTTTTTGGCAACTACTGAGTCAGAAATGGCGCTGGTGTCATTATGTAATGTCAGTGGCAAGGTAGTTCTTGAGCAGTTTGGCACTAATAAAAGAACGGAATTATCCGCTTCTTTGGCGAAGTTCCTCGATGGTTTACAGCCAACATTAGGATAGGCACCGTTTTTTTCTTCAGATTGTGTGAGAGATCTCTCACAAAAGCTGTGAGAGATTGCGCTTAATTTTTTAGAGTAGGTGGCTTAGATTGGACTTATTGCTATCCAGATCAATTGGTTAAATCGAGCTAAAGATAATGTTTGATTGAAGTTTGTCGCAATCTTTTCTACATGCTCTTGTGATCAAGAAGGAATTAAGCGATCTTATACCTACCGGACAGGAGTCGGGTGGAGCAGGAAAGCATCAGGATGATGCAGCTTCAGGAAGAAGAAAGGGACGCACTCAGGAAGAGTGGAAAGGATTGGTGTCAGGATGACGCTCAGGATGTTTCAGGATTGAAACCAAGGACACCTCCAGGAAGGAGATTGGGAGCCGGTACTGGATTGCTGGTGGGTCAGGAAGACTGAGGAACCGCGTAAGGAATACGCTATAGGATTTAGCAAGGATTGTTTGGTCAGGATGGCCGAAGGAAAAGTTTTCAAGGATTGAGCAGGGAGCACACTTTGTAGCAGGATAGCTATAAAACGAACTGGGGGCACTGTTAACGCAGTGCCCCTACTTTTTTATCTGGGTATAACCAATCAATAACCCGTTTAGCCAATATCACTTTCTTGGCGTAAAAGGCTTCACCTTGCTGGCAAAGCGACTGACTTCGAGTGACTGAGTCTCCGAAGGGTTAAACGGTGTAATCAATAATTCAGTAACTTGAAAGATGGCGTGCAACTCAACCAATCGCCCCCAAGGTGTCACCCATGGTCTGTTTCTTCGGTAGCAAGAACAGCGTAGCGTAAATATCCAACAGATAAATGCCAGCAAGCAGGCTGATAGCCGCAGTAAAAGAAACCTGCGTGACCAAAGCCCCTATCACTAATGGTCCCAGCCCACCGACACCACGACCAAGATTGAATAGGATATTCTGTGCCGTCGCACGCGCTTGTACTGGATAAGTGTCAGAAATCAGTGCACCGTAGCCCCCAATCATACCGTTAACAAATACCCCCATCAACGCACCTGCAAACAGCATCAGGGTAGGATCACTAAGTTGCGCGTAGCAAATAACCATCACTACAGCGCCACTCTGGTAAATCACAAAGATGATCCAACGAGGAAAACGGTCGGCGAGTATTCCGAATAGCCAAATACCAAAGGTCATTCCGATGACCGTAACGCCAGTCCAGATGCCAGATTTAGTCAACGAAAAGCCAAAATTTTTTGCCAGGTAGGTTGGCATCCAAATCATCAACCCGTAATAACCAAAATTTTGCACCGAGCATAGAATAAAAATCCCTATGCTGGCCCTTCCAGTAGCACGATCCTTGAATAACAGCTTTATTCGTTGGATGAATGACAGGTGTAGTTCACCGGTTATTTGCTGAGTAAATTCTTCGGTCTCTCCCATTGTACGGCGTATCAGGAAGGAGATAAGTGCTGGCAGTAAGCCAACCAGGAACATGCCACGCCAGCCGATATAAGGTAACAATAATGGTGTCAGGAAGGCTGCGGCGAGTACGCCGAGCTGCCACCCCATACCTACATAGGCTGAAGCACGGTTACGTTTATCGGCAGGCCAGGCCTCTGCGATGAGAGCCATACCGATACCGAATTCGCCACCCAATCCTATGCCAGCCAATGTACGGTAAGCGAGGAGATCCCAATAACCAACTGCTAAGGCACATAGGCCAGTGAAGAGAGAGAACATAAGAATGGTGATTGTCAGTACTCGTATGCGGCCAAAACGGTCGCTGAGATGGCCGAAAATCACGCCGCCAATTACTGCACCGATGAGTGTCCAGGTTACCAGAGAACCGGCTTCCGATGAGGTTAGGCCCAACTCAGAGGTGATCACCGGCAACATAAAACCGAGAATCAGTAAATCGAAGCCGTCCATAGCATAACCGGTCACCGAAGCCAGCATGGCTTTACCGGGTGTTGCGTAATTTTTAGTTGGTGAGATTACGGGCATGTCTTTCATCATAGGTTGTTTATTAGAGGCACGTATTTTGCCGCGCTAGGCGCAGCAGTACCACCAAATAAAATATGCAGATATACTCGCTGCCTTTCAATTTGCAGTTAGATGGCAAGCGAGCCAGTCCCAAGGAGCATAGTTAGCTATGTGTTCTGGGCGTTACGCAGGGTAATGGAGATAGCTACATCTTGATGTAATTTGGGTGGATAACCATAACCAACACGGTCTGTGCTGAGAGCGTTTAAGCGTTATGCTCTATCCCATAACCCTTAACCGATAATCCGTGATAAACAGTTTGAGAACACGAATGAATATAAAAAACCAGGTTCGTCAGATTTTACGAGCGATTGAGAAGTCAATGCAGGATTTAACTTTGTGGCAGGCTTCACCGCCTGAGCCAGCCGCTTTTTCCAGCACGGAACCTTTTTGCGTTGATAGCATGCTGGCTGAAGAATGGTTGCAGTGGGTGTTGTTACCACGGATGTATGCACTGCTGGAAAGTGATACGCCTTTACCCACGCGTTTTGTTATTGCGCCTTACTTTGAGGTGGCGTTGAAAGACAGGCAACCGAGCAGTATGCGATTGTTAGTCTTGCTACAACAGTTGGATTCATTGCTGAATAAAGAACCACAATAGTCAATCTGGTAGATTGCCGCTAGATTACGCTGCCCATTTTATCGTAGGTGGCTCAGTACTATTTCACTCAACATGCAATCGTTGTACTAATCAGAGGCAAGCAGCGAGATACCGTTGACATATCGAAAAGCAATAAATTGATTTATCCTATAACAACAAAATCACGATATTGAACGAAGTGCTCGTTGATAGCATGGAAGGGCGTTGATCAATGATTACCATTAACTGTTCTCTGGCGGCGGCAGAGCATCTGTGCAAAGGCTTCAAAAAAGGCAGCAAAGAGGGATTTTTTGAGCCTGTTACACCTCAGAGTATTGCTGAAACGCAGGCAGAACGGGAAAACGCAAATCAACCCTGTTTTCAGTGGGTAGTACATGCCATAAAACTTGGGCGCTCAATCTGCCTGATTGCTGTGGAGTTTGAGACTCGCTATTGTCATGTGATCCACCAGGTCAAAAAAGGTGATATGCAAGGCTTCTTCAGTCGGTTGCAAGAACGCCTGATGAACGGTTTGGAATGGCAAGGTCAAGACTATTCACTGTTTGACTCGATGCAGATGGAACAAGGGATCGAACGCTATTTCTCCCAGCACGAAGATATTCGGTTCTACCAACGCACTGACAGAAGCGTTATGGGCCATGTCAGCCAGATCGCCGCTGAATACAGTGATGTTTATCATAATACTGGATGCTTTCCGCCCGATGAGGAAACCGCGTTAGAGTTTGATATCAGGCTCAATCAGACTTGGCGAACCCGTAAAGGTGAGAAATGCGCTCTACAGGCCAACGAGAAAATGCTCCAACACTGGCTGACTGAGTATCTACGTTTTGCTCCTCAGAAGATCACTGATGCAATGGCAAAGATAAAAGCCGTACAACAGGAACAGTTGAATACGCGTCTAGCGGCTATGGCGGCGACTCGTCAGCAGTTGGAGAGTGCCAACATCATTGATGCTGACAGCCACGATAATGTCATTGATTTTAGCCGCTATCAACAGAGGAAAAAGTGATCCAGGTACACCAGTGCAGGGGGCAAACACTCAGGCGTTCAATGTATCGAGATAATCCGCCCATTTTTGCAGCCAAACCTTACACTCAGTCTCGTAGCGGTAGAGATCGTAGGTGCCTTCGTACCCTTGCGGGAATGGCCTAAATACCATTTAGGCCTACATTAAAATGTAGGATTTAGCGGTTTCAAATGGGATTGGATGAGACAACAAGAAACAATAACTATATGATTAAATTTAATAAAATTAAATAGTTATTTTTAGTGTAATCACTAAAAACAGATGGAATTGGTTATATATGATAGTTTTGTATCAGGATGAACACCTGATTGCCGTCAACAAGCCCGCTGGTTGGTTGGTACACCGTAGTTGGTTGGATCGGCATGAAAAGCAGTTTGTGATGCAGACCGTACGGGATCTGATTGGTCAACACGTATTTACCGTTCACCGCCTCGATCGCCCCACTTCTGGCGTATTACTTATGGCGCTGTCCAGCGATGTCGCGCGTTTGTTGTCGCAGCAGTTTGAACAGCATAGGGTAGAAAAAACTTATCATGCAGTGGTACGTGGTTATGTCTTGCAGGGGGGGACTATTGATTACGCGCTGACGGAAGAGCTCGATAAGCTGGCAGATAAACATGCTAACCCTGATAAAGGCCCCAAAGCGGCGGTCAGTCATTATCAGCCCCTAGCAACGGTTGAAATGCCAGTGGCTATTGGCCGTTATGCTACTTCACGCTATAGCCTGGTTGAACTAAAGCCCGAAACGGGTCGTAAACACCAGCTACGCCGTCATATGACGCATATCCGTCATCCTATTATTGGTGATACTGCTCATGGTGATCTACGCCAAAACCGCGGAATGGCTCAACATTTTTCTTGTTCTCGCCTTATGCTACATGCGACCCATGTTCAACTGACTCATCCTGTTACCGGTGAACTTCTGAATATTTCTGCCCCGTGGGATGCTATTTGGCAAGATGTTATGGTTCAGTTCGGCTGGCCTGATGTTGCCCCTGAATTTGTCGGGGTTGAGTTTCCTCTGGCTAACGGTCAGGATAACTGAACACTATTCGCTATGCTCAAAGGAGCAGATTAGATGGCTCAGATCGGTATTTTCGTAGGAACGGTTTACGGTAATTCGTTGCTGGTTGCAGAAGAAGCAGAAACTATCCTTCAGGAGCTAGGCCATGAGGTCAAGGTATTCGAGGAAGGTGCGTTAGAAGCTTGGCAGTTTTATCGCCAGCATTATGCATTGGTGATTACTTCCACGACCGGGCAGGGGGACTTACCTGATAGTATTGCACCGTTATTCCATGCGATCCGTGATCGTGTTGGTTATCAACCGGAACTGCATTATGGCCTAATTGCTCTTGGTGACAGCAGCTACGATAATTTCTGCGGTGCCGGGCGCGCTTTTGATGCGTTGTTGCAAGAGCAAGGGGCAACGCGTGTAGGTGAAGTATTAGAGATCGATGCGATGGAACAGCCAGAGCCTGAATTGGTCTCTCGCCCATGGATAGAACATTGGGGGACATTGTTAAAGTAATGCCCTCTAACCTTGTGCTTGGTGGCCTGCAATCAAGCACATTTCAAATTCCCCCTAAGGCATTGATTTTATCGTCTGCTTATAATTCAAAGCCTTTGTATTGAATCGACTTCCTGTAAGCGTTGCGCTGCAGTAATATCAGCAAACAGCGTGCATGCTGGATGAAGGCGAAGTATTGAAGCGGGAATATCTTCCGTCAGTGGGCCTTCCAGCGCCTGCTTGAGTATTTGCGCTTTTTTCTCCCCTGTCACCAGCAGAAGAATATTTTTAGCCTGCATGATGGTTTTGATACCTAATGAGAAATAGGCGTCAGGGACTCGTTCTTCATCACCAACTTCATTTGCCAATAGTGCCATCAGTGCGGAATTTTTACGATCGATGGCAATTTTGTGTGCTTTGCTGTCAAAGGGGGTACCAGGCAGGTTGGCAGCGATATGTCCATCGCTGCCAAGGCCAAGCAATAACAGATCGATGCCACCATTCTTCGCTATCTGCCGATCCGCATGAAGATAATTACTTCCGTTCAAGGCGTGGATACGTTCATCAGGTATACCGGCAGGTGCGAAAAGATGACGTTGCAAATGGTGATAAATAGCACCTTTATCGTTTTCGAAAGGATGGAAAGGAACTTCATCCTGAGTGTAGTAATGAACGTGTTGGTAGCGTTGGTCTTTACGCAGGTTGGGAATGAGTAACTGGTACAAAGCTAAAGGCGACGAACCACCTGTGGGTGCAAAGTTGAAGTGAGGATATTGGCGCATTGCGTGTAGTATGTGATTTGCCGCTTGCCGATTGAGCTGTTCTACATTGGGAAATATTTCTATTTTCATCAATTTTCCTTAGGTGGTTCGGGTTCCTCGTTGCAAAGGCAAAAAAAAACCTAATCCGTTAACGACTCAAAGTTATAAGCGTTAAGGAATTAGGTCTTGCCTGCGTGAGCAGTAACAATCCATTTGGGCTATCCCCCCCTTTAATGACTCGTTTATTACGTCATTGAGGGCGGCAGCCTGACTACCAGCTCACCCTATCACAGAGTCGATAAGTAAAAATGTGAGTCTCTTGGCACACAGTAAACAAGTCGCCTGTTATCTACTGCGAGTCAGTTTTTCCAGGTCGGACTCGATCTCGGCAATTTTGTTGGAAACGACGCTTTCCAAATGGCGGAGGTCATCCAGGATCTTACGTTTCAAATCTACTTCTATCTGGTCTCGATGGCATAGCTGATCAAGTTCATCAATCACATAACGCAGGTTTGGGTTGATTTCATTGATTTCTTTATAACCCTGACCGGCATTGTCAGCCACAATGGTCTTACGTTGGCGCGGATATTTGAATTTCACGCTTTTGGCAAAGAATTCGCCTTTGTCTTTGCGAAAGTAAATTTTAAGTATGTCGTTATTGGCCTCCTGACGCAGGCTATAGCGATCAATATCTTCCGGTTGGTTGATTCCTAAGCTTTTCAGGTTGTCATACATAATCGCGCCACCTCTTAATTAACTTTACATCGCTGCTGTTTTTTCAAGCTGTAACGATGTTGACTTTTTCCATTCAGCCTAGTCACTTACACAGGTAAGTTTATAGTGCCCCTACATTTGGCACCGCATACCGTTACCAAAAATGGTGACAGTTCGCGTACTAGAAGGTAAAAGAATGGCGGATGATTAACCCGCCATTTCATATTAGTCGATTGAGCGTAATAACTCGTTAATCCCGACTTTTCCGCGCGTTTTAGCATCAACCTTCTTGACGATAACCGCGCAATACAGACTGTATGAACCGTCTTTGGAGGGGAGATTGCCAGAAACCACTACTGAACCAGCAGGCACTCTGCCATAGTGAACTTCCCCCGTTTCACGATCGAAAATACGGGTACTTTGCCCTAGGTAAACCCCCATGGAAATCACGGATCCTTCTTCAACGACCACCCCTTCAACCACTTCTGAGCGAGCACCGATGAAGCAGTTGTCTTCAATGATCGTTGGATTGGCCTGTAGTGGTTCCAACACGCCACCGATGCCAACACCACCAGACAGGTGAACGTTTTTACCAATTTGTGCACAGGAACCGACGGTTGCCCAAGTATCTACCATGGTGCCTTCATCTACATAAGCCCCAATGTTGACGTAAGATGGCATCAGTACACAATTGCGAGCAATAAATGCGCCCTGACGAACGGTGGCTGGCGGCACCACACGGAATCCCTCTTTCTGGAAGCGTGCTTCGTCGTAGTCAGCAAACTTCATCGGTACTTTGTCGTAATAGCGGGTTTCAGAACCCTCCATGACTTTATTGTCGTTGATGCGAAAAGAGAGCAGCACGGCTTTTTTCAGCCACTGATGCGTTACCCACTGATCGTCGATCTTCTCGGCAACGCGCAGAGCACCGCTGTCCAGTAGAGCAACCACCTGGTTTACCGCTTCACGCGTCACAGTGTCTACGTTAACCGGAGTAATATCTGCACGGCGTTCGAAGGCGCTTTCAATAATGTTCTGTAATTGCTGCATTCTGATCTCTGTCCTGATTTTATTTACGAAAGGTTGCTTGTATCACATTTTATCGGTTGGATTGAGGGCCTGTGTCAACCGTTGTTCCAAGTTTATGCGCATTTCAGGGCTTAGAGCACGCCGATCGCCGTCGGCGAGGATGAACAAATCTTCAACACGCTCACCGATAGTAGTAATGCGAGCACCATGTAATGAAATTCCCAGGTCGGCAAAGACTTCCCCTACTCGAGCCAACAGCCCAGGTTGGTCGAGGGCCGTCAATTCCATATAGCTGCGACGTTCGTTGTGGGTTGGCAGAAAGCTGACGGTGGTTAACACACTGAAATGGCGCAGCTTGGATGACGGACGACGCCCTCGTGGTGGCTGGTACTCTCGTTGGGTGATGACCTGTTCCAGGGCATGGCGTATGGTTGCATGGCGGTCTTGTGCCAATGGGTTGCCATCTGGCTCCAGTACAATAAATGTATCCATGGCCATACCATCACGGTTGGTGAAAATTTGCGCGTCATGCACGCTGAGGTTTCGCCGATCCATTTCACCGGCAACGGCGGCAAACAGGTAAGGGCGATCAGGACTCCAAATGAAGATCTCAGTTCCTCCGCGCGTTGCCTGATGGCTGACTAATACGAGAGGTTTAGTCAGGTCATGAGCCAGCAGGTGGCGCGCGTGCCACGCAAGCTGGTTAGGCGAATGCCGCAGGAAGTAATCGGCGCGGCAACGGCTCCAGATATGGTGCAGCGCTTCTTCATTGATATTATCCATGCGCAACAGAGCCAGTGCCTGCAAACGATGATGACGGACGCGTTCGCGCAGATCCGGGGTGTTTTTCATGCCACGGCGCAGCTGTTTCTCTGTGGCAAAATACAGTTCGCGTAACAGGCTCTGCTTCCAACTGTTCCACAATGTTTCGTTGGTGGCACAGATGTCGGCCACTGTCAGACAAATAAGATAGCGCAGACGTGTTTCACTTTGCACTTCGCTGCTGAATTGCTGAATAACGGCAGGATCCTGAATATCGCGTCGCTGTGCCGTTACAGACATCAATAGGTGGCTGCGCACCAGCCAGGCGACCAACTGAGTTTCACGCGAGTTCAAGCCATGTAATTCCGCGAACTCTAAGGCATCCTGAGCACCAAGTATGGAATGATCGCCATCACGACCTTTGGCGATATCGTGAAATAAAGCAGCCAGCAACAGCAATTCAGGCTGAGGCAGACGAGGATAAAGCTCTACACACAAGGGGTGGTGAGAGCGTGTTTTTTCATCGGCAAAACTTTCCAGTTTTTGCAACACGCGAACGGTATGTTCATCAACGGTGTAAGCATGGAACAGGTCGAATTGCATTTGGCCGACAATATTGCCCCATAGAGGCATGTAAGCCCACAGTACACTGTGGCGATGCATCGGAACGAGTGCTCGTGAAACCGCGCCGGGGTGGCGCAGAATGGCCATAAATAATTCTCTGGCTTCAGGAATAGTGCATAAAGGTTGCACCAAGTGGCGACGTGCATGGCGTAACTGACGCACGGTTGTGGAGTAGATACCCTTGATCTCACGGTGGCGTACCATCAGGAAAAACATGCGCATGATGGATTCAGGTTGACGTATGAACAATGTTTCATCGCGCAGATCGATCAGATCGCCACGTAATTGAAACTCATCGTTCAGCGGGCGTGGTTTTTCCGTGGTCTCCAGTGCCAGGATCGCTTCATCAAACAGTTGAAGCAGCATGTGGTTTAACTCGCTGACACGGCGCGTCATGCGATAGAAATCCTTCATCATACGCTCTACCGGCGCATTGCCTTCCCCCTGATAACGCAACAGTTGGGCTACGCTGAGTTGGCGATCAAATAACAGGCGATTGTCATAACGTGTTAATACCAAGTGAAGCGCAAAGCGAATTCTCCAAAGGAAACTCAGGCATTCGTTCAATTCGCCGCGCTCAGTCTGAGTCAGGAAACCAAAACCAACCATTTCATCCAGAGACGTTGCCCCGAAATGACGACGAGCAACCCAAAGCAAAGTATGGACATCGCGGAGCCCTCCTGGGCTGCTCTTGATATCGGGTTCAAGGTTATAGCTGGTACCGTGGTAACGTTGGTGACGTTCCTGTTGTTCAATCACTTTGGCATCAAAAAATTTTGGTGAAGGCCAAAATCCGTCGCTGAAAATGTGCATTTGCATCTGTAGAAACAGGGCAACATCGCCACAAATCATACGTGACTCGATCAGGTTGGTGGCGACAGTCAAGTCAGCTAACCCTTCCAGTAGACACTCTTCTAGCGTTCTGACACTGTGGCCAACCTCCAGTTTCAGATCCCATAGCAGAGTAATGAGTTCGCCAACGCGAGCAGCTTGCTGTTCATTCAGATGAAACTGGCTGAGTACCAGTACATCAATGTCAGACAGCGGGTGCAATTCTCGTCGGCCATAACCGCCCACCGCAACCAGCGCGGTTTCAGGAAAATCCTCAAAGCCGTAGAACAACCATAACCGCCGTAATAATCGATCGATAAACTCGCTGCGAGCTTTGACCAGATTCTCTACGCTTAAATCCGCCTCGAAAGCCGCCGCTAACCATTGTTGGAACTGTTCGAGGCGTTGTTTCAGCGTAATCAGGTTAATTTCTTCGTCGCTGTAAGCCGTGGGATATTCCGGTTGCGGAGGAACGGTCTGTTGCACAATGACGGTTTTTTCTGGCTCATGATGATTTTCAGACATGATTTTCAGCCCATAAAAAAGCCGGCAGAAGCCGGCTTGTCACAAGAGTGGCAGCATTAGCTGCGTTCTTACTGTTCGTGCGTAATGATATTGGGGATAGTGTCATCCTTGCGCAATGTCATTATTTCGCAGCCGTTATCAGTGACCACAATAGTATGCTCATACTGTGCCGACAAGCTGCGATCTTTGGTTTTCACCGTCCAGCCATCTTTCATGATGCGGATGCGGTAGTCACCAGCATTGACCATCGGTTCGATAGTAAAGGCCATGCCTGGTTGCAACACCACGCCACCATCATCAGCGTCGTAATGCAGTACCTGTGGTTCCTCATGGAACACTTCACCAATGCCGTGGCCGCAGTACTCGCGTACTACGGAGAATTTCTCGGCTTCAACATATTGCTGAATTGCCTTACCCAAGGTCCGTAACCGAATACCTGGTTTTACCATTCTCAGTGCCAGATAGAGACTTTCCTGAGTAATACGGCACAAGCGCTCCCCAAGAATAGTGGGTTTGCCGACGATGAACATCTTGGACGTGTCGCCATGAAAACCCTCTTTGATCACGGTGACATCGATATTGACAATATCTCCATCTTTCAAAATTTTGTCGTCGCTCGGAATACCATGGCAAACAACTTCGTTTACCGAAATGCATACAGACTTGGGGAAACCGTGATAGCCCAGACAGGCGGATATGGCCTGTTGCGTATTGGTGATATGTTCGTGACAGATTCTGTCGAGTTCACCGGTTGTTACGCCTGGTTTAACGTACGGTTCGATGATTTCCAGTACTTCCGCAGCCAGCCGGCCCGCAATGCGCATTTTCTGAATGTCATCGGGTGTTTTAATTGAGATTGCCATGAAATTAGTCCACAGGTGCCTGTATCGTCGACAGTATAAGGAAGGGCTTTTGCTTATGGTATCAGCCCTTCTCAAGGCTGCCAAATTTCATTTCTGAATACCATACTTAATACAACAAAAATTGGTGCTGAGGGCTGATTTATGGTATAAAGCGCGCCGGCAGATCCGCATCTTTGTTTTGTTGGCTCTTAAAAAGAGCTGGGTTCGGATACAGCCAAAGTACTTTAACTGCACTCACATTGTGTAAATAACACACACGTATCGACACATCCGCCGGGGTGCCTTGAGGTGGTTCATACCATTATCCGGGTCGGCGTTATGGGATACGTGGAGGCATAACCCCAATCAATCTATAGAGGTTTAATCATGGCAACTGTTTCCATGCGCGACATGCTCCAGGCTGGTGTACACTTTGGTCACCAAACTCGTTACTGGAACCCGAAAATGAAGCCTTTCATCTTCGGTGCTCGTAACAAGGTTCACATCATCAACCTGGAAAAAACCGTACCAATGGCCAACGCAGCACTGGCTGAACTGACCAAGATCTCTTCCCGTAAAGGCAAGATCCTGTTTGTTGGTACTAAGCGCGCAGCAAGCGAAGCGGTAAAAGAGTATGCTAACAGCTGCGATCAGTTCTTCGTGAACCATCGTTGGTTAGGTGGCATGCTGACTAACTGGAAAACTGTTCGTCAGTCAATCAAACGTTTGAAAGATCTGGAAGTTCAGTCTCAAGACGGTACCTTTGACAAGCTGACCAAGAAAGAAGCGCTGATGCGTACCCGTGAGTTGGAAAAACTGGAAAACTCTCTGGGTGGTATCAAGGACATGGGTGGTCTGCCAGACGCTTTGTTTGTTATTGATGCCGATCACGAACATATCGCGATCAAAGAAGCCAACAACCTAGGTATCCCGGTATTCTCTATCGTTGATACCAACTCCGATCCAGACGGCGTTGACTTCATCATCCCTGGTAACGACGACGCAATCCGTGCAATCAAACTGTACCTGGATGCTGTTGCTACCGCCGTCCGTGAAGGTCGTTCTCAAGATCTGGCCGTTCAGGCGGAAGAAAGCTTCGTAGAAGCTGAATAATAAGGTCAAGCCCTTATTAACCAGGTATTGAATATGTTGGTTAGGGGGGCCTGTAAAGGCCCCTTTTGCTTATCTGAATGAGAACTATCTCTGCGTGAGATAACCGAGGAAAAATAAATGGCTGATATTACTGCTGCTCTGGTAAAAGAACTGCGTGAGCGTACTGGCGCTGGCATGATGGATTGTAAAAAAGCCTTGATCGAAGCCAATGGCGACATCGAGCTGTCAATCGAAAACATGCGTAAGTCTGGCGCTATCAAAGCGGCTAAAAAAGCAGGCAACGTTGCTGCTGACGGCGTCATTAAAACCCGTATCGCAGGTAACTACGCCATGATCTTGGAAGTTAACTGCCAGACTGACTTCGTTGCCAAAGATGGCGGCTTCCAGGCCTTTGCTGAAAAAGTGCTGGATGCTGCTGTTGCAGGCAAAATCACTGACGTTGAAGTACTGAAAGCGCAGTTCGAAGAAGAACGTATAGCCCTGGTGGCAAAAATCGGTGAGAACATCAATATCCGCCGTGTTGCTGCCCTGGAAGGCGAAGTGCTGGGTAGCTACCTACACGGTGCGCGTATCGGTGTCCTGGTTGCAGCTAAAGGCGCTGATGAAGAGCTGGTTAAGCAACTGGCTATGCATGTTGCGGCAAGCAAGCCTGAATTCGTGAAGCCTGAAGATGTGTCTGCTGAAGTGGTAGAAAAAGAGTATCAGGTTCAGTTGGACATCGCCATGCAGTCTGGTAAGCCGAAAGAAATCGCAGAGAAAATGGTTGAAGGCCGTATGAAGAAATTCACCGGCGAAGTTTCTTTGACTGGTCAGCCTTTCGTTATTGACCCGAATAAAACCGTTGGTCAATTGCTGAAAGAGCACAATGCTGATGTGGTCAACTTCATCCGCTTTGAAGTGGGTGAAGGTATTGAGAAAGTTGAAACCGATTTTGCTGCTGAAGTTGCAGCAATGAGCAAACAGTCTTAATACCTGTTAATGGAACCGCCGTTAGGGCGGTTCCATTCTATCTAGCCAGAGATAAACCGATGACCGTCTTGTGCGACTATACTGAGCATAGTATAGCGTATTGCATAACCTGAACCCTCAATACTATTACTGCTTCATTAGGACAGAACACCATGGCAACCAATGCAAAACCCGTTTATCAGCGTATTCTGCTCAAACTGAGTGGTGAAGCCCTGCAAGGGGAGGAAGGTTTCGGAATCGACGCCAGCGTTTTGGATCGCATGGCTCAGGAAATCAAAGAGCTGGTCGAATTGGGCATTCAGGTCGGTGTAGTTATTGGTGGTGGTAATCTTTTCCGTGGTGCAGGTTTGGCTCAAGCCGGCATGAACCGCGTAGTGGGCGACCACATGGGAATGCTGGCTACCGTGATGAACGGCTTGGCTATGCGTGATGCACTGCACCGTGCCTATGTGAACGCCCGCCTTATGTCTGCAATTCCATTGAATGGTGTGTGTGATAATTACAGTTGGGCAGAGGCGATTAGCCTATTACGCAATAACCGCGTGGTGATTTTCTCTGCGGGTACGGGTAATCCGTTTTTTACCACCGATTCCGCGGCTTGCTTGCGTGGGATAGAAATTGAAGCCGACGTGGTATTGAAAGCAACTAAAGTCGATGGTGTATACTCCGCTGATCCGATGAAAAACCCGGATGCAACGCTGTTCGAGCAGTTAACCTATCAGGATGTACTGGAGCGGGAACTGAAAGTGATGGACTTGGCTGCTTTCACGCTTGCGCGTGATCACAGCTTGCCAATCCGCGTGTTCAATATGAACAAACCCGGTGCGCTGCGTCGTGTGGTAATGGGTGAAAACGAAGGCACGCTGATCACCAAATAACGGCTGTTCGGCCAAATTTAGCGGGAGCAGATAACGCCAAGCGAAATTTGCTCCTCTTGAGTAAAATATACTCTAAATAATTCGAGTTGCGTGAAGATGGCGACGCGGCGAGTCCCTGGGAGCTTACTCCAGTAAGTGACTTGGGTGAGCGATTAAAGCCAGCGTACAGGCAATTTGAAGTATGTTGAGTATAAACGGGTTGTACTTTAACCTTATGAATTTCAAACTGTTGTCAACAAAGCAGTAGTTTGAAAGTCGAAGGGAATATTGAGTATTACCTGCCAAGTAACCAGCTTCCAAGGGTTCGCAACGTGATTAATGAAATCAGAAAAGATGCCGATACACGTATGGAAAAAAGTGTAGAAGCATTCAAAAACCAAATCAGCAAGATCCGTACTGGCCGTGCTTCTCCAAGCATCCTGGATGGCATTATGGTTGAGTACTACGGGTCTGCGACGCCATTGCGCCAATTGGCTAACGTGACCGTAGAGGATTCCCGTACTCTTGCGATCAACCTGTTTGATCGTTCTCTGGGTTCAGCAGTAGAAAAGGCGATTATGTCTTCCGATCTTGGTCTGAATCCTAGTTCTGCTGGTAGCGTGATCCGTGTTCCGCTTCCTCCGTTGACGGAAGAACGCCGTAAGGATTTGATCAAAGTCGTCCGCGGCGAAGCTGAGCAAGGCCGTGTTGCTGTGCGTAACGTACGTCGTGATGCTAACGATAAAGTTAAAGCGCTACTGAAGGACAAACAAATCAGTGAAGACGAAGACCGTCGTTCGCAAGAAGACATCCAGAAAATGACAGATGCCTACATCAAGCTGCTTGATGCAGCTCTTGCAGATAAAGAAAAAGAGCTGATGGACTTCTAAGTCTTTATCGCGCATGAATAAAGCGTCGCTTGAGCGGCGCTTTATTTTTTGTGCGTATACCCGTCATACTTCCGATTGTCTGTACGCACAGATAATAGGGTTGCAGTTTGAAGGACAAGAGGTATGGACAAGCGGTGATTACAGTTACACACTGGAGCACCTCCGACCTCATTATACAGTGATTCAGAGCGAACTCATGAAGCAACTGACTATTCTGGGCTCCACCGGTTCTGTGGGCACCAGCACTCTGGCTGTTGTCAGGGCGAATCCCGACCTTTTTGCGATCAAAGCGCTGGTAGCTGGCCATAATGTGGCGGCAATGGCGCAACAGTGCATCGAGTTCCATCCTGACTATGTGGCAATGGCCGATGACAAATCCGCGAGTGAGTTACGAGCAGTGCTGGCGGAATACGGTGTGAAAACTGAAGTGCTGGCGGGGGAGCAGGCCGCCTGCGAGCTGGCTGCGTTAGATGATGTTGACCAAGTGACTGCGGCTATTGTAGGTGCTGCGGGTCTTTTGCCTACGTTGGCGGCTATTCGTGCCGGAAAACAGGTCCTGTTGGCAAACAAAGAATCATTGGTCACCTGTGGTCGTCTTTTTATAGACGCGGTACAAAAAAGCCAAGCACAATTGCTGCCGCTCGATAGTGAGCACAATGCCATATTCCAGAGCCTACCGGAAAGTATCCAGCGTCAATTGGGTGCCGTCTCACTGGAAGAACATGGCGTCTCGCGTATTGTTTTGACAGGGTCGGGCGGCCCATTTCGCACCACACCGTTAGAGCAATTGGTGACGATGACACCGAATCAAGCCTGTGCTCATCCTAACTGGTCGATGGGGCGAAAAATCTCCGTGGATTCAGCCACCATGATGAATAAAGGTCTGGAATATATAGAAGCACGTTGGTTATTTAATGCCTCTGCTGCACAAATGGAAGTTATCTTGCATCCTCAATCGGTGATCCATTCCATGGTGCGTTACGCTGACGGTAGTGTCTTGGCTCAACTGGGAACGCCCGATATGCGTACTCCGATTGCCCATGCCATGGCTTATCCGCAGCGGGTCAATTCCGGTGTTGCCGCGCTAGACTTCTGCCGCATGGGGGCGTTGACTTTTTGTGAACCAGAACGTGAGCGCTATCCTTGCCTGTATTTGGCGATTGATGCTTTCGAAGCTGGCCAAGCTGCAACAACGTCGCTTAACGCTGCCAATGAGATCGCTGTAGCGGCATTCTTACAAGAACAAATTCGGTTTACTGATATATTCGTAGTTAACCAAAAAGTTGTTGAATGTTTGGCGCTGCAAGAGCCGACAGGTATTGATATGGTTTTAGATATCGATCGTCAGGCTCGTGAGGTGGCTAGCGGTTTTGTTCGTTCATTACGTCGTTAATCAAAAAGCTGTGTTTTGTTATACCTGGGGTGTGAATTTTTGTAGCACGGTTTGATACATTGTCTGAATTTGCTTGCAAAGTGCGCGCACGGCAGTGGGGCCGTTTGTTCAGCCTTCTCGGAGGTGATATAGTCTGTCTCATCTCTCAGCGGTATACCGTTGAATAATGGCTTGATTGGTGTCCTCGTCCATCTTGCAAACTGCGGTTAACGAGGTTCGTAGTGTGTCAGATAACAAGGATACTTATGCTAATCATTTTCGGCAGTCCTCAGGGCGCAAGGCGAGCAGACTGAAAAGCTGTGTCAGGCACACGGCTTTTTTTGCGCGTAAGGTCCGATGTTCCGGAAAGGCTGTTGCGTTTACATTGAGGAAATAAGTACCAGTTATGTCGTTAGCAAACCAGCAAGAAGCTAATCTATTGTCTCAAGGGCCACGGCATGTTGCCATTATTATGGACGGCAATGGACGTTGGGCCAAGCGTCAGGGCAAGTTACGTGTCTTTGGTCATAAAGCAGGAGTGAAATCGGTTCGGCGTGCGGTTAGTTTCGCTGCCAGTAACCATTTGGATGCACTCACGCTTTATGCCTTTAGCAGCGAAAACTGGAACCGTCCTGCCCAAGAGGTGTCCGCCTTGATGGAGCTTTTTGTACGTGCTCTGGACAGTGAAGTAAAAAGCTTGCATAAACATAATGTCAGGCTTCGCGTGATTGGCGATATCAGCCGTTTCAGTATGCGTTTGCAAGAGCGAATACGCCGTTCAGAACAATTGACAGAAAATAACGATGGTCTGACACTCAATGTTGCCGCCAATTATGGCGGACGTTGGGATATCATTCAGGGTGTAAGAGAACTTGCTGAGAAAGTTCGGCAAGGCATATTACGCCCGGAACAAATCAATGAAGAGTTGCTGAGTGAAAATGTCTGTATGAGCGATCTGGCACCCGTGGATTTAGTGATCCGCACAGGGGGCGAACATCGCATAAGTAACTTCCTGCTCTGGCAAATTGCTTATGCTGAGCTTTACTTTACTGATGTACTCTGGCCAGATTTTGATGAACTTGTCTTTGAAGGTGCGCTGAATGCATTTGCACAACGTGAGCGCCGCTTCGGGGGAACAACACCTATTGACGCCAATGTGTCCTAGGGGGAACTTTTGCTGAAGTATCGCCTCATAACGGCTCTGATTTTAATTCCGATAGTTATTGTTGCGCTGTTTTTCCTGCCACCGCTGGCTTTTGCCTTGGTTACACTCGCTGTGTGCATGTTGGCTGCCTGGGAATGGGGGCAGTTGGCTGGGTATGCTGCACGTTCCCAGCGCATCTGGTTAGCAATAATATGTGGCTTTCTGCTGGCGTTAATGATGCTCAGCATTCCTTCTTATCACCACTCTGTTCACCAAATGATGATTGGCGGCCCACTGTGGCTGTCATTGATATGGTGGCTGACTGCTTTACTATTAGTGCTATTCTATCCGGGTTCCACAGCACTATGGCGTGATTCACGCCCTTTGCGATTGGTATTTGGTTTGTTGACGATTGTGCCGTTTTTTTGGGGGATGTTGGCATTACGTCAGCTAGATTATGCGAACAATCATTTTACCGGTGCATGGTGGTTGCTGTACGTTATGGTGCTTGTGTGGGGGGCTGATTCTGGCGCCTATATGTTTGGCAAGCTGTTTGGTAAGCATAAGTTGGCACCGAATGTCTCACCAGGTAAAACCTGGGAAGGGCTGATAGGGGGATTAGCGACTTCCGCGGTAATTTCTTGGTTATTTAGTCATTATGCTCCATTGAGCATAGAATCTGTGCAGCTGTTGGTCTGTTCAATTATCGCTGTGCTCGCTTCGGTTTTGGGTGATCTCACTGAGAGCATGTTCAAACGTGAAGCAGGGATCAAAGATAGCGGTCACCTGATCCCCGGACATGGCGGAATACTGGATCGTATTGATAGTCTGACCGCTGCAGTGCCTGTATTTGCCTGCTTGATGTTGTTAGTGTTTTAATCCGTCATCGGCGGGGGGAGTGAAAGGATTATATGATCGGCGTACTCTGGAACTTGGTCGCATTTATTATCGCTCTTGGGATATTGATTACTGTACATGAGTTTGGACATTTTTGGGTAGCTCGCCGCTGTGGTGTTCTTGTAGAGCGTTTCTCGATTGGTTTTGGCCGCGCTTTGTGGCGACGAACCGATCGCCAGGGTACAGAGTTTGTTATTGCCATGATCCCTCTTGGTGGCTACGTAAAAATGCTGGATGAACGTGTAGAAACGGTCGCACCGGAGATTCGGCATCAAGCATTTAATAATAAAACGGTTTGGCAGCGTGCGGCGATTGTTAGTGCTGGTCCTATCGCCAACTTCCTGTTCGCCATTTTTGCTTATTGGATTGTGTTCGTAATCGGAGTGCCTAGTTTTCGTCCGATCATTGGTGAAATCGTCCCGCAATCAATTGCTGCGAAAGCAGAAATTTCTGCAGGTATGGAACTTAAGTCCGTTGACGGTATCGAAACGCCTGATTGGGAATCAGTTCGTTTGGCGCTGGTTAGCAAAATTGGTGATGCGCAGACCGAGGTTGGCGTTTCAGCATTTAGTGCCTCGGCAGTAGCGAAGAAAATCCTGGATTTACGTCAGTGGAGCTTTGAACCGGATAAAGAAGATCCAGTCCGTTCTTTAGGTATGATACCGCGTGGCCCACAGATAGAATCGGTGTTGGCGGAAGTGCAACCAGGCTCTGCTGCACAAAAGGCGGGTTTACAAGCAGGGGATAGGATCGTTAAAGTCGATGGTGAGTTGCTTGGGCGTTGGGCAACGTTAGCCAAGCGGATCTACAATGGACCCGGTCAATCACTTGTTTTAGGGATCGAAAGAAACGGAGCCCCCTTGTCTTTAACGCTGATACCGGATACAAAACCGGTGGGAAAAGATAAAGTAGTGGGCTTTGCTGGTATCATTCCGAAAGTGTTGCCTATACCGGACGAGTATAAGACGATTCGCCAGTATGGACCGTTCTCGGCGCTTTATGAGGCTGGGGAGAAGACCTGGCAACTGATGCGGCTTACGGTCAGTATGCTGGGTAAATTAATTACCGGTGATGTAAAGCTGAACAACCTGAGTGGCCCGATTTCCATTGCACAGGGAGCAGGGGCGTCAGCAGAGGGTGGGTTTATCTATTATGTGATGTTTCTTGCGTTGATTAGTGTCAACCTTGGTATCATCAACCTATTCCCATTACCGATATTAGATGGTGGGCATCTTCTCTTCCTGGCGATAGAAAAGCTGAAGGGAAAGCCAGTTTCTGAGCGGGTACAGGACTACAGTTACCGCATTGGTTCGATCTTGTTGGTACTGTTAATGGGTCTTGCACTTTTCAATGATTTTTCTCGCCTTTAGCGGCGGGAACAGGTTAGGAAGAACGCATAACAACGATGGCGATTAAAAAGTTGCTCATAGCGTCGCTGCTGTTTGGCAGCGCCACCGTATACGGTGCAGACGGGTTCGTAGTGAAAGACATTCATTTCGAAGGCCTGCAACGAGTCGCCGTCGGTGCGGCGTTACTCAATATGCCGGTTCGCGTAGGCGATACCGTCTTTGATGATGATATCGGTAATACCATTCGTGCCTTGTTTGCCACTGGCAACTTCGAGGACGTTCGTGTATTGCGCGATGGTGATACGTTGATTGTTCAGGTTAAGGAGCGCCCTACCATTGCCAGCATCACTTTCTCCGGTAACAAGTCGGTGAAAGATGACATGCTCAAGCAAAACCTCGAGGCTTCAGGCGTACGGGTTGGCGAAGCACTCGATCGCACCACCTTATCTAGCATTGAAAAAGGGGTGGAAGATTTTTATTACAGTGTAGGCAAATATAGTGCCTCGGTGAAAGCTGTTGTTACGCCATTACCGCGTAACCGTGTTGATCTAAAGCTGGTTTTCACTGAAGGGGTTTCCGCCAAGATTCAACAAATCAACATTGTTGGCAACCATGCCTTTACTACCGATGAACTGATTTCACGTTTCCAACTGCGTGATGAGGTACCGTGGTGGAACGTGGTTGGTGATCGTAAATATCAGAAGCAAAAGCTGGCAGGGGATCTTGAAATCCTGCGTAGTTTCTATCTTGATCGCGGCTATGCACGCTTTACCATTGATTCAACACAGGTGAGCTTGACGCCTGATAAAAAAGGTATTTACATCACTATCAACATTACCGAAGGTGAGCAGTACAAGCTTTCCGGTGTGGTGGTGAATGGTAACTTGGCTGGTCACTCGGCTGAAGTGGCTCAGTTGACTAAAGTTGAACCGGGTGAGCTGTTTAATGGCACCAAAGTGACCAAAATGGAAGACAACCTCAAGAAGATGTTTGGCCGTTATGGTTATGCTTACCCCCGTGTACAGACTCGTCCTGAAATCAACGATGTCGATAAAACCGTTAAACTTTTCATCGACATTGACGCGGGTAATCGCTTCTACGTTCGTCGTATCAAGTTTGAAGGTAACGATACCAGTAAGGACAGCGTATTGCGCCGTGAGATGCGTCAGATGGAAGGTGCTTGGCTGGGGAGCGATCAAGTTGAGCAGGGTAAAGAACGTCTAGACCGCCTAGGTTACTTTGAAACTGTTGATGTTGAAACCCAGCGTGTTCCAGGAACTGCCGATCAGGTCGATATTGTCTATAAGGTCAAAGAGCGTAACACCGGTAGCCTGAACTTTGGTGTTGGCTACGGTACTGAAAGTGGTATCAGCTTCCAGGCTGGCGTTCAGCAAGACAACTGGCTAGGCACAGGTTATTCTGTGGGCATCAGCGGCACCAGGAACGACTACCAGACTTACGCTGAACTTTCGGTTACCAACCCTTACTTCACCGTTGATGGTGTAAGTCTGGGTGGCCGTATCTTCTACAATGACTTTAAGGCCAATAACGCTGATCTGTCAGACTATACCAACAGTAGTTACGGTGTAGATGGAACGTTAGGCTTCCCGATCAACGAAAACAATTCGTTGCGTGCTGGCTTGGGTTACGTTCATAACTCCTTGTCCCAAATGCAGCCGCAGATTGCCATGTGGCGTTATCTGAATTCAGTCGGTGAGGATCCTGATTATCTCAATCGTGCCAGTTATACCTCAGACGATTTCACGTTGAATTTGGGGTGGTCTTATAATGACTTGGATCGTGGTTTCTTCCCAACCTCGGGTAATAAGAGCTCGTTTAACACCAAGGTAACTGTCCCTGGTTCGGACAACTCGTACTATAAGTTCACGCTGGATAGTTCGCAGTACTTACCAATCAATGAGGATAAGACTTGGGTGTTGTTAGGTCGTGGTCGTTTGGGCTATGCCGATGGCTTTAGCGGTAAAGAAGTTCCGTTCTACGATAACTTCTACGCGGGGGGCTCAAGCACTGTGCGTGGCTTCCAGTCGAATACCATTGGTCCTAAGGCTGTGTACTATAACTCCAACTCGTATACCTGCCAGAATGCACCAGGTAGCAGCACGCCTCAGGCAATTTGTAACTCGAATGATGCTGTCGGCGGCAACGCTATGGCGGTGGCAAGTCTTGAATTGATTACGCCGACCCCATTCCTGAGTGAAAAATATGCCAATTCGGTTCGTACCTCACTGTTTATCGATGCGGGTACCGTATGGGATACCAAATGGGAGAATACGGATCAGACACGTATGTTTGATGTGCCAGACTACAGCAAAGCAGGCAATATCCGTTACTCAGCAGGTATTGCTCTGCAGTGGATGTCACCGTTGGGGCCGTTGGTCTTCTCTTATGCTGATCCGCTTAAGAAATTCGATGGCGACAGATCTGAACAATTCCAATTTAATATAGGGAGAACCTGGTAATAGGGTTCACTTTTGGGCATAACGAGTAAGAAAGCATCACAAATGCCAGACTGACCTCAAATCAATAGAGAGAGCATTCTCATTGTGTTATGTGATAAGTCTGGCAAATTGTGTAATTCAAAGTGTCATATGACACAAACGAGTGATGGTAAGGAGTTTATAGTGAAAAAGTTGTTGTGTGCCGCAGGCCTTGGTTTAGCAATGGCTGCTTCAGCCAGCGTTCAGGCAGCTGACAAGATTGCTGTTGTCAACGTTTCCAGTATCTTCCAACAGCTGCCAGCGCGTGAAGCTGTGGCTAAACAACTGGAAGATGAGTTTAAAGGCCGCGCGAGCGAACTCCAGAAAATGGAACGCGACCTGCAAACTAAAATGCAGAAATTGCAGCGTGACGGTTCTACCATGAAAGCCAGCGATCGCTCTAAGATGGAAAAAGATCTGATGGCTCAACGTGAGCAGTTCTCTCAAAAAGCGCAGGCTTTTGAGCAAGATAACCGCCGTCGCCAGATGGAAGAGCGTAACAAAATCCTGAGCCGAATTCAGGATGCAGTTAAAGCCGTTGCCAGCAAAGAAGGTTACGACGTAGTCATCGACGCAAACGCGGTTGCTTATGCAGACTCTGCCAAAGACATTACTGCTGCTGTGCAGAAACAGGTTAAATAAGGCATGCCTTCGATTCGACTGGCTGATTTAGCGCAGCAGTTGGATGCACAATTGCACGGTGATGGCGATATTGTCATCACCGGCATTGCTTCTATGCATTCTGCACAGTCTGGGCAAATTACTTTTTTGTCAAACAGCCGCTACCAAGCTCAGTTGGCCTCTTGCAAGGCAAGTGCTGTTGTGCTCACTGAAGCAGATTTACCGCACTGCCGTTCTGCTGCTCTTGTAGTTAAAAACCCTTATCTGACCTATGCGCGCATGGCGCAATTGATGGACACTACTCCGGCACCTGCGGTCGATATCGCGCCAAGTGCAGTGGTGTCACCCGACGCTCGGCTGGGTAAAAATGTTGCCGTAGGGGCCAATGCGGTTATCGAATCCGGTGCGGAATTGGGCGATAACGTCATCATTGGTCCTGGTTGTTTTATAGGTAAACATGCCCGGATTGGCGTGGGGACTCGTCTATGGGCGAACGTAACGATTTATCATGAAGTTGAAATTGGCCAGCATTGTCTTATCCAGTCGGGAACGGTGATTGGTGCAGATGGCTTTGGCTATGCTTTTGATCGTGGTAACTGGATCAAAATCCCACAGTTAGGGACGGTCATTATTGGCGATCGTGTTGAGATTGGCTCCTGTACCACTATCGATCGCGGTGCGTTGGATAACACCCGGATTGGGAATGGTGTTATCATTGATAACCAGTGTCAGATTGCACATAACGTTGTGATTGGTGAGAATACCGCGGTCGCGGGTGGTGTGATCATGGCAGGTAGCTTGAAAGTTGGTCGTTATTGCCAGATTGGTGGTGCCAGTGTGATCAATGGTCATATGGAGATCGCTGACAAGGTTGTCGTTACTGGGATGGGGATGGTTATGCGACCAATCACCGAACCTGGGGTATACTCCTCTGGCATTCCGTTACAACCCAATAAAGTTTGGCGCAAAACAGCTGCGTTGGTGATGAATATCGATGAGATTAGCAAACGCTTGAAAGCTGTCGAACGAAAAATCGGGAAAGACTAATCACCACTGCCCGCCATGCTGGGTATAAAACGAAACGCGTTGGCGATAACGCCAAAAGCGCAGAGAGTTATATATTTGCGGCCTGCCTGATGATCTCCTTTTTGGGTCAACGCAGGCCGTGTTGTTGATGCCATCAGTTTTTAGAAACAGGAAGAGTATTTTGACTACTGACACTCATACTCTGGATATTGCAGAAATTTTGGAGTTACTTCCTCACCGTTACCCGTTTTTGCTGGTCGATCGTGTGTTGGAATTTGAAGAACACAAGTATCTGCGGGCGGTGAAGAACGTAACTGTTAATGAGCCGTTTTTCCAGGGGCATTTCCCTGGTAAACCGATTTTACCAGGTGTACTGATTCTGGAGGCGATGGCCCAGGCCACTGGTATTCTAGCATTCAAGAGCGTGGGTAAGCTTGAGCCAGGTGAATTGTATTATTTTGCTGGTATTGATGAAGCCCGCTTCAAACGCCCTGTAGTACCTGGCGATCAGATGATTATGGAAGTCACTTTCGAAAAAACTCGCCGTGGCCTGACGCGCTTTAAAGGGGTAGCAACCGTTGACGGAAAAATTGTCTGCGAAGCAACCATGATGTGTGCCCGCAGCCGGGAGGCATAATCTGTGATTGATAAAACCGCCTTTATCCATCCTGGGGCAATCGTTGAGCAAGGTGCCGTAATTGGCGCTGGTGCGCACATTGGTCCTTTCTGTTACGTCGGATCCCAGGTGGAAATCGGCGCGGGTACAGTACTGAAATCGCACGTTGTAGTGAACGGTATCACTAGGATTGGCCGCGATAACGAGATTTATCAATTTGCCTCTATTGGAGAGGCGAATCAGGATCTGAAATATGCGGGCGAACCTACAAAAGTTGAAATCGGTGATCGCAACCGTATTCGTGAAAGCGTGACTATCCACCGCGGCACCGCTCAAGGTACAGGTGTGACCAAAGTTGGCAATGACAACTTGCTGATGGTTAACGTACATGTTGCTCATGATTGTGTGGTGGGGAATTCCTGTGTACTTGCGAACAACGCAACGCTTGCTGGACACGTGGAGATTGATGATCATGCCATTATTGGTGGTATGACCGCTATTCACCAATTCTGTATCATCGGTGCTCATGTCATGGTCGGTGGCTGTTCCGGCATAGCACAAGACGTACCTCCTTTTGTTATCGCCCAAGGTAACCACGCCACTCCATTTGGTATAAATGCTGTTGGTCTGAAACGCCGTGGTTTTGACAAGGATGAAATGCATGCGATCCGTAATGCATACAAAATCCTTTATCGCAGCGAGAAACCCTTGGAGGAAGCTAAAGAAGAAATTAAAGCTATGGTGAAAGAAAACCCTGTGCTAAAGCAATTTATTGATTTCTTCGCTCGTTCCACCCGAGGGATCATTCGCTGATATATGATAAATCGTCCATTAACTATCGGGCTGGTTGCCGGTGAAACTTCCGGTGATATTCTTGGTGCCGGATTAATCCGTGCACTCAAGAAGCAACATCCTGACGCACGTTTCGTTGGCGTAGCAGGTCCGCTGATGCAGGCCGAAGGGTGTGAAGCCTGGTATGAGATGGAAGAGCTGGCGGTAATGGGCGTGGTCGAAGTGCTCGAGCGTCTACCACGCCTGTTGAAGATCCGTAAGGAGCTTACCCGCCGGTTTAGTGAATTGAAGCCTGACGTATTTGTTGGTATTGACGCACCTGATTTCAATATCACACTCGAAGGCCGCCTCAAGAAACGTGACATTCGCACTATACACTACGTCAGTCCTTCAGTGTGGGCTTGGCGACAAAAGCGCGTTTTCAAAATTGGTAAAGCGACCGATCTGGTCCTGGCGTTTCTCCCTTTCGAAAAAGCGTTTTATGATCGTTTCAACGTTCCCTGCCGCTTTATCGGCCATACCATGGCTGATGCGATGCCATTGCAGCCAGACAAACAGGCCGCACGCATGATGCTGGGTATCCCCCTTGATGTACAGTGTTTGGCTTTGTTGCCAGGAAGTCGCGCTGCTGAAGTGGAAATGTTGAGCGCTGATTTTCTCAGGACTGCACGTCTACTGCGTGCGCATTACCCGGAGCTGGAGGTGGTAGTTCCACTTGTTAACGCTAAGCGGCGCGAGCAATTCGAACGTATCAAAGCTGAGGTTGCACCAGAACTTCATGTTCATCTGCTGGATGGCAAAGGGCGTGAGGCGATGATTGCCAGCGATGCTGCTCTGTTGGCTTCAGGTACTGCAGCGCTGGAATGCATGTTGGCTAAGTGTCCGATGGTCGTGGGATATCGCATGAAGCCATTGACTTTTTGGTTGGCGGAACGCCTAGTGAAAACGCCGTATGTATCGTTACCGAATCTTCTTGCCGGGCAAGAAATCGTCACGGAGTTGCTACAGCACGATTGTGTACCAGATAAGCTGGCTGCGGCTTTATTACCGTTGTTAGAAGAGAGTCAGGAAACGGCACTGTTGAAACACACTTTTCTTGAACTGCACCACAGCATTCGCTGTGGTGCCGATGAACAGGCCGCTCAGGCTGTATTGGAACTAGCAGTATCATGATACAACCCTTTGTTTACCCCTCTGCGCTGCTGATCGCTGGTGTGGATGAAGTAGGGCGAGGTCCTTTGGTTGGTGCCGTAGTGACCGCTGCAGTGATACTTGATCCAGCAAGACCTATCGCTGGTTTGGCTGATTCAAAGAAACTTAGCGAGAAACGGCGTTCGGCGTTGTACGACAAAATTGTTGATAACGCACTATCATGGAGCCTGGGACGCGCTGAACCTTATGAGATTGACCAACTTAACATCTTGCATGCTACCATGTTGGCGATGCAGCGTGCGGTTGCTGGTTTGCATATCGAGCCTGACATGGTGCTAATTGATGGCAACCGTTGCCCAGCACTGCCGATGCGTTCTATGGCGGTGGTGAAAGGCGACAGCCGGGTTGCAGAAATTAGCGCGGCATCTATTCTGGCAAAAGTCACACGCGATCGGGAAATGACCGAGTTGGATCGGTCTTTTCCCGAATATGGTTTTGCCAAACATAAAGGCTATCCCACCGCATTTCATTTAGAAAAACTGGCGGTGTTGGGAGCAACCAAACACCACCGACGTAGCTTTGCACCTGTAAGACAGGTGCTGGAGCGGTAATTGACTTCTTGGCCCTGCCGGGCTGCTCAACTCGAGTTAACCCAAGTTCATTAAGTTGAACCCCAACACCTTGGTATTTGGATATGGCTGAACCTCGTTTTATTCATCTTCGCGTCCACAGCGACTACTCCATGGTTGATGGATTAGCCAAGGTCGGCCCGCTGGTGAAAAGAGCCGCTGCGCTTGGTATGCCTGCTTTGGCAATCACCGATTTCACCAACCTGTGTGGCTTGGTAAAATTCTATGGCAGTGCACATGGAGCAGGGATTAAGCCGATTATCGGTGCTGATTTCAATGTGCAAAGCGAAGTATTGGGTGATGAGCTTGCGCAACTGACCATACTGGCTGCTAATAATGACGGTTATCAAAATCTTACCTTACTGATCTCAAAGGCTTATCAACGTGGTTATGGTGCTGCAGGGCCGATTATAGACCGTGATTGGTTGATTGAACACCGAGCTGGGTTGATCCTGCTTTCTGGTGGTCGGATGGGGGATGTCGGTAAGTTTTTGCTACGCGGTAATCAGGTTCAAGCAGAACAATGCCTTGCGTTTTATCAGGAGTACTTTCAAGACAATTATTACCTCGAATTGACCCGCACCGGTCGTGCAGACGAAGATAATTATCTGCATGCAGCCGTTGCGCTAGCAACCGAACTTAGGTTACCTGTGGTTGCGACCAATGATGTACGTTTCTTGGAAGAAGATGATTTTGACGCCCATGAGATCCGTGTCGCGATTCATGATGGTTTTACACTCGACGATCCGAAACGCCCACGAAATTACAGCCCACAGCAGTACATGCGTAGCGAAGATGAGATGTGCGGGCTGTTTTCTGACATCCCTGAGGCACTGATCAATAGTGTTGAAATTGCTAAACGTTGTAATGTGACTATTCGCCTTGGTGAATACTTCCTGCCTCAATTCCCCACCGGCGATATGACTACTGAAGATTTCCTGGTGGCCAAATCTAAAGAGGGATTGGAAGAACGTCTTGAATTCCTGTTCCCAGACCCTGAAGTTCGTGCCCAGCGTCGTCCTGAATATGACGAGCGTCTGGACGTTGAACTTAAAGTGATCAACCAGATGGGATTCCCGGGTTACTTCTTGATCGTAATGGAGTTCATTCAGTGGTCGAAAGATAACAACGTCCCTGTTGGACCGGGACGAGGTTCAGGTGCCGGTTCATTGGTCGCGTATGCGCTGAAAATTACCGATCTTGACCCACTGGAGTTTGACCTGCTGTTCGAACGCTTCCTAAACCCGGAACGTGTCTCGATGCCTGATTTTGACGTCGATTTTTGTATGGAGAAACGCGACCTGGTAATCGAACACGTGGCGGATATGTATGGCCGCGAAGCGGTATCGCAGATCATCACTTTCGGCACCATGGCGGCGAAAGCGGTTATTCGCGACGTGGGTCGTGTTCTGGGGCATCCTTATGGTTTCGTTGACCGTATTTCCAAACTGGTGCCGCCCGATCCCGGCATGACGCTGGAAAAGGCCTTTGCCGCCGAACCGCAACTGCCGGAAATTTATGAGGCTGACGAGGAAGTTAAAGCGCTGATCGACATGGCGCGTAAGCTTGAAGGCGTAACGCGTAACGCCGGGAAGCATGCTGGGGGTGTGGTGATTGCACCAACCAAGATCACTGACTTTGCGCCGCTCTATTGCGATGCTGAAGGCAACCACCCGGTAACCCAGTTTGATAAGAATGACGTTGAATATGCTGGGCTGGTGAAGTTTGACTTCTTGGGCCTGCGAACGCTGACCATTATTGATTGGGCACTGGCGATGATTAATGCCCGCCGTGCCAAGAGTGGTTTGGAGCCGATCGATATTGCGGCAATTCCACTCGATGACAAGAAAAGTTTCGACATGCTGCAGCGCTCAGAAACCACAGCGGTGTTCCAGCTTGAATCACGCGGCATGAAAGATCTGATCAAACGGCTGAAACCTGACTGCTTCGAGGATATGATCGCATTGGTGGCTTTGTTCCGCCCGGGCCCACTGCAGTCTGGTATGGTGGATAACTTTATTGACCGCAAGCACGGGCGTGAAGAGATCTCCTACCCTGATATCCAATGGCAGCATGAGTCGCTGAAACCGGTATTAGAACCAACTTACGGTATTATCCTGTATCAAGAACAGGTGATGCAGATCGCCCAAGTACTCGCAGGTTATACCTTGGGAGGCGCGGATATGTTGCGCCGTGCGATGGGGAAAAAGAACCCAGTCGAGATGGCTAAACAACGTGGTGGTTTTGAAGATGGGGCCAAGGCACGCGGTATTGATGGTGAACTGTCGGTAAAAATCTTTGATCTGGTAGAGAAGTTCGCTGGATACGGTTTTAACAAATCACACTCAGCAGCTTATGCGCTGGTGTCATATCAGACGCTCTGGCTGAAAGCGCACTACCCGGCAGAATTTATGGCCGCAGTGATGACTGCCGATATGGATAACACTGATAAGGTGGTTGGGTTAGTTGACGAATGTTGGCGCATGGGCCTGAAAATACTGCCGCCGGATATCAACAGTGGGCAGTACCATTTCCACGTGAATGATGAAGGTGAAATTGTCTACGGTATTGGGGCAATCAAAGGTGTTGGGGAAGGGCCGATTGAAGCCATTATCGAGGCTCGCAATGCCGGAGAACAAGGATACTTCAAAGATCTGTTTGACCTATGCGCACGTTCTGATATCAAAAAACTGAATCGTCGCATACTGGAAAAGCTGATCATGTCCGGGGCATTTGATCGCTTGGGGCCGCACCGTGCTGCGCTGATGAACTCCCTGGGCGATGCGCTTAAAGCGGCGGATCAGCACGCCAAGGCTGAAGCGATTGGGCAGGCGGATATGTTCGGGGTATTGGCTGAAGCCCCCGAACAGGTAGAACAGTCTTATGCTAATGTTCCCCCTTGGCAGGAGCAAGTGGTACTGGATGGGGAACGTGAAACGCTAGGGCTGTATCTCACTGGCCACCCAATTACCCAGTATCTCAAGGAAATTGAACGCTACGCCGCTGGCCAGCGTTTGAAAGATATGCACCCGACGGAACGGGGAAAAATGACTACTGCCGTAGGACTGGTAGTTTCTTCGAAAGTTATGATGACCAAACGGGGTAATCGTATCGGTATTTGCTCGCTGGATGACCGTTCCGGCCGTCTGGACGTTATGCTTTTCACCGATGCTTTGGAAAAATATCAGCATTTATTGGAAAAAGACCGTATCCTGATTGCCACTGGACAGGTAAGCTTTGATGATTTTAACGGTGGGCTTAAAATGACGGCCCGCGAATTAATGGATATCAGTGAAGCTCGTGAAAAATACGCTCGTGGGCTTGCTATCTCGCTGACGGACAGGCAAATTGATGACCAGCTTTTGAACCGTCTCCGTCAGTCTTTGGAACCCCATCGCTCGGGGACGATTCCAGTGCATCTCTACTATCAACGGGAAGATGCACGGGCAAGATTGCGCTTTGGTGCAACTTGGCGTGTAACACCGACTGACCGTTTGTTGATAGACTTGCGGACCCTGGTAGGTAATGAGCAGGTGGAACTGGAATTTGACTAAAATAGGAATACTATGAGTCTGAATTTTCTTGATTTTGAACAGCCGATTGCAGAGCTAGAAGCGAAAATTGATTCGCTGACCGCAGTTAGCCGTCAAGACGAAAAATTAGATATTAATCTGGACGAAGAGGTTCGGCGCCTGCGTGAAAAAAGCGTTGAGCTGACGCGCAAGATTTTTTCCGATCTTGGGGCTTGGCAGATTGCCCAATTGGCACGCCACCCACGCCGTCCTTATACCCTGGATTATATCAAATATATCTTTACCGACTTTGAAGAACTGGCTGGCGATCGCGCCTATGCTGATGACAAAGCCATTGTCGGAGGTATTGCGCGCCTTGATGGCCGTCCGGTGATGATCATCGGCCATCAGAAAGGTCGTGAAACCAAAGAGAAAATCCGTCGCAATTTTGGTATGCCTGCGCCAGAAGGTTACCGCAAAGCGCTGCGTCTGATGGAAATGGCATCACGTTTTAAAATGCCTCTTATTACTTTCATTGACACACCTGGTGCTTACCCTGGTGTTGGTGCTGAAGAACGTGGTCAGTCTGAAGCGATAGCTCGTAACCTCCGTGAAATGTCTCGCTTGAATATTCCGGTGATCTGCACCGTGATCGGTGAAGGCGGCTCCGGCGGTGCATTGGCGATTGGCGTGGGCGATAAAGTGAATATGTTGCAATACAGCACCTATTCGGTTATTTCGCCGGAAGGTTGCGCCTCGATCTTGTGGAAAAGTGCCGACAAGGCGCCGATTGCCGCAGAAGCAATGGGCATCACAGCACCGCGTTTGAAAGAGCTGAAGCTGATCGATTCTGTCATCCCTGAACCTCTGGGCTCTGCGCACCGCGATGTACCGGTGATGGCTGCTTCGTTGAAGGCGCAACTGTTGGTGGATCTGGCAGAATTGGATGCGATGAGTAATGAAGAGTTGCTCAACCGCCGTTATCAGCGCCTGATGAACTACGGTTACTGCTGATACTGTGATACTCAAGTAACTTCAAGTTGCAAGTGGGCGGCAACTGAGAGAAGCCCGAGAAGCTTGGTAAAGCAAGTGACTGGGGGATGAGGGCAGCCACTACCGCTGCAGCTTGAGGCACAACGAGTAGACCTGCTTTATGTGAGATCCCCTGCCGGTTAATACTAGCGGGGGATTTTTTGTTTCTGCAATCTTTATCCGTGACTTTTCTCTTTATATAAGAGTTCACTGACAGGAATAGCCCAATGAATATTATTGCGATCATGAGCACGACAGGTGTTTATTATAAAGACGAACCTATCCGCGAACTCCACGACGCACTAGCCTCAATGGGCTTTCAACTGGTATATCCGAAAAACAGTGGTGATCTGCTGAAGCTGATTGAGCACAATGCGCGTATCTGTGGGGTAATTTTCGACTGGGATGATTACAGTCTTGAATTATGCAGCGAAATTAACGATCTCAATGAGTATCTCCCTTTATATGCGTTCATCAATACGCATTCCACATTTGATGTAAATCTGCATGAAATGCGAATGGTGTTGTATTTCTTTGAGTATGGTCTTAATGCTGCTGATGATATTGCCCAACGGATTAGGCAGTATACTGATGAATACATTGATACCATCACTCCTCCGCTGACCAAAGCATTGTTCACCTACGTGAAAGAGGGAAAATACACGTTTTGCACGCCAGGCCATATGGCTGGCACCGCGTTCCAGAAAAGCCCGGTGGGTTGTCTATTCTATGATTTCTTTGGTGCCAACACCTTAAAGGCAGATATCTCGATTTCGGTGACCGAATTAGGTTCACTGCTTGACCACACGGGGCCACATTTGGAAGCGGAAGAATACATTGCCCGCACGTTTAACGCAGAGCAGAGTTATTTGGTCACTAACGGGACTTCAACAGCCAATAAGATTGTCGGTATGTATTCATCCCCCGCAGGAAGTACGGTGCTGATAGATCGCAATTGCCATAAATCCCTGTGTCATCTGCTCATGATGTGTGACATTGTTCCGATCTATCTACGCCCGCTGCGTAATGCTTACGGTATTCTAGGGGGGATCCCTCAAAACGAATTTACCCGCGATAGCATTGCTAAACGCGTAGCGGAAACCGCTAATGCCAGTTGGCCGATTCATGCGGTGATCACCAATTCAACTTACGATGGTCTGTTATATAACACTGATTACATCAAACAGACGCTTGATGTCGCATCAATTCATTTTGATTCCGCCTGGGTGCCTTACACCAATTTTCATCCGATTTATGAGGGGAAAAGTGGCATGAGTGGCGATCGCATTGCGGGCAAAGTGATCTACGAAACGCAGTCGACACATAAATTGTTGGCAGCATTCTCACAGGCTTCGATGATCCACATAAAGGGTGATTACGATGAAAACACCTTCAATGAAGCCTATATGATGCATACCACCACCTCACCGCATTATGGCATTGTTGCTTCTATGGAAACGACAGCAGCGATGCTGCGTGGTAATTCCGGGCGGCGCATGATCCACCGCTCGGTAGAGCGTGCATTGCATTTTCGCCGTGAAATGCAGCGTTTGCGTGATGAAAGTGACAGCTGGTTTTTCGATATCTGGCAACCGGAGGTCATTGATGAGGCAACGTGTTGGCCTCTGGACCCAGATGATAACTGGCATGGTTTTGGCCATACCGATAGCAACCATATGTATCTAGACCCGATAAAGGTTACGATATTGACGCCGGGTATGAACGAGCTGGGAGAATTAGAGCGTTCAGGTATTCCCGCTGCATTGGTGGCTAAGTACCTGGATGAACGCGGGATCGTGGTGGAAAAAACCGGTCCATATAATCTGTTGTTCCTATTCAGTATAGGGATAGATAAGACGAAGGCGATGAGTCTGTTGCGTGGCCTCATTGATTTCAAACGCGCGTACGATCTCAATCTGCGGGTAAAAAATATGCTGCCGGATTTGTACGCTGAGGATCCGGATTTTTATCGTAATATGCGCATTCAGGACCTTGCTGCCGGGATCCATCAGTTGATCGCCCAGCACGATCTGCCGCGCTTGATGTTACGTGCGTTTGATGTATTGCCAGAAATGAAGCTTACCCCCTATGAAATGTTTCAACAGCAGGTACGCGGTAATGTTGAAACCTGCGAGATTGGTCAACTGATTGGTAAAGTTGCCGCAAATATGATCCTGCCTTATCCACCAGGAGTGCCGCTGGTGATGCCAGGTGAAATGATCACCGAAGAGAGCCGTGCCGTACTTGATTTTCTGTCGATGCTTTGTTCCATTGGTGAACGTTATCCTGGTTTCGAAACCGATATTCATGGTGCAAAACTGACTGAGGATGGACGTTATCTGGTAAAGGTGTTGAAAGTATCAGACGTTTGATGCTGTATCGAATAAAATTCAGGTATTGGGGTAGGGCAGCTCACTGTTTTTATCCGCAAAAATAACGGGGTCCACTTATGTTGGGATTACGGCAGATTCATCATATTGCGGTGATCGGGTCTGATTATGCCGCCAGTAAACATTTTTATTGCGATATTCTCGGGTTTACCCTGCTCGCAGAGTTTTACCGTGAAGAACGGGACTCGTGGAAAGCCGATTTGGCGTTGAATGGCCAATACACGATCGAGCTATTTTCGTTCCCTTCTCCGCCAGCCAGGAGCAGCAGTCCAGAAGCTTGTGGTTTACGCCATCTGGCGTTCAGCGTGGAGGATATTGAAGCATCAATTATGTATCTACAAAAGGCGGGTATCATGTGTGAACCGATAAGGGTCGACCCATATACCCAATCTCGCTTCACCTTTTTTAATGATCCTGACGGACTGCCGCTTGAGCTATACGAGGCCTAATTCCGGTGTTTACGGCCTGAGTTTTGGGCCGTTGATTTTAACATGCTGTTATGCAGACAGGTCTCTAAGCTAATAAATGAAAAGCAATCAACTTATTGCGCATGTTACCGAACAATTGGCGGGTGAAAACCAACTGCTGGTCGCGTTTAGCGGTGGATTGGATTCCAGCGTGCTGTTGCATTTGCTGATGCTTTTACGTCAGCAGCAGCCAGATATCACGTTACGCGCGGCACACGTTCACCATGGACTGAGCCGTTTTGCTGATGATTGGATGGTTCATTGCCAGCAGCAGTGTGCGCAGTGGCGGATACCGCTGGTGGTGCATCATGTCAAACTTGATGGGCACTCGGGGGGGATAGAAGCAGCGGCCAGGGCCGCCCGTTATGCCGCTTTTAATAAGACACTGGTTGCGGGAGAGGTTTTGCTGACAGCACAGCATCTCGATGACCAATGTGAAACTTTCCTCTTGGCACTGAAACGAGGCAGTGGCCCAGCGGGTTTGTCTGCGATGGCCGCACAAACCAGGTTGGCTAAACATTCTTTACTCCGTCCCTTGTTGGCGATCTCTCGTCAGCAATTGGAAGAGTACGCCATGCTGCATCAACTTCACTGGATCGAAGACGATAGCAATCAGGACTCCCGTTTTGATCGCAATTTTTTGCGTTTGAACATCCTACCTTTACTCAATCAACGTTGGCCGCATTTCGCGTTGGCAACGGCACGAAGTGCCAGCTTATGTGCCGAGCAAGAACAATTGCTTGATGAATTATTGGCAGAACAATTGGCCCAATTGCTGGATCATGAAAACACGTTGTCAATAAATGAGTTACAAGCTTGCTCAGTAGAAAAACGTTATGCGTTGTTGCGCCGCTGGATTGCGCTGTTTGATGTACCTCTGCCTGCGCGTGATGGTTTGCACCGGATTTGGCATGAAGTTGCCCTTAGCAGGGAAGATGCTGAACCGCAATTACAACTTGGTGATTATCAAGTTCGCCGTTTTCGGCAACGCCTATATTTGTTGCCATTGATGGAAGACCTTAGCGGCGTAGAGTTATCCTGGATGATCAGTGCTCCTTTGATATTACCTGATGGGCTAGGGACTTTACTTACAGATGAAGGTGACTTTTTGATACGGGCACCGCAGGCTAATGAACAAGTCAATGTTCGTTTTACTGCCAGTGGCAGAGTGCGTATTGTTGGCCGTGCAGGTTCAAGGCACATAAAGAAATTATGGCAGGAATTGGCGATCCCTCCCTGGCAGCGTGGGCGAATTCCACTAATCTACTATGGCGAGCGTTTGATCGCTGCCGTTGGTGTATTTGTGACTGAAGATGGGCGAGTGGCTGGCAGCGAACCTGGTTGGCAATTGGGCTGGAAAAAACAATAGCAGCTGTTGTGAGGAGTATTCATGAAATTTTCTGGTGTAATTCTAATGATGGCGGCATTGCTGAGTTTTTCCGCTTGGGCTGTTGGCGATCCGGCCGCAGGTAAAGACAAGTCGGCACGCTGTATGGCTTGTCATGGAGTCGATGGCAAAGTTTCTGTGCCGTTGTATCCTAATCTTGCTGGGCAGAATGCTGCGTATCTTGAGCACTCTTTGCAGGCTTATAAAAAGGGCGAACGTTCAGGAGGACAGGCTGAAGTGATGAAAGCTTTTGTGTCAGGACTATCCGATCAGGATATTGCCGACCTGGCTGCTTATTACGCCAGTCTAAAACCTTAAGCCAGGGCGGTTAATCCTGCATCTCAAATGACGAGGGCAGCTATTGAGCTGCCCTGTAAAGATGGGGTTACCGAGGTTATTAGTCGGAAAGACTCACAACGATGGTACCAATGTCCGGGTGGCTAAAACTGCCGATGTGGTCCAGCCGCACATCGCGTTGGTTACCATTCAGCTCGATTGTTAGGTATTCAACACGTTTTTTTTGCAGCAGATCGATGGCTTTTGCTTCAATCACTTCTCCGTCGCGTAATTCCAGCTTCAGGATCAGTTTATGCTGACAGGCGAGTTCCAGGTTGTCATAGTCATCGCAATTGATGGGTTGATATTCATCATTCATCAACATAGTCGCTCACCAATAAGTTAGCGGCGGCAAATGCCGCCTGTTCACTAACGGAGGACGGCAGCGTACTATTCGCTGCAACCTCGTCCAATGCCTTTAAAACACATGCCAGTGGGTCAGAGACGTAGCCTCGATTTCCACTGCCAATCTCGGCGTAAAAACGGCGTACTAACTCACAGTATTGCTGCACAATTTCCTCCCTTCGGGATCTTTGCCTTGCTGTCAAAATTGATAACCTGACAAAGATACTCGGGCTTAAATCCAATTGTAGTCGACTATATCACAGGTGTTATGGAGTTATTAGCTCCTCTTATTGGCTTTCATTGCTTACATCCCCCTAGTGCTGGCTGTAGACCAATCTTATCAAGTACACTGTTGCTTGCTAATAATGAGGTTACCCATGGCGCTGAAAGCAACAATTTACAAAGCCACGGTCAATATCGCTGATATGGACCGTCATTTCTACCACCAGGCAACGCTGACACTGGCTCAACATCCCTCAGAAACCGAACAGCGCATGATGCTTCGTTTGTTAGCGTGGATTTGCCATGCAGATGAACGTCTGGTGTTTACCAAGGGACTGAGCGCTGAAGATGAGCCGGAAATCTGGCAGCGTAACGATCATAATGGATTGGAAATGTGGATTGAGCTGGGTCTCCCAGATGAGAAAAGGATTAAAAAAGCGTGTAATCAATCGCCACGAGTTATGCTCTATACTTATGGTGAACGCGCTGGACATGTCTGGTGGCAGTCGATGCAAGGGAAGTTGGCAAACCACAAAAATTTAAGCATTCGCTTTCTCGGCGATGAACAATTATCCCGCTTAGCGGCGTTTGCCAGTCGTAATATGACATTGCAGGCAACGCTGCAGGAAGGGACTATCTGGCTTTCTGATGATAAGAATAGTCTGGAAATTCAATTCATCGAATGGCAACAGGCACAGGAATAGTCAGTGCTGGAATTATCAAAAAATGTAGCCATAGCGGACTATGAGATAGAATTGACGGCGATTCGCGCTCAAGGTGCTGGTGGGCAGCATGTAAACAAAACCTCTACAGCGATTCATTTGCGCTTTGACATCCGGGCATCTAGCCTGCCAGAGTATTATAAGGAAAGGCTGTTGGCGTTTAATCATCATCTGATGACCGGTGAAGGTGTGGTGATTATCAAAGCGCAAGAATATCGTAGTCAGGAATTGAATCGTGAAGCAGCGCTTGCCCGTCTGGTAGCGTTGATTAAACAGGCGATGGTGGTTGAAAAACCACGCAGGGCAACCAAGCCCAGCAAAGGGGCTAAATTACGCCGTCTTGAAGGTAAGGTACGTAAAGGCGTGACCAAAGCGCTGCGTGGTAAGGTTCGTCCTTAGGGCACTCTGTGAGTACAAATACAACACAGCAGGAGAATATGTGTGCAGAAAATTATAATCGCCCTGTTATTGGTGGCAGGTGGCCTTTCATTGCTGGGATGCAATAACCAATACCAGCCAAAAGAATTGTCTCTGCAGCCGATGCAGCAGAGTTATCAAGGCGTACTACCTTGTGCTGACTGTAGTGGCTTAGATACATCGTTGTTTCTGGATGAAGACGGAACATTCGTTCTGCAGGAAATATATCGCGATACCAAAGAAGGGGATAAAACTTTTGCCAGTTATGGCAAATGGGCGCGGACTGCCGATAAACTGGTGCTGACAAATGCCGACGGTGAAAAACGCTATTTCCGCCCGGTAGGTAAAGACCTACAAATGCTCGATCAGAACGGTTTACCGATTGAGTCAAAGCTCAATTATGTTTTGTCTGCGGTGAGTAAACCGTTACCAAAAACGCCTATGCCGCTGACAGGCCTCTATACCTACATGGCCGATGCGGCAGTCTTCCAGGACTGTGCCACCGGTAGAACTTTCCCTGTCGTGAACAATATCGCGTTGGAGAAAGGCTATTTGCAGGCTCGCGTTGCTCCTGGGGAACCGGTATTTTTGATGCTGAATGGTCATTTCAGTGTGCAACCGTCGATGGAGGAAGGGCTGATGCAAAAAGCGTTGGTGCCAGAGCCAGAAGGGAAAATTGTTTTTGATCGTAACAAGGATTGTGGTAAGTAATGTGATTGGATTAAAACGCGTTTTATCAAAAAAACACCCTGCTTGACAGGGTGTTTTTGATTGTTATTGATAATTTCAGCGTTTGATTTGTGCTAACAGGAAATTTACGATTTCGCTGGTTCTAATCATCTGCTTCTCACCAATACGGCGGTTTTTGTACTCGATTTCTTCACTGTCAAGGTTACGATCGCCGATGACAATGGAATGAGGAACGCCGATCAGCTCCATGTCTGCAAACATCACGCCTGGGCGTTCTTTACGGTCATCGAGGATAACGTCGATACCATGTGAACGCAGCGTGTCATATAACTCTTCAGCCAGCGCATGCACACGGAACGATTTGTGCATGTTCATTGGCAGAATGGCAACTTGGAATGGAGCAATAGCGTCTGGCCAGATAATGCCACGTTCGTCGTGGTTTTGCTCGATGGCTGCAGCAACGACGCGGGTAACACCAATGCCGTAGCAGCCCATGGTCAGCACTTGGTTGCGTCCATCCTCACCCTGAACCGTCGCTTTCATTGCTTCCGAGTACTTGGTACCCAGTTGGAAAATGTGTCCAACTTCGATGCCACGTTTGATCAGCAACGTCCCTTTACCATCCGGGCTGGCATCACCTGCAACCACGTTACGAATATCGGCAATTTGGGGCAGCGGCAGGTCGCGTTCCCAATTGATACCAAAGTAGTGTTTACCATCGACATTGGCACCCGCGCTGAAATCATTCATAGCGGCTACGCTACGATCTATGATCACAGGAATTGCCAGGTTTAGTGGGCCAAGAGAACCAGGACCTGCACCCACGATCGCACGGATCTCTTCATCAGCGGCGAAAGTCAATGGCGCAGCCACTTGTGGCAGCTTCTCAGCCTTGATTTCATTAAGTTCGTGGTCACCACGTACCAACAAAGCAACCAGCTTGTGGCCACTTTCTTCATGAGCGTGAACTATCAGAGTTTTCACCGTTTTCTCTACCGGCAACTGGAATTGTTCGACCAGCTCGGCGATAGTTTTGGCATTTGGCGTATCGACAATCCGCAGTTCTTCCGTAGCCGCGCCGCGAGATTGAGCAGGGGCCACCGCTTCCGCCAGCTCGATATTGGCGGCATAGTCTGAATCAGTAGAGAATACGATATCGTCTTCACCGCTGTCTGCCAGTACCTGGAACTCGTGTGAAGCACTGCCACCGATGGAGCCGGTATCGGCGAGCACTGGGCGGAAATCCAGCCCCATGCGATTGAAAATTTTACTGTAGGCATCGTACATTGCATCGTAGGTTGCCTGCAGAGACTCCTGGGATGTATGGAATGAATAAGCGTCTTTCATCAAGAATTCACGTGAGCGCATAACGCCAAAGCGTGGACGAACTTCGTCACGGAACTTGGTTTGGATTTGGAAGAAATTCAACGGTAATTGCTTGTAAGAACTGATTTCGTTACGGATTAGATCGGTGATCACTTCCTCATGCGTTGGGCCAAGCACAAAAGGACGTTCGCCACGATCGACAAAGCGCAGTAACTCTGGACCGTATTGTTCCCAGCGGCCACTTTCCTGCCACAAATCAGCAGGCTGGACTACCGGCATGGAAACCTCGATCGCATTAGCATTGTTCATTTCTTCGCGAACGATATTTTCAACCTTCTTTAGAACACGCAGGCCGGTTGGCAACCAGGTATAAAGGCCTGAGGCCAGCTTGCGGATCATCCCGGCGCGTAGCATCAACTGGTGGCTGATCACTTCGGCATCGGCAGGAGTCTCCTTTAGAGTGGAGAGCAGATATTGGCTAGTACGCATGGTGTTCGGTTCCGTTAGGACTGCAAATTTCTTCGTGCTACCAAGGGCGGCAGTCAAAGTTGATAAAAGTGGTTTAGTTTACCAGCGTGAGCCAGTTGTCAAAAGAGAGAGGGTGGAATTTTAACGGGTATCAAGCGATAACACCTCTGTCTGATCCCCAACGATACGCCAGCATACGTTGAACTCCAACAACCACACTGCGTATTGTCGGCTACTTTTTTCCTCTTTTTGATAGGCAGGACGTGGATCTTGGGCCAAAACCTGGGTCACAAAGCGGCGTAGATTCGGGTAACGACGCTGGTGTTGCTGTAGTTGTTGTTCCGCTTGTGTAGAAAAGAATACAGGCATATCCCCTGCCGGCGCGGTTTGTGCAAATCCAGCTCGCGCCTGTGGATGACTTTCGGCAAACGGCAGGTAGGGTTTGATATCAACTACCGGAGTACCGTCAACAAGATCGAGGCTACCTAATTCCAACACCACTTCACCTCCAAGAGTACGTATACCTTTTAGTTCGATCAGTGACATCCCGATAGGGTTAGGGCGAAAGGTCGAGCGTGTAGCAAAAACACCCATGCGCATATTGCCTCCCAGACGTGGGGGACGTACCGTCGGGCGCCAGCCTCCTTCCATGGTTTGATGGAAAATAAACATCACCCACAGATGGCTGAATTCATTAAGACCACGCACGGCTTCTGCCTGGTTGTAGGGCGGCAGTAGCACCAGTTCTCCGTTACCGTCTTCAACTAACCCCGGTTGGCGGGGAACGGCGAACTTTTCTTTATAGGGTGAGCGTATAGTGCCGATCTGGTTAAAGATAAATTCGCTCATTTATGCGAGACGTTAAGTGCAGAACCTTGGCAAATACCCTGTTGATAACAGCCAGCTAAACCCCTGATCATCTGACAATCATGCAGTAATACGGCATTGGCCTTCATCTGTGAAGCACGGACTTGCATCTGCCTGCGTGCGGTTGCCAGATTTGGTGGTGGATCCTGAATGCTCAGCTGGCAGACACTACCAGCAACTTCCCCTAAATCTCGGAATGGTTTACCCACTAATTCTTCTGCATTTCTGTATAGGGTTGCTGGTGCTTGACGTGCTGCCGGTTCAGCTTTTACCTGTGTTGCAGGTGCTTGGGTGCTGATGCTTTCTGTTGTGGGTGGAGCAGTATGCTGCGTAGAACATCCAGCCAGCGCAAGCACTAACATACAGAGAGGTAAAACACGCATTTAAATTCCCCTAGCTCATAGTAAAAGTGGCGCTATTGAAGCAATCTCTTGCATAAATAACAAGACGGGCATTAACGCCCGTCTTATTTTTATCAGGAAAAAAGCAGATTAATCTTTACCAGCCCTTGACTGCACCACCGTTGAAAATTTTGTTGGCTGCTTCGCTAACCTCATCAGATTGATAAGCCTGAACGAGTTTCTTGACGTTATCGGCATCTTTGTTGTCTTCACGGGCGACCATGATATTGACATAAGGTGATTCTTTATCTTCCACAAACAGGCCGTCCTTCGCTGGCGTTAAACCAATCTGGCTGGCGTAGGTGGTGTTGATGACGGCCAAGGCGATTTGTTGATCATCCAAAGAACGAGGTAATTGTGGGGCTTCTAGTTCGACCAATTTCAGATTTTTAGGATTTTCTGTCACATCTAACACGGTTGGTAGCAAGCCAACGCCGTCTTTCAACTTAATCAACCCATGTTTCTCTAACAGTAACAGCGAGCGACCCAGGTTAGTCGGGTCGTTAGGCAGGGCGATTTGTGAACCTTCCTGTAGTTCGTCCAAGGATTTAATCTTTTTAGAATAACCTGCGATAGGGTAAACAAAAGTGTTGCCGACTGAAACCAGCTTATAGCCACGATCTTTGATTTGTTGATCCAAATATGGTTTGTGCTGGAAAGCATTAACGTCGATATCACCTTTGCTCAAGGCTTCGTTTGGCAGAACATAGTCGTTGAACGTTACCAATTCAACATCCAAACCGTATTTCTCCTTAGCTACTTTCTGTGCAACTTCGGCGACTTGCTGTTCAGCGCCAACAATAACACCTACTTTGATGTGGTTCGGATCTTTTTCATCCTGACCGCAGCCAGCGAGAGCCAGAGTACCGATCAGTGCGCCGATTGCCGCAATGGATTTAAATTTTAACGACATATCTCTTCCTCTATTGGGCTTGCTTAGGTATTGCGCTTGCCGCAGGGCAAATTGAAGCGCGTTGCAGTAAAAATTATTTATGTGTAACGGCCTTAACAATACGGTCGCCGCAGAACTGAATAAGATAAACCAAAACGACCAGCAATATTAATACTGTATTCATAACGGTTGCGTTATAACCAATATAACCGTACTGATAACCAATCTGACCTAAGCCGCCGGCACCTACAGCGCCGCCCATCGCGGAATAACCTACTAGCGTAATCAATGTGATGGTGGCGGCGTTGACTAAACTAGGCAGCGCTTCCGGCAGCAATACTTTTTTGATGATTTGCATTGGCGTTGCTCCCATGGCGCGTGCTGCTTCAACTAACCCTGATGGGATTTCCAACAGCGCGTTTTCAACCATACGCGCAATAAACGGTGCAGCACCCACGGTTAACGGAACGATAGCTGCCTGCAAACCAATAGATGTTCCTACGATCATTCGAGTGAATGGGATCATCCATACCAGCAAAATAATAAACGGGATGGAGCGGAAAATGTTCACCAAGCCGGACAGTACCTTATATAAGGTATTATTAGCGATAATTTGCCCCGGACGAGTAACATATAACAATACGCCGACTGGCAGACCGAGTACAAAGCCGAAAAAGCCTGAGACAAAGGTCATCGTGACAGTTTCCCACACGCCACGCGCCATTAACCACATCATTGCCTCAGACATAACCTAAAACCTCTACTTTTACTTGATTTTCCTGAAGGAACTCGATTGTTGCTAGTGCATTTTCGGCGGAGCCATGCAGTTCGGCCAACATTACGCCGAATTTTACACCGCCAGCGTAGTCCATTTGCGCACTGATAATATTGTTATTGACATTAAAGCGCCGAGCAGCTTCGGATAACAGCGGGGCGTCAACAGATTGACCCGTGAATTCTAAGCGTAATAGCGGCTGAAGACCAAGCGTCTGGTCTGCAACCAGACGCTTGGCGTAATCATCAGGAATGTCCAAATGAAGAGTAGATTGAATAAATTGCTGTGCTAGTGGTGTTTTGGGATGTGAGAACACTTCGCTAACACTGTCTTTTTCAATCAGTTTGCCCTGGCTGATTACTGCAACCTGATCACAGATACGTTTAACCACGTCCATTTCATGTGTGATCAACAAGATGGTCAGCCCCAGACGGCGGTTAATGTCTTTTAGCAGCTCTAGAATAGAACGCGTCGTCGCCGGGTCTAATGCGCTGGTTGCTTCATCACAAAGTAGAACCTTGGGATTGCTGGCCAAGGCACGCGCGATAGCTACTCGCTGTTTCTGCCCACCAGAAAGGTTCGCTGGGTAAGCATCGTGCTTATCTGACAGCCCAACCAACTCTAGTAATTCGGCGACACGTTTTTTGATTTCTGCACGTGGTGTGTTATCCAACTCCAGCGGTAGGGCAACGTTGCCGAATACCGTGCGCGAAGACAGTAGGTTGAAGTGTTGGAAAATCATACCAATCTGACGGCGTGCGCGCGTCAGTTCGCTTTCAGACAAGGAAGTCAGTTCTTGCCCATCGACCAGAACGGTACCTGATGTTGGGCGCTCAAGCATATTGGCGCAACGGATAAGCGTACTTTTACCGGCACCAGAAGCACCGATAACGCCATAAATCTGCCCGGCAGGAACGTGAAGAGTCACATCAGAGAGTGCGCTGATAGTGCGAGTTCCCTGCTGGAATACCTTGGTGATGTTAGAAAGTTTAATCATATTCTTCTTATTTTTAGTGTTATTTCCGCGGCTGGATAAAAAGTAAACCTTGGCAAGGCCAAGGTCTTAATCAGATGTTAAGGTGTCTAGACGTCCAAGTCAACGTTAACGCAGTTCTTTGCCGTTCTCAGTCGCCGCTAAAACATGCGATACTGTGCAGGTTTTCAGGTCTTTAGGAGCATACCGGTGACAGAACGCGTTCCAGCAATATTCTTAGATCGTGACGGCACGATTAATATCGATCATGGGTACGTCCATGAAATAGATGACTTCCAGTTTATAGATGGTGTGATTGACGCATGTCGTGAACTGAAAAAAATGGGTTTTGTATTGGTGCTTGTCACCAACCAGTCCGGTATTGCTCGTGGCAAATTCAGCGAAGACCAATTTATGCGACTGACTGAATGGATGGATTGGTCATTAGCCGATAGAGATGTCGATCTCGACGGCATCTATTTTTGCCCACACCACCCTGACGCAGTAGTAGCTGAATACCGTCAAGTGTGTGATTGTCGCAAACCGCAGCCCGGTATGTTGTTACAGGCGCAAAAAGAATTGAATATCGATTTGGCGGCTTCTTATATGGTGGGTGACAAAATTGAAGATATGCAAGCCGCTATTGCAGCAGGTGTTGGGACCAAAGTATTGGTACGTACTGGCAAACCGGTGACGGAAGAAGGTGAGAAGGTGGCGGATTGGGTTCTAAATAGTCTGCAAGACTTGCCAGAAGCCATTAAAAAGCGGGTTTAGTAGACGTTATGCGCGAATAGTGAGCGGTTGGCAGGAAAATGAATATTATCTCTTGTTATTCTGAAAGCGCTCCCTATAATGCGCCTCCATCGACACGGAACAGGTGAATAAGTTCACAATTTTTCCGAAGTCAGCAGAAAAAACCTAAAAATAAGGTTGACTCTGTAAGAGGAAAGCGTATTATACGCCACCTCGAGTTAGCAAGCGAAAGCGCGTAACTCACTGCTCTTTAACAATTTATCAGACAATCTGTGTGGGCACTCACAAGACGATATCCAGCTGCTTAGGCAGCAAAAAAATATCAAGTCTTGAAGAGTGACCAAGCAGTAATTCATGCGAATGAATTATTACGAAAGTTAATTTTCGAGCATCGCTTCACGAGTTGAAGCAAATCAAGCTTTTAATTGAAGAGTTTGATCATGGCTCAGATTGAACGCTGGCGGCAGGCCTAACACATGCAAGTCGAGCGGTAGCACAGGGGAGCTTGCTCCCTGGGTGACGAGCGGCGGACGGGTGAGTAATGTCTGGGAAACTGCCCGATGGAGGGGGATAACTACTGGAAACGGTGGCTAATACCGCATAACGTCGCAAGACCAAAGTGGGGGACCTTCGGGCCTCACACCATCGGATGTGCCCAGATGGGATTAGCTAGTAGGTGGGGTAATGGCTCACCTAGGCGACGATCCCTAGCTGGTCTGAGAGGATGACCAGCCACACTGGAACTGAGACACGGTCCAGACTCCTACGGGAGGCAGCAGTGGGGAATATTGCACAATGGGCGCAAGCCTGATGCAGCCATGCCGCGTGTGTGAAGAAGGCCTTCGGGTTGTAAAGCACTTTCAGCGAGGAGGAAGGGTTCAGTGTTAATAGCACTGTTCATTGACGTTACTCGCAGAAGAAGCACCGGCTAACTCCGTGCCAGCAGCCGCGGTAATACGGAGGGTGCAAGCGTTAATCGGAATTACTGGGCGTAAAGCGCACGCAGGCGGTTTGTTAAGTCAGATGTGAAATCCCCGAGCTTAACTTGGGAACTGCATTTGAAACTGGCAAGCTAGAGTCTTGTAGAGGGGGGTAGAATTCCAGGTGTAGCGGTGAAATGCGTAGAGATCTGGAGGAATACCGGTGGCGAAGGCGGCCCCCTGGACAAAGACTGACGCTCAGGTGCGAAAGCGTGGGGAGCAAACAGGATTAGATACCCTGGTAGTCCACGCTGTAAACGATGTCGATTTGGAGGTTGTGCCCTTGAGGCGTGGCTTCCGGAGCTAACGCGTTAAATCGACCGCCTGGGGAGTACGGCCGCAAGGTTAAAACTCAAATGAATTGACGGGGGCCCGCACAAGCGGTGGAGCATGTGGTTTAATTCGATGCAACGCGAAGAACCTTACCTACTCTTGACATCCACGGAATTTGCTAGAGATAGCTTAGTGCCTTCGGGAACCGTGAGACAGGTGCTGCATGGCTGTCGTCAGCTCGTGTTGTGAAATGTTGGGTTAAGTCCCGCAACGAGCGCAACCCTTATCCTTTGTTGCCAGCGATTCGGTCGGGAACTCAAAGGAGACTGCCGGTGATAAACCGGAGGAAGGTGGGGATGACGTCAAGTCATCATGGCCCTTACGAGTAGGGCTACACACGTGCTACAATGGCGTATACAAAGAGAAGCGACCTCGCGAGAGCAAGCGGACCTCATAAAGTACGTCGTAGTCCGGATTGGAGTCTGCAACTCGACTCCATGAAGTCGGAATCGCTAGTAATCGTAGATCAGAATGCTACGGTGAATACGTTCCCGGGCCTTGTACACACCGCCCGTCACACCATGGGAGTGGGTTGCAAAAGAAGTAGGTAGCTTAACCTTCGGGAGGGCGCTTACCACTTTGTGATTCATGACTGGGGTGAAGTCGTAACAAGGTAACCGTAGGGGAACCTGCGGTTGGATCACCTCCTTACCTAAAGATATTAGTTGAGTGCAGTGTCCACACAGATTGTCTGATGAAAAGTAACGAGCAGAAATACCTTTATAGGCTTGTAGCTCAGGTGGTTAGAGCGCACCCCTGATAAGGGTGAGGTCGGTGGTTCAAGTCCACTCAGGCCTACCAAATTTCTTCTCATGCTGCGTTATGTGCGCGGTCGTTTACGCCAGTAAACTTCCCTTCCACATGCCTTGCGTGAAAAGAAATTACATTCGCACTTCAAATCGAATGTAACTCTCCGAGTGGTACATAAAGGTCTCTGCGAGTGACTGTATGGGGCTATAGCTCAGCTGGGAGAGCGCCTGCCTTGCACGCAGGAGGTCAGCGGTTCGATCCCGCTTAGCTCCACCATACCGTCCTTGATAATACTTCAGAGTGTACTGGCAACAGTATGCTGCGAAGTATTTTGCTCTTTAACAATCTGGAACAAGCTGAAAATTGAAACCTGACAGCTGAAACTTATCTCTCCGTAGAAGTATTGAGATAAGGACTAACCTGTCAGAGAGTCTCTCAAATGTTTGCAGCACGAACGATGGAAACATCTTCGGGTTGTGAGGTTAAGTGACTAAGCGTACACGGTGGATGCCTAGGCAGTCAGAGGCGATGAAGGGCGTGCTAATCTGCGATAAGTGTCGGTAAGCTGATATGAAGCGTTACAACCGGCAATACCCGAATGGGGAAACCCAGTGCAATTCGTTGCACTATCCTGTCATGAATACATAGTGGCAGGAGGCGAACCGGGGGAACTGAAACATCTAAGTACCCCGAGGAAAAGAAATCAACCGAGATTCCCCCAGTAGCGGCGAGCGAACGGGGAACAGCCCAGAACCTGAATCAGGGTGTGTGTTAGTGGAAGCGTCTGGAAAGTCGCGCAGTAAAGGGTGATAGCCCCGTACACTAAAATGCACATTCTGTGAGTTCGATGAGTAGGGCGGGACACGTGACATCCTGTCTGAATATGGGGGGACCATCCTCCAAGGCTAAATACTCCTGACTGACCGATAGTGAACCAGTACCGTGAGGGAAAGGCGAAAAGAACCCCGGCGAGGGGAGTGAAATAGAACCTGAAACCGTGTACGTACAAGCAGTGGGAGCCTTCTTAATGGGGGTGACTGCGTACCTTTTGTATAATGGGTCAGCGACTTATATTTTGTAGCAAGGTTAACCGAATAGGGGAGCCGTAGGGAAACCGAGTCTTAACTGGGCGTCTAGTTGCAAGGTATAGACCCGAAACCCGGTGATCTAGCCATGGGCAGGTTGAAGGTTGGGTAACACTAACTGGAGGACCGAACCGACTAATGTTGAAAAATTAGCGGATGACTTGTGGCTGGGGGTGAAAGGCCAATCAAACCGGGAGATAGCTGGTTCTCCCCGAAAGCTATTTAGGTAGCGCCTCGTGAACTCATCTTCGGGGGTAGAGCACTGTTTCGGCTAGGGGGCCATCCCGGCTTACCAACCCGATGCAAACTCCGAATACCGAAGAATGTTATCACGGGAGACACACGGCGGGTGCTAACGTCCGTCGTGAAGAGGGAAACAACCCAGACCGCCAGCTAAGGTCCCAAAGTCATGGTTAAGTGGGAAACGATGTGGGAAGGCACAGACAGCCAGGATGTTGGCTTAGAAGCAGCCATCATTTAAAGAAAGCGTAATAGCTCACTGGTCGAGTCGGCCTGCGCGGAAGATGTAACGGGGCTAAACCATGCACCGAAGCTGCGGCAGCGACGCTTAGGCGTTGTTGGGTAGGGGAGCGTTCTGTAAGCCGTTGAAGGTGGACTGTGAGGTCTGCTGGAGGTATCAGAAGTGCGAATGCTGACATAAGTAACGATAAAGCGGGTGAAAAGCCCGCTCGCCGGAAGACCAAGGGTTCCTGTCCAACGTTAATCGGGGCAGGGTGAGTCGACCCCTAAGGCGAGGCTGAAAAGCGTAGTCGATGGGAAACAGGTTAATATTCCTGTACTCGGTGTTACTGCGAAGGGGGGACGAAGAAGGCTAGGCTAGCCGGGCGACGGTTGTCCCGGTTTAAGCGTGTAGGGGGTGTGACCTGGTAAATCCGGTTGCATATCAACCCTGAGGCGTGATGACGAGTCACTACGGTGGCGAAGTAGTTGATGCCCAGCTTCCAGGAAAAGCCTCTAAGCATCAGGTAACACAGAATCGTACCCCAAACCGACACAGGTGGTCAGGTAGAGAATACTCAGGCGCTTGAGAGAACTCGGGTGAAGGAACTAGGCAAAATGGTGCCGTAACTTCGGGAGAAGGCACGCTGGCACGTAGGTGAAGAGACTTGCTCTCGGAGCTGAAGCCAGTCGCAGATACCAGCTGGCTGCAACTGTTTAATAAAAACACAGCACTGTGCAAACACGAAAGTGGACGTATACGGTGTGACGCCTGCCCGGTGCTGGAAGGTTAATTGATGGGGTTAGCGGCAACGCGAAGCTCTTGATCGAAGCCCCAGTAAACGGCGGCCGTAACTATAACGGTCCTAAGGTAGCGAAATTCCTTGTCGGGTAAGTTCCGACCTGCACGAATGGCGTAATGATGGCCAGGCTGTCTCCACCCGAGACTCAGTGAAATTGAACTCGCTGTGAAGATGCAGTGTACCCGCGGCAAGACGGAAAGACCCCGTGAACCTTTACTATAGCTTGACACTGAACATTGAGCCTTGATGTGTAGGATAGGTGGGAGGCTTTGAAGTGTGGACGCCAGTCTGCATGGAGCCAACCTTGAAATACCACCCTTTAATGTTTGATGTTCTAACTCTGCCCCATAATCTGGGGTGAGGACAGTGTCTGGTGGGTAGTTTGACTGGGGCGGTCTCCTCCCAAAGAGTAACGGAGGAGCACGAAGGTTAGCTAATCACGGTCGGACATCGTGAGGTTAGTGCAAAGGCATAAGCTAGCTTGACTGCGAGAGTGACGGCTCGAGCAGGTACGAAAGTAGGTCTTAGTGATCCGGTGGTTCTGAATGGAAGGGCCATCGCTCAACGGATAAAAGGTACTCCGGGGATAACAGGCTGATACCGCCCAAGAGTTCATATCGACGGCGGTGTTTGGCACCTCGATGTCGGCTCATCACATCCTGGGGCTGAAGTAGGTCCCAAGGGTATGGCTGTTCGCCATTTAAAGTGGTACGCGAGCTGGGTTTAGAACGTCGTGAGACAGTTCGGTCCCTATCTGCCGTGGGCGTTGGAAGATTGAGAGGGGTTGCTCCTAGTACGAGAGGACCGGAGTGAACGCACCACTGGTGTTCGGGTTGTCATGCCAATGGCACTGCCCGGTAGCTAAGTGCGGAAAAGATAAGCGCTGAAAGCATCTAAGCGCGAAACTTGCCTCGAGATGAGTCTTCCCTGGGCCTTTAAGGTCCCTGAAGGAACGTTTAAGACTAAGACGTTGATAGGCTGGGTGTGTAAGTGCAGCGATGCATTGAGCTAACCAGTACTAATGATCCGTGAGGCTTAACCTTACAACACCGAAGGTGTTTTGGATTTGAGAGAAAAGAGTCGGTTTCAGCGAAAGTTCCGGATTGGTTCTGATGGCTGCACGTGAGAGAAGCGTGAGCGGTTGGGATGAAACAGAATTTGCCTGGCGGCAATAGCGCGGTGGTCCCACCTGACCCCATGCCGAACTCAGAAGTGAAACGCCGTAGCGCCGATGGTAGTGTGGGGTCTCCCCATGCGAGAGTAGGACACTGCCAGGCATCAAATAAAGTCAAAAGCCCCATGCGAAAGCATGGGGCTTTTTGCTTTATGAAAAATATAAATTCTGCTGGCTAGCGCATATTTATAAATCTCTTAGCGAGCGAGATGATAGATACTGTAACCCGTGGCAGCACCTGCAACATCCCAGGCAAAATCCTTCCAACTCCAGCCTGTACCCCCTTCGCGACTGTCATACAGTTCTTTAGCTGCCCCTAGACCAATCGAAAACAGCAGGCCAAAGCTGCGGCTACGAGCCTCGTTCCAGTTCTGATGATCGCCATAGGCGGTGCCAACTGCAGCAAGCGCTGCAGAAGCAACAAAGTGCTGGGCTTTGTCCTTACCCGTCCAACTGTCATTGGCCATATGTGCGCAGCCACTGGAGAAAAACAGAACCGGAACGAGGGGCAGTACATGGAGTGAGCGCATAATGAAAACACCTGTTATTACGTACGAAAAAGCCCGGCAAGTGCCGGGCTACGCTGGAAGTATTATAGCGATGCTACAAAATACGGCTAATTAATCGGTCAATACGGATACGGAGTAGGCGGCGGATCAGCTTGCGGACTTTAACCGGATATTGCTGAATACTTTGTAGTTCGAGATAGTTACCGACCACGGTAGTATGCGTGCGGATCGTCTCAAGCTCTTTGTGGCGCTGCTCTCGCAACTCCTGCTTAGGGTCATGGATCAGAACAGCGTTCTCGAGATCCAGACGCCAGGCACGGGGATTAAGGTTGTTACCGGTGATCAACTGCCATTCGTCGTCTACCCACATCCCCTTCAGGTGATAGCTATTATCGCCATCTTTCCACAGACGCACAATCAATTGACCTGTATCCACATAACGCTGCAAACGGCTTAAAAAGCGACGCAGGTTGATCTCATAAAGATAAGGTAATGCACCGATAATTTTGAATGGCTCATCTTCAGGAATATAAAAATCATTGGCTGTCTTATCACCCACGATGATTTCTACCTGCTTCCCTTGGCGCAACAGATAAATAATATTACGCACCAGTAAGGCTGGCAGATTGAAATAAGGCGTACATAGCGTCAGTTTTTGATCTGCGCTAGCCATCAGATGATGAATGGTTTTGTTCAGTATGCTCCGCTTGCCCAGCCCAACTAGAGGGGTTACCGCCAACTCATCGTTACCCGCACTACCATGGAATTGGTACCCTGCATGGCGTAGACCCAAACGGAACATACGGGTTTCGCTTTTGATTTCTGGGCTTTTGGGCCTGTCATTACGATCGAGGCGTTGCACTGCACCGGCAGTTAAAAGATGTTGTTTGATGTAATCGCACAAGGTTACAGCCAGTACAGCGTTCGTGATTAACTGGTAGCGGTCATAGCGGTATTTATCGTGCCGGTGCAGATAAACATCATTAATACTGGCACCACTGTAGATAACGGTATCGTCAATAACGAAGCCCTTTAAATGCAAAACGCCCAAGGCTTCACGCGTATTGACTGGAACCCCGTAAACTGGCACGGAAAGATGTGGGTGCTGTGCCGCCATTTCACAATACCAGTCCGCATTGGTATTGGCAGTGGCGGCACCGATGCGCCCGCGTTGAGCACGATGCCAGTCAACCAATACATAGATCTCTAACTCTGGGCGACGCTGCTTTGCTTGGTATAGTGCGTTGAGTATATCCCTACCCGCATCATCATGCTCTAAATAGAGTGCAACCAGATAAATACGTGTTGTGGCGTTAGCAATCGAGTCCAGCAGTGTGGTACAGAACTCGGAGGGCGCATATAGGGTGCGGATATCAGCACCCGTCTGTTGGAGTTTGGGCAGTTGTGCAAGGTGTTGTTGATGTTTGCTACGTTTAAAATTTGACAACATCACAGTGCGCTTCTTCTCTCATATTAGAATGGCTGGAACGCCACTTACAATAAAAATTCTTCGAATAAGCTGGTGATAATACCACTAGTTGTAAAGATTGTGCGTATGTTTTGATGTTAAGTGGAGGATTGTCATTGCATTGCGACTAATCTTACTGAATTACGTCATCTTGCTGCAGTGGCAGGATCAAATTGACAATTCCTTCATCAATTTGCACATCTACAACAAAACCTAGTTTTTGTGCTAATGTGACCATGCCCCGGTTATTCGGCATAGTAATTCCAGTTAACCTGTCCAAGCCATGCGTGCGGGCATAACCGATCAATTTCACCAGCAGTTGTCTTCCTAACCCAAGGCCTTTCAGATCGGAACGCACCAGAACGGCGAATTCAGCGTCGGTGTTGTCGGGGTCAGACAGAGCACGCGTTACACCAATAATCTCATCACCATTACGCACTGCCACGAAAGCCATTTCTCGATCGTAGTCGATTTGAGTCATATTAGCCAAATCATCGTGGCTAAATTCGTTGATCTCACTAAAGTAGCGATAGTAGAGATCTTCCTTGGTGACGCGATCAATAAAGTGCTTCAGCGCCGGTTCATCTTCTGGCAGGATCGGCCGGAACAAGCACTGAGAACCATCTTTCAATTTGATTGTTTCTTCAAGCTCATGGGGATATGGGCGAATGGCTAACCGTGCTTGTGGATCACCGCAGAAAGTGGCTATTTGCATTGAAACATCCAGCAGAGTGAACTCGCTACCGGATGCTAGAACTGGATGAATATCCAGACGTGAGATCTCCGGGCAGTCGAGGATAAGGTTGGAAACTTGGACCAACAAGCGGCTCAAACCGAGAATGTCGAGCGGACGTTGTGCACTTTGGTCACGGATCTTTCCGCCTTTAACCGCCTGTAACACAAGATAACGGGCCAACGCCATATTAAGTGGAGGTAGTGCCACTGCAACCTGATTCTCTTGCCGCCATTCGATTCCCCCTTCACCTAGCATGATCAGTGGGCCGAAAATGGCATCTTGTTCGACAGCAATTCGCAGTTCCTGGGCTCCAGCGCGGTTGGCCATACTCTGTACCAGCAGGCCATGTATACGTGCTTGCGGATAGGTGCGTTTTACCCGGTCGAGGATGGCCTCTGCGGCGCGCTGAACTTCAGTCGCGGTACGTAGATAGAGCATTACCCCTTGAACTTCGGATTTGTGTGAAATATCCGGAGAACGCAGTTTCAATGCGACCGGATAACCAATTTGTTCGGCAATATGTACCGCTTCGGCGCTGTCACCTGCGATCCAGGTGGGCAAGGTGCTTAGGCCATAGGCTTGCAGGATAGGCTGAACCTCATGTGTATCGAGCTGGCTAGCTCCTTCTGCCAGAGCATCGCCGATCAGCTTGTGCGCATCTGCAGTATTGGCGGTCAGCCCAATCGGTAGCGCAGGGGTTTCTTTCAGCTGTTTCTGGTTACGGCGGTATTCCACCATATGCATAAATGCGGTTATCGCGCCTTCTGGTGTGCGGTAAGTCGGGATCCCAGCTTCGGTAAACAGACGGCGAGCTTCCTGCGAAGAATATTCGCCACACCAGTTTGTCAGCAGAGTAATACGTTTGCCACGCGGGTGCTGACGGATGGCTTCGATCAGACATTCAGCAGTTGGCGTTCCTGGCGAGGCTGCACTCGGCGCATGGATCAGTAACAGGGCATCGTAGTCGTGGCTGTCGAGCAAGGGCTGAAGAGCTGCCAGATAGCGCTTGGGGGTCGCGTCATCGCGCAAGTCGATAGGATTACTTACATGGATAAATTCGGGCAGCAATGTGCTAAGTTTTTTCTGCGTTTCTTCAGTCAGTACCGCCAGTTTGCCATTGCGGGAAAGCAGTTCATCCAGCGCCATTGCAGCAGGAGCAGCACCATTGCTGATGATCATTAGCCGTTCGCCACGAAGTGGCTGCATATGGCTCAAGGTTTCCACGGCAGAGAATAGCTCATGGGTATCTTGCACGCGTAGTAAACCGGCCCGCTGAATGGCGGCATCGTAGGCGGCGTCCAATCCCTGCTGGCTGTTAAGCAGCAACTGCGCTTGCTTACTCCGGCCACTTTTAATAACCAGGATGGGTTTGTTGCGGGAGGCGCTTCGGGAAGCGGAAAGGAAACGCCGGGCATCACTGATGTTTTCCAGATACAACAGGATCGCACTGGTCTTGCTGTCACGGGCTAAGAAATCGAGCAGGTCGTCAACGTCGATATCCAGGCTGTCGCCCAGCGCGATGAAATAAGAGAACCCAACTTCCCTCTGTTGCGCCCAGTCTAAAATAGTATTAGCTACGGCGGCAGACTGTGAGATAAACGCCAACTTACCTTTCTGAATGGGAACCGGAGAAAAGCTGGCGTTGATGCCTTGCCACGGGGCTAATAACCCAAGGCTGTTTGGCCCGAGCAGACGCATCGAGTAGCGTTGTGCGGTGGCCTTAAGTTCGGCAAATTGCTCTTGGGGAGAGGAAAGCACGATCGCGGTTTTACAGCCAAGTTCTCCCAAAGCCTTAATCAATGACAGGTTGCGTTGCTGATTGGTGCATAAAACGGCTAAATCCGGGGTCAGCGGCAGGCTGGCAACATCGGGATAAGCCATCACGCCGCACACCGCCTTATAGCGTGGGTTCACCGGCAGAATTGGGCCGGTAAATCCCCCGGCTAACAGATTACGCATCATCAGATAGCCTGCACGGCCAGGTTGTTGCGAAGCACCGAGTACGGCAATCGATTTGGGGCGTAACAGCGCTTCTAACCCTCTCTGGCTCATGTACTGCTCCTATTGCTGATGGGCCTTCCTCTTCCAAGTCGTAAACCTGAAAGAGGCAAGTTATAGTCTGATTTTAGGCACTTTGTGGTGTGTTTGTTGTGACCGGTGCCTCTGGCCGATAAGGTTTTCCGATCAGATACTGCTCGCGGAAATAGCTAAAGTGTTCACTAAGCCCTCTAGCTGCCTGCTCGTCTCCTGCCTGTTGCAGTAGTGCTGCGGCCACTTCTGCCGTGCAGTGCTGCTCGGTGCGGCTTGCTTCACGTAGTTGATAACCGGATGCCGCCAATACATTCAGCGAAAACACTGGAAACTGATCCAGATAGGGGCTCTTACGGAACATCTTACGAGCTTCAGACCAAGTACCATCGAGCATGATAAACAGTGGGGCTTTCCCATTGGTTGGCAGGCTGCTGAATACAGGGCGTTCAGGATCGGCATAGGATGCTGGGAATACAACGTAAGGCTGACGTGAGGGATCGTTGATCACGTCCAGCAGGTCGGGGGCAACGTGGGTGCGGGACCAAATAAATGCCTGGGTATTTGGCAGAATGTCTGCGATCAGACGGCCTGTATTACTGGGCTTCAAGGGTTCAGTGCCGAACATGATCAGGCAGAAACGGCTGTTGGCGTGCTGGGGTTTGATCGTGGCACATAAGCAATTTTGCTGCGGCAGTAAGCAATTCTGACAGCGCACTACGCGACAGCCACGAGCCCGATAGGGGCGGGTAGCATTATCTAAACGGAATTGGCGCAGACGGAGTACGGCATTGTCAGTCATAACGATCCTGAGAAAAGGCGCCATTGTAGCGCAGAAAAAAGCCCGACGGGAGAGTCCCTCGGGCTTTTACCGCCGTCGCTGTTTATGGTTCTAGCCTACCAGCCAATAAGCAGCGGCATCATAACCGTTTTTGCGTTAGACTTTCTGATTGAGCCAGTCATCAAATGGGCCTTTCGGCATTGCACCATTAAGCATATTGACCATTTTGCCGCCGTGAAACACCATTATGGTCGGGATGCTACGAATATTGAATCGTGCCCCTAGTTCTGGTTCGGCTTCGGTGTTGACTTTGACAAACCGCATCTTGCCTGCACGCTCTTCAGCCACGTCTTCAAAGATTGGGGCGAAGTTGCGGCATGGGCCGCACCATGGAGCCCAAAAATCGATCACTACCGGCAAATCATCCTGTAGCAGTTGGTTCAGAGTAGTGGCAGTCGCATTTATGACTTCTCCGTGAAACAATTCATGGCCGCAGCGGCCACATTTAGCGCCATCAGTGATGCGCTCGTCAGGAACGCGGTTGGTGGCATGGCAAGCAGAGCAAACTGTATTCATGGTGACCTCAGGGGCTAACGCAGCGTTACAGGCTGCAAATATATATCATCAATGTTGCTTATTATCGGTAAAAGCGTAGCACTCGACTAGGTGATTTATTCGATGAATTTGATAGTTGCTAGCTTTTATTGCAAGTTGGTGGCTTAGCGCACCAACATCAGGTACTCTTCGCGCCCAGCGCGTTGGTGGAGAAGACAATGAACGATTCATTTAGTGGCAAGAACGGTAAAGTCAAAGTGATGTACGTCCGTAGTGACGACGACAGCGGTGACAATCGTAGCAAGAATAAACGTACGGACGGTAAAGGCCGTCCTACAGACAATACACGCTCTGGCCAGAATAAGTCACGGGGTGGCGATCGTCGGGGCTCTGATCCCCGCCGCAGTGAGAGCGATCGCCCTCGCCGCTCAGCGCGCACGGAAGAACGAGGTGGTTACGATTCACCCTGGAAAACCGTATCCCGTGGTCCCGAAGAAGAACCCGCGTTCGATCATGGTGGGATCAGTGGTAAAAGCTTTATCGATCCGGAACAGTTGCGCCGTCAGCGCGCTGAAGAAACCCGGGTTTACGGTGAAAACGCCTGCCAGGCATTATTCGCCAGCCGACCGGATGCCATTGTGCGCGCCTGGTTTGTACAATCGGTCACCCCGCGTTTCCGTGAAGCGCTGCGCTGGATGGCTGCAAATCGCAAGGCTTACCATGTGGTGGATGAAGAGGAACTGGCGAAAGCGTCCGGTACTGAACACCATGGAGGCGTGTGTTTCCTGATCAAAAAACGGCAGGGCCTGGATGCGCAGGCTTACCTGAAAAATGCACCAGCCAAAGATTGCGTGCTGGCATTGGAGGAGGTAGGTAATCCCCATAATCTGGGCGCAATTGTTCGCTCTTGCGCGCACTTTGGTGTGAATGGCGTGTTGCTGCAGGATCCAGCGGTTCTTGAGTCTGGTGCTGCTGTACGAACCGCAGAAGGTGGCGCTGAACATATCAAGGCGATTAATGCCGATGATTTCCTGTCAGTGCTGGATACGTTCCGCAAGGCTGGGTACACCATTGTGACGACATCCAGTCACAAAGGTACTCCGTTGGCGAAAGCCGAACTCCCAACCAAGATGGTATTGGTGCTGGGGCAAGAGCGCGATGGTTTGAGCGACAGTGCCTGGCAACAGGGCGACATGAGCGTGTCCATCGGTGGTACTGGCAAAGTAGAAAGTCTAAACGTTTCCGTTGCGACCGGCATTCTGTTGGCCGATTGGTGGCGTCAGAATCAAGCGTGATTTATTACGCTACAGACGGACACATTGTGCCTAATGTTTGTCAGTCAAGTTTTGGGTGGAAGTCGCAACGGAAAACGTTGTGACTGAGCCTGCATACAAAATTGTGTCATTGCCTGACTTTGATATGTTCAATATCACATTAAAAATCAGGTTAACTGACGGGCGAAAATAATTATAGGCTCCGGCTAGCAGGGTAAAAACACGATCATTTCAATTGGTTGATTTTTCAACTAAGCTGCTCGTTATTCTCAGATAAACCAAAAACGGGCGATATCTCACCGAAAAAAACGTGGTGGCGGTACAATTATATTTATCCTGCCGTGTCGTGGATCAGTGGTCAGATAATATCACCTTCAGGCTATTCCTTAGCGCTACTCTGGTGGTTTGAAGTTGCATCTCTGCTGGCCTGCAACTTCAAACTTGATATCGATTCCAACATTTGCAACATCAACCCGCAGAGTTATCGGGGGCGCGTGAGTGCACTAAACCTGCTTTCAGATACGGTCGCCACGCTAGAAATCACCCTGGACGAGGGATCGCCGGAACTGCGCTATCGTCAACTGATCCTAAATTAAGGCGCTCACTCTGGACATATTGAGCAGCCCTTTTGTTTACTGTTCGATCAGTGGGCACCGCTCCCGCCGCCGCCAGAGCTAAAAGGCGGTTTGGCGAACCACACGAGTGCCAACAGGATCAGGAACACTCCCGCAGAGAGCCAGAAAATCTCGTTCGCCGAGATAATCAACCCCTGCGCGGTGATTTCCTTAGCGATATACGCTGAAGCTTGTTGCTTGTCCATGCCAAGATTTTCCAGCTTGGTGTACATCTCTTGCGTCTGCGGATTGAACGGATTAACAAACTCTGACAAATGCGCATGGTGCATGGATTCACGCTGAGTCCATAACGTTGTTGTGATCGAAGTACCGATAGAACCCGCTAATGTTCGCAGAAAGTTTGATAGACTCGAAGCTGCCGCCATACGTTCGGGGGGCAGTCCGGACAAGGTGATTGTGGTCAGTGGCATAAAGAAGCAGGCGATAGCAAAGCCCTGAATAAACTGCGGCCATGCTGAAGCACCAAAGTCCATTCCTGGTTCAAAGGTATAGGCCCGCCAATAGAAACACACGGCATACATGACAAAGCTAAAGGTTACCAAACGGCGCATATCCAGCCGGTTGCCAAAGCGGCCGATAATCGGTGACAAGACTATCGGTATTAACCCCACTGGCGCGGAAGCGAGGCCTGCCCAGGTGGCGGTGTAACCATAAACCTCTTGCAATAATTGGGGCAAGAGGACGATTGCCCCGAAATACAGCATATAGGCCAAGCTTATACATAGACAGCCAATGGTAAAGTTACGCGATTTGAACAGAGATAGATCCACTACCGGATGGTCATCGGTCAATTCCCATACCACCAGGAACACCAGCGCCACCACCGCCACAACGGTAAGGACGATGATCTCGGTAGAGTTGAACCAGTCTAACTCTTTCCCTTGATCAAGCATGATTTGCAGTGAGCCAATACCTACAACCAGCAAAACCAATCCGACAGTATCGATGGGTTTGATCTCTGTTTGCGTTTCCCTGCCTTTAAGCGTCGACCTGGCTACCAGGATCACGAACAGCCCAATTGGAATATTGATGAAAAAGATCCAACCCCAGTGATAGTTGTCACTGATATAACCGCCCAGGATTGGGCCAAAAATAGGCGCCACAATCACGGTCATCGACCATAGCGCCAGGGCCATTGCGCGCTTGGCTGGAGGGTAGTTGTTCAGCAGCAAACTTTGCGATAGGGGTATCAAAGGCCCTGCGACCACACCCTGGATCACCCGGAAGAAGATCAACATTCCCAAGCTATTGGAAATACCGCACAACCAAGAAGCCAGGGCGAACAGCGCTGTGGACCATAGAAACAGGCGTACTTCACCTACGCGTTTTGCCAACCAGCCGGTGATCGGAATCGAAATGGCATTTGCCACACCAAATGAGGTGATCACCCAAGTGCCCTGTGAGCTGGAGGAACCAAGGTTACCTGAAATGGTCGGTATCGCAACGTTGGCAATGGTTGAATCCAGTACCTGCATAAAGGTCGCCATCGCCAGCGCGACCGTCATCCAGGCGAGCTGGGCACCTTCAAGCGGTTTTTGTGCCAAGATAACCTCCCGAGCGCTTAACCGGCATTTGCATGGATCACATCGGCGATCATCTGATTAACCGGTGTCAAGTCCAGCGCCAGTGCACTGGTTTCATACCGAGGTTTTTCACGCACTGTATTAGCCAGTACCAAACCTTCCTGATCCGTGGTGTCTACAGTAACACGTGTGGAAAGACCGATGCGTAGAGGATGCTCGGCAACCTGTTGTGATTCCAACTCGATGCGCACTGGCAAACGTTGAACCACTTTTATCCAGTTTCCTGTTGCGTTCTGCGCTGGCAGCAGTGAGAAGACGCTGCCTGTTCCCATATCAATACCGACTACTTTACCTCTGAACACCACATCGTTACCGTAAACGTCAGTGATAACCGTTGCTGGTTGCCCGATCCGCATATTAGCGATCTGCGTTTCTTTAAAGTTGGCATCTATCCAGATAGGGTCAGCAGGTACCACGGCCATCAGAGGCATTCCCGGCGATATTTGTGCTCCTACTTGCACACTGCGACGTGAAACAAAGCCGGTGATTGGACTGACTACTCGAGTGCGCTGTAACGCCAACCAAGCATCACGCATGTGGGCTGCCGCTTGCAGAATGGCAGGCTGTTCTGCCAACGGGGTATTGAGCACCATTGCCTGATTGGCATTGTATTGCTGTACCGCGACTTCCAGTGCCGCTTTGGCATTGTCTACCGCCTCTCGGGCGTGTTGCAACTCTTCACGACCAATCGCATCTGCATTCCCCAGTATGACGCGACGTTTGAGATCGTTTTCGGCTTTACTCAGATCTGACTTGCGCAACGCAATATTCGCCTGATACTGCTTACCATTTATCACCAATTGATGCGTTTGGCGCACGCTATTGGCCAGTGCGGTTTTAGCTCGCTCTAACGCCTGTTGTGCATCGGTAGGATCGAGCGTTAACAATACGTCGCCTTTCCTGACGAAGTCTGTATCGTCAAATGTCACACTGTTTACGCTGCCGGATACCTGTGCCATGATTTGTACTTGATTACCTGACACATAAGCATTATCTGTTTCCTGATGATGACGAAGTACCTGAAACCAATACACTAAATAGGCAATTCCAATAACAATAAAAATAATCGTCAGTAGCGATAGCCAGAACTTACGCTGTTTTTTTCTGCCTGTCGGTTGCTGCGAGGTTTGAGCTTCCGCGCCTGTACTCATGGCGTTCTCCACGTATAAACTTTGAATAGTTCGAGTTGCAGGCAATACGCATGCAGCTTGTAATATGATGAGAATGTTATGCTGTTAAATCCGCTGCAGTAGGGGCCTGATAGCCGCCTCCTAGTATGCGTATCAATGCTATTTTTGCCTGTATAAGAGTGCTGTTGGCATTCAGTTCCGCCTGTTGTTGCTGTCGTAATTTTGTTTGACTGCTCAACAGTTCGTCACGTCCAATAATTCCTGCCCCAACGTGCGGCGTAACGCACCAGCATGGAAAATTGGCAGTGAAATAGCGGGGATTACCCCCATGCCTGACTGGTTGCTTCCAGTAAGTTAGTGCTGGTACCAGCAACGTTGGTCGTTGCCAGCCCAGCAAAGGCTGATATAGACAGGCTAGGATAAAATGCTTTGCGCTCTGCACTCACCCGCTGATTGTACGACCCCACTAACTGTCGCTGAGCGGCCATATCTGGGCATTTACCCAACAAATCGGCGGTCAGTTCACTTTTGGGAATCAAGATGCCTTCTGCGGGAAGGGTTACTGGGTGCAACGATTGCATCGCATTAAAGCCAAAGCCTGCCAACGAGGCTAATTGGTGCTTAAGTTGTTCAACGCGGGGTTGTAACTGAATGAGCTGCTGTTTGGCACCGTCTGCTTGCGCCTGCGTTTGCTGAGGGACTTCGTTCCCATAAAGCCCGGCCTCATATTGTCGTTGACGTAGTTCAGACAAGTGTTGATTGTTTTCTACCTCCTGTTGTAGAACTTTTTCCAATGCATAATTCGCCTGCAGTTGGTAATAAGTTAAGGCTACAGTATTCGTCAGTGCTAAAGCCGTCTGAGCCTGTTCGGCACGAGCGGCGTTAACCTGAGCTTTTGCTGCATTCACCTGATTACGATATTTACCGCACCAATCAAACTCATAGGTCAAATTGCCCCCTAATGAGTTTGAGGATTCAAATATTGGGTTGAGGGGATAACCAAAACCCTGATTGGTATTTTGCGCAATACGCTGATGGTTGATGCTGGCATTCATATCCAGATTCGAGCCATTGGCAGCACTGGGCTCACCGACAACACTCTGCGCTTCCCGCACGCGGGCGGCAGCCTGTTTCAGCGAAGGTGAGCTTTGCAGTGTCTGGGTCATCAAGGCATCAAGCTGCGGATCATTAAGCGTAAGCCACCATTGATGTCTTAATGACAGCGAGCTGACTTTAGATTGTCCAAGTTGCAAGCTTTGTGGACCCAACAACTCGGATTGGGATGTTATAGGGTCAGTTGATGCGCACCCTACCAGCAATTCGACGGTGAACAGTGGGGGGAATCTCCAGTTTAACGGGGATTGCATAAATTAATTACCCGAACAGAAATTATTGGGATAACTGTTCTGAAACTTCCATGTGTTCCAAACGTGCCAAAAGCTTACGCATCAGTACTTCAAGATGCTGCTGTTCCTCTTGGCTCAGTGTAGACCACAGGAAATGCAGAGATTTGTGCTGCGGTGGCAGCATTTGTTCCAGAAACGCTTTGCCTGGCTCGATCAGATGAAGATGGAGGCATCTACGGTCATTCTCGCTTTCACGGCGCTCAATCCAGCCGCGCTTCTCAAGTTCGTCGGCAATACGTGTTGCATTAGTACGCGATGAACCCAATGCTGAGCTTAGCTCAGAGGGTTGAATACTATGGTTTTCTTGCGCATCTAATGTAATTAGAGCCATAAACAATGTTTCGTTGATTCCTTGTGCTTTGAGCATTTTATTGCGATTTTCCAGCAATTTGCTCTGCATATGCATACAAAGTCGTGTCAGTAGAATTTCCTGGTAAGGGAAGTTTTTCTGGCGCTTGGCGCGGAAATTAAGCATGTCCTCTATGGGTGTAAAAGAATTTTCCATAATTTATGGCCTCATTAATTTCATTTGTTATGATAACTATGGTTACTAAAGATGTAAATCTTTAGTGAAGGATTAATTTAGCGATTTGTGTCATTTGTAAGTTTGGAATGGTACAAATCGTGTGTTTCTGCCAGTTATTGCAAAAGCTTATGTTTTTATATAGGCCTGAGGAAGAATATTGAATCATTACTTCAATGGGTTATTTGTTATTTATATGTCGATATATAAAGTATAAGAAAAAGAAACACAAGGTAACTATAGATTTAAATTTACAATGCTGTGAGTGGGAAATATACAGGAACCCAGTCTCTGTTGCTAATCAGATTATCAGGGGTTGAGTTAAAATATTTTTATACCCTTCATTCTTCAAGTTGCCTCGGTGTTGGCTTCGTCCGTTCTCACCCGTCACATAGTGAGCTATGTAACGGGTGACTCTCAGACTTGGCATCTGCATGCAACTCGAATTATTTTGGGATATACCTGTCGTCATTCAAGCTAAAGTGATGTTTGTTGATACGGGCTGTACAAGCGCTGTTCCTGATCGATTTTTCGCTCAGTTGCCGCCTGCTAAAATTTGAATGGGCTTAAGTATATATCTGTTGCTATTTAATCAGCTGTAATATCTGATGAGCTCAGTGACTTGGCTCAAGTCTGTACCTTGCCCTTCTGCGGTTACACACTTACTATTGAAAAACATTGCATTTTCATCATGTAACTCAAATTATTAAAATTCTGCAATCAGCATATTAAAAATAAATTCCCCCATCATTGATTTGCTAATTGGATATATAAATACCATTACGTATAATTACCTCTGGCGGTTATTTAGGTGTGCGGCAAGTGCATAAACTAAGTGATATTCCTCAAATAACCACCATCAGCACTTGCATACAACGGGGAATACAGCCTAAAGGGAGGAAGCCTCTTGTGGGTCATGTTGTTTTCCGCGCCACCAGGTCAGCAGATTTAAGACGCACAATACGCCTCCTGTAGCAGCTACACCGTTCCAGCCTGTGTGTTGGTAAGCCGCAGCAGAAAGTACCGATCCCAAAGCTCCGCCAACGAAGTAACTGGTCATGTAGCCTGCGGTCAGGCGGTTACGTGCTTCGGGCATGATCCGGTAAATCACACTCTGGTTGGTAACATGGACCGCTTGGACGGCCAAGTCCAGCACAAGAATACCCATGATTAAAGCCCAGAGAGAGTGTTTGGCCAGCGAGATAGGGATCCATGATAACAGCAGCAGTATCAGCCCGACACTGGTTGTCAACCCAGCTTTACCTTTATCGACAAGATGACCCGCGCGTGATGCTGCAAGTGCGCCAGCCGCACCGACTAAACCAAACAACCCGATTACCCCTTCCGAATAATTGAATGGTGGGGAAGCGAGCAAAAAAGCCATTGATGTCCACAATACGCTGAAGTTGGCGAATGACAGCGCACCGAGGAGCGCACGCGTGCGCAATAACGGAGTGAAGCAGAACAGGGAAAAGATCGATTTCAGCAGTTGCGGATAATTCAGTCCTGAATGCACTTTGTAGCTTGGCAGAGCTCGCCATAGGATCACTGCCATCATAATCATCAACACGCTGGCAACCCAATAAATAGTTTGCCAACCGCCAATAGCGGCCAGAGCACCGGAAATGGTGCGTGCTAGTAGAATGCCGAGTAACAGCCCACTCATGATCATGCCAACAGTTTTACCGCGTTTTGCTGGATGTGCTAGCGTCGCGGCAAGGGGGACCAACAATTGTGCTACGACAGAAAAGAGCCCGGTAAGAGCTGTGCCAAGGATCAACATTGATAACGTACTGGAGGTGGCCGTGACCAGCATACCGCCAGCGGCGAGTAGGGTCATAAATACAATCAGACTACGGCGTTCAAACATATCGCCTAAAGGAACCAGTAACAGCAAGCCGACGGCATACCCTAGCTGCGCTGCCGTGACGATAAAACCAGCTTGGTTAACCGACAGATTAAAATTTTGTGCGATTGTCTCCAATAGCGGTTGTGCGTAGTAGTTACTGGCCACTGCTAGCCCGGTAGCAGTGGCGATAATAACAGTGAGTAAAGGGCTAAGGCCTGAGTGTTCGGGTTGTTGTTTCATGAGTTTTCAATAACAAAAAAGGTAGGCGTAGGCAGAGTATCGGGCAGAACGCTATGTTAAGCCAAGGTATAATTTTCATCTCTAAATAGTGGTGCGCAATAGTGCTACGGGTGTGAGTGATGCAGGTTAGCCGACCGTTGAACGCAGGGATGCGCGATACGCCCCCTCAGGGTGGGGGGCACGGCGTGTCGGGTTTGTGCTCAAAGAGTGGGCTCCTCGTTGCCTGTTGAAGCAACGATCAATTCCACCTGCTGCTGTTGCAGTAGGGTTGCCAATGCTGCGGGTGGCGGCGAATCGGTAAATAATGCGGTGGCCTGCCGAGTATTGCCAATTTCAACTGCTGCAGAGGTATGGAACTTGGTGTGGTCTGCTGCCAAAAGAATGTGGCGTGAGTGTGCCATCATTGCTTTCACTACGCTGGATTCATTCACATCGAACTCCAACAGGTCGCCATTAGGCTCAATTGCGCCAATACTCGTAATGAGATAGTCAGCGCGGAAGCCCTCTACAAAAGTGACTGCACTAGGGCCAATGATGCCGCCGTTATTGGGGCGCAGTGTACCACCGGGTACCATGACCTCAAACTCGGTGTTTTTATACAAGATATGCGCCACCCGTAAACTATTGGTTATGATGCGCAGGTGGCTATGGCCCATCAGTGCCCTGGCTATATGTTCAACGGTGGTGCCGATGGTGATGAATACCGTGGAACGGTCTGGAATATAATCGGCAATGGAGCCGGCTATGGCGACTTTTTCTTGCGTATAAGAGAGTTCCCGCTGCTCAAAGGCAGTATTTACCACGCTTGAGGCACGACCTGCTCCACCATGATGACGAGTAATCAACCCCTGTTCGCTCAGTTTACGAATATCACGTCTTACCGTCTGTGTTGAAACCTCCAGCAATTGTGCCAGTTCGTCGATATTCATGTAGCCACGCTTGGCGATCAACTGAATCAGCTGATCGTGGCGTGGGTTGCCGGTAAGTTCAGTCAGACTCATGTTCAGTTCTCTTAATATTGACATCAGTTGATCATTTTATACAAAACTGGCCAGGAAAGAGTTTGTTTGATCACAATCGGGGATGCCAGCTCGTCCTCCAGGACGCGTACACTTCAGCGCGGCAACTGCATTTGCATAACGTACCGCTTCGGCAATATCAGTATAAGATCCCAGAGTTACTGCCAATGCACCATGAAAAACATCTCCTGCTCCTGTGGTATCGACCACTTTTACCTTAAAGCCAGGCTGATGTTTCAGTTGACCATTTTCCAGCCAGAAGCAACCTTGTTTTCCTTGAGTGACATAAACGTGTCCATTTTTGTCATTTTTGGCTGCTCGAAGACTTTTCTCGACATTGTTTTCTCCTGTTATGCGTAGTAAGCCGGGTTCGGAGAAAGCCGCATGATCGGCCAGAGCTACCAATGGGCGGATATCCTGCGGCGTCACGTCAGCATCTAACAAGGTTGTAACCCCTGCCTGACGGGCCAGGGTAAAGGCGGTTAGTGCCCCATGATGCCAGCGTACGTCAGCCAATACCACGTCGTATTGGCTGAAGTCGATCTGGTTTAGCCAGCCGGCTTCTTCTGGCAAGTCAGGACTGGGGTGGTTGACAATAATGCGTTCCCCCTGTGCATCCACCAGCACTGCTGATTGTGACGAACGGGCTTGCGGGTAGCGGCGTGTGTAACCGACATTAACGCCATAACTGGCTAATTCATCCAACAGCGTTTGCCCGGTATTATCCCCCCCGACACGGCCAATAAAGTCCACTTTGGCCCCTAGTTTGGCTGCAGTTACCGCTGCCGTTGCCGCTGGCCCTCCGCCTATTTCTCGATAATCGTTAGCAACATATTTGCCGCCGCCTTGCGGTAGTTTCTCCACGTAATACAAACGGTCCTGCACTGTAATACCTACACATGCGATTCGAGTCATGGTCTGGATCCTTGTTGTTCATTTGCTGTTGCCAAAACGGTTTTCACCAAAAAGTGGTGGCCGATCACGATGCAGCCATTTTAATTTTCTTAAATGTTAAAAGAGTGATGGTTGTCAATTTTTTGACTATAAATTACAAATACGATCAAAAACAGACAAGTAATTCTATTATTTACCGTTTGATTGTCATAAAGATGACACTCTAAACCAACAGGAGAACACCATGGCACAGATCGCATTTATCGGGCTAGGGCAAATGGGGGCGCCTATGGCCAGCAATCTGATCAAACAAGGTCATCGGTTGAGCGTTTTTGATATCAGCTCGGCGGCGGTCAGTAGCCTGGAAGCACAAGGGGCTAAAGGGGCCGCCAGTCCGGCACAGGCAGCGCTGGATGCCGAGTTCGTGATTACCATGTTGCCTAACGGCGATTTGGTACGTGAAGTATTGTTCGGTGCTGACGGGGTGTGTTCTGCGTTATCACCCGAGGCCCTCGTGATTGACATGTCCACTATCCACCCACTGCAAACCGACCGCTTGATCGCAGAGATGCAGGCGCGTGGTTTTAGCCTGATGGATGCACCGGTAGGGCGTACTTCAGATCACGCACAGGCTGGCACATTGTTGATCCTGGCTGGTGGTAACGCCAAGCAGGTAGAACGCGCTACGCCAGTGTTGATGGCAATGGGCTCTGAACTGATTAATGCCGGCGGGCCAGGCATGGGTATCCGCGTAAAACTGATCAACAACTACATGAGTATCGCTCTGAATGCATTGTCTGCTGAGGCAGCCGTGCTGTGCGAGGCTTTGGGGCTATCGTTCGACGTAGCGCTGAAAGTAATGAGTGGCACACCGGCAGGTAAAGGCCATTTCACCACAACGTGGCCTAACAAAGTGTTGAAGGGCGATCTCAGCCCGGCATTCATGATCGATCTGGCACATAAAGATTTAGGAATTGCGCTGGATGTGGCCAATCAGCTTCATGTTGCGATGCCTATGGGGGCAGCTTCACGGGAGGTTTACAGCCAGGCGCGTGCCAGCGGGCGTGGAAAACAGGATTGGAGCGCCATTCTGGAGCAGGTTCGTTTTACTTCAGGCAGGGCGAACACTAAGTAGGTTTACTGCAGAAGCGCCTGATATTCAGTGCGCAAAGGGGAGAGAAAATGCCTTATTTATCCGGTAATAGCATGATTCAGCACGCATGGGAAAACGGCTATGCCATTGGCGCGTTTAGCGCACATAACGCTGAAACTATTCGCGCCATCTTGCTGGCGGCAGAACAGGAGCAAGCACCCATCATGATACAGGTCGGCCAGAAAGTGATCAGTGTGATGGGGTTAGAGCCGATGAAAAAAATGATCGATGCGTTTATGCACGACATTACCGTGCCGGTATGTATTCACCTCGATCATAGCCGCAGCTTTGAGCAAACCCTGCGGGCAGTGCAGGCTGGGTTCCAATCGGTAATGTTCGACGGCTCACATCTGCCGTTCGAAGAAAATGTTCGCGTAACTCGCGCTGTAGCGGATGTCGCCCATGTGCTGAATATCGGTGTGGAAGGTGAGATCGGCAAAATTGGTGGCACCGAAGATGATATTTCGGTTGATGAAAAAGATGCACTTATTACCAGCAGTGATGAGGCTCTGAAGTTTGCAGAATTGACGACTGTGGATTATCTGGCTGTATCCATTGGAACAGCCCATGGACTGTACAAGCAAGAACCCAAGCTGGCTTTTGAACGCCTGCAGGAGATCCGAGAGATCGTCAAGAAGCCGATTGTGCTGCACGGAGGGTCCGGTGTGCCGGACGAGCAGATCCGCAAAGCGGTCTCGTTGGGGGTAGCAAAAATAAATGTGGATACCGAACTGCGGCAGGCTTTCACTCAAGGGATAGCTGAAGTACTCAACAAGGATCCGCAAGAGTTCGTGTTGGCTGTTTCACTGGGCAATGGCCAAAATGCGATGCAAGCCAAGGTAGCCGAAAAAATCAGATTGTTCGGCAGCAATGGTAAAGCCGCTCAATTTTAACCCTCTGTTGCGCGGTAATATGCCACGCTGATCATAAGGTTCAGATTATGACAACCATCCAACGCCAACATTTTGGCGAACATCAAGGACAGGCCGTTTCCCTTTTCACGCTGACTAATGTGAACGGTATGCGGTTATGTGTGACTGATTACGGTTGCATCATTACTCAACTCTGGGTGCCTGATCGTCACGGGCAGACGGAGGATATCGTATTGGGTTTTGACGAGCTGGCTTCCTATCAGGCCGGGCATCCATTCTTTGGTGCGATTGCCGGGCGCTGTGCCAATCGTATTGCGGGTGGACGTTTCAGCATTGATGGCGATGAGCATATTTTAGCCACTAATGAATTGACGACAGGGCAGCACTTACACGGAGGACTTCGGGGTTTTGACAAATATATCTGGCAGGCGCAGCCAGATGGTGACGGTATCATCTTCAGCCGAACTTCTGCCGATGGTGAAGAGGGTTATCCAGGGAATCTACGGGTTTGCCACCGTATTGGTCTGACCGAAAACAACGTAATGACGCTGAGTTTTTCAGCGGAAACGGATAAGCCGACATTGGTCAATCTGGTCAATCACAGTTACTACAATCTGCTGGGCCACACGCACCTGATCCATAACCAACAGCTCAAGATCGAAGCCGATTTCATTACGCCAGTGGACGAAGTCACCATGCTGCCAACCGGTGAAATTCGCCGTGTTGCCGGAACGGCATTTGATTTTCGCAATGCCCGTCGCTTAGGGGACGCCATGCTGCATCGGCCAGCACAGGATTTTGATATGAATTATGTGCTCAAGCCAGGGCAAGGTGAACTGCATCCTGCCGCGACGCTTATCTGCCCGCAGAGTGGACGTGTGATGGAAGTTCATACCTCGCTGCCAGGTGTGCAGTTCTATAACGCCTTCAAACTTTCCAACAAGGTCTGGAACGGTAAGGCCGGTCATCGCTATCAGGCCTTTTCCGGCCTCTGCCTTGAAACACAGGCATTCCCGGACAGCATCCACCATGCCCATTTCGGCAATGTTGTGTTGCGCCCAGGGGAAAAATACCACAGCCGGACTGAGCACCGTTTCAGTACTGTTGCATAGATTTATTCGATCACTGGAAGTCATAAAATGAAAAATAAAGCAAAAGTTGGTGTGCTGGCACTGGGCCGCACAACCTTTGATGTTCCCTACGCGCAGGAAATGCTGGCACAGGCTTGGCAAATACTTAACAGCATGGATTTTGATCTGGTTGGTGACCCGGTGTTGCAGTTTGATGCGGAGTCGGCCCTACAAGCGTTACCCGCACTCAAACAGGCCGATCTCGATCTGTTAATGATCTTACAGGTCACCTTTACAGATGCTTCACTTACCCTGGAAGTGGTGCGTGATTTTCCCGTACCTACGGCAATGTGGTCATTCCCGGAAGCGCGTACCGGTGGCCGTTTACGTCTGAACTCATTCTGCGGTGTGAATCTGGCGTGCCACGCATTGAGCCGTGAAGCGCTCAACGTGCAGACATTGCATGGTTTACCGGACGATAGCCGTGTGGTTCACGAACTGCTGCAGTTGGCGCAGGCGGCAGCGATAGTCAAACGCTTCAAACAGGCCAAGGTGATGGTGATTGGCGAACATCCGTTGGGTTTTGATGCCTGTAACTATAATCAGCAACAGTTGAAGCAGCACTTTGGTGTTGAAATCACCCGTCAGCCGGTGTTGGAGTTTATCGATGAAGTGAAAGAGCTACCCGACAGCGTAGCCGATGCGCCTTATGCCCGCCGAGCCAAAGATTTCTCCAATCTGGCGGAGATGGACCAGACCGCCACCCGCAAAACCCTCAAGGTTTATTCTGCCCTGCGTGAAAAAGCGCAGCGTGAAGGTTACACCGGCATTGCTGTGCGTTGCTGGCCGGATTTCTTCACCGACTACGGCTGTGCTGCCTGTGGTGCATTGGCACTGATGAATGAAGACAAAGTGCCGTGCGGCTGTGAAGCCGACATGTTTGGCGTGCTCTCTTCACTGATGGCGCAATGGGCGTCTGGCAATGCGGCATTCAATACTGACCTGGTGGATATCGATCCGCAAGATAACAGTGTGGTGTTCTGGCACTGTGGACAGGCACCGATCGAAATGGCCGATTGCGACGGCCCAGTGCAGGCCACCATCCACTCTAACCGTAAGCTCCCACTGCTCTCCGAATTCGCCCTCAAACCGGGGCGCATCACGCTGTGCCGCATCACTCAGGGCGAAGGCAAACTGCGCCTGATGCTGGCGGGTGGCGAGATGATCAAAGCCCCGTTGGCCTTTTCTGGCACTGCGGGGACGGCACGACTGGATGTGGATGCTGACACTTACCGCCAGAGGCTGATCGCGGCGGGCATGGAGCATCACACCTCACTGGTATACGGCGAACACCGGCCGCTACTGCGTAAAGTCGCCAATCTGCTTGGCCTGGACGTGATTGAGCTAACCTGAGCCTGATGTAAACGTTTGGGGAAAATACGGCAATTAACCTTTTGGGAGAATGGAGTATGGCTTCTCAGCAAGGCGGCCTGAATGGCCTGGAACTGACGCAGCACCAAGGTGGATTTACGCTGAGGTTTCACAATAGAGTGCTGTTGCAACACAGTACACAGGCTCCCTGCCTGTGGATCGGACGTGGTAAAGCGGATATTGATATGTTCCGCGGTAACTTCAGCATCAAAGATCAACTTAGTGAAAAACTGGCACTGACAGAGGCCTGCATTACCCCACAAAACGGGGGCTGGGTGATCCGCTTCAGCCGGGGTGATGTGGCACAAAGCACGCTGGAAGTCGGCACAGATAGCGCCGGGCGGTTGGAGATGCAACTGCGCAATGACGATGAGCATAACAACCGCATGTGGCTGCGTCTGTCTGCTCAGCCTGAGGATCACGTTTATGGCTGCGGCGAGCAGTTTTCCTATTTCGATCTGCGTGGAAAACCTTTCCCACTATGGACCAGCGAACAGGGTGTTGGCCGTAACAAGCAGAGTCTTGTTACCTGGCAGGCTGACTGCAAAGAAAATGCGGGTGGTGATTACTACTGGACCTTCTTCCCACAGCCGACGTTTGTCAGCAGCCAGAAGTATTACTGCCATGTCGAAAACAGCTGTTATATGAACTTTGATTTCTCTGCACCAGCCTATCATGAACTGGCGATCTGGCAGGATCAGGCGGTGCTGCGTTTTGACTGTGCTAGCACCTATATCAGCCTGTTAGAAAAGTTGACCGCATTGTTGGGGCGCCAACCTGAACTGCCTGACTGGGTTTACGACGGCGTGATCCTCGGTATTCAAGGGGGAACCGAAGTCTGCCAACATAAGCTGGATCTGATGCGTGAACATGGCGTCAAAGTCAGCGGTATTTGGGCACAGGACTGGGAAGGCCGTCGTATCACCTCTTTCGGCAAACGTCTGATGTGGAACTGGCGCTGGGACAGCGAGCTGTACCCGGATCTGGATAAGCGTATCCCGCAATGGAAAAAACAGGGCGTGCGCTTTCTCGGTTACATCAACCCGTATGTCGCCATCGAGAAAGAACTGTATGCCGAGGCCGCTGAACATGGCTATCTGACCAAAGATTACAGCGGTAACGATTATCAGGTCGAATTTGGCGAGTTCTATGCAAGCGTGGTGGATCTCACCAAACCTGAGGCATATGACTGGTACAAAAATGTTATCAAAAAGAACCTGATCGAGTTTGGTCTCGACGGTTGGATGGCCGATTTTGGTGAATATCTACCCACTGATACTGTGATGTATAACGGTGTAGATGCAGAAATTATGCATAACGCCTGGCCAGCACTATGGGCCAAGTGTAACTACGACGCACTGGTAGAAAGCGGCAAACTGGGTGAGATCCTGTTCTTTATGCGTGCAGGTTACACCGGTAGCCAGAAGTATTCGGTGATGATGTGGGCGGGCGACCAGAACGTCGATTGGAGCCTAGACGACGGACTGGCCTCGGTGATCCCGGCAGCACTGTCGCTGGCGATGACCGGCCACGGTTTACACCATAGTGACATCGGCGGTTACACCACGTTGTTTGATATGAAGCGCAGTAAAGAACTGTTGATGCGCTGGTGCGAGTTCTGCGCCTTTACCCCGCTGATGCGTACCCACGAAGGTAATCGCCCGGATGATAACTGGCAGTTTGATCATGATGTGGAAACGATCCGTCAGTTTGCACGTATGAGCCAGGTGTTCAGCACCCTTAAACCCTACATCAAACAGGCGGTAGCACTCAACGCACAGTCAGGTTTGCCGGTAATGCGCCCACTGTTCCTGCATTACGAAGACGATGCCCATACCTACAGCCTGAAATACCAATATCTGTTCGGCCGCGATCTGTTGGTGGCACCTGTACACGAAGAGGGCCGCACGGATTGGACGCTCTATCTGCCAAGGGATAGCTGGATCAATCTGTGGACCGGTGAAGCGCACGAGGGTGGGAGCGAAGTGACGGTTGCTGCACCTATTGGCCAACCACCGGTGTTCTACCGCGCGGGTAGTGAGTGGGCGGCGCTATTCGCTTCTCTTCGTACATTGTAATAACCCACTGTCAGCCGCTATTGCCTGTTCGGCGTGGCGGCTATCTCTGGGAACGGGTGTTTTCCAAGGAGAAGTACTATGAGTGAAACCAATCAGGACCCGGTCAAACTGATATTGCCGTTGCGCGAGAAATTTGCCTACGGTATGGGAGATGTCGGTTCCAACCTGCTGTTATGCGTGGGAACCTTGTATTTGCTTAAATTTTATACCGATGTGCTGGGTATCCCGGCTGCGTGGGGCGGGGTGATCTTTCTTGTCTCGCGCTTTTTTACCGCGTTTACCGACATGGGGACTGGGTTGATGCTGGATTCCCGGCGCAACATTGGCCCGAAAGGCAAGTTCCGTCCATTTATCCTCTATGCTTCGATGCCGGTGGCCTTGCTGGTGGTGGCCAACTTCGTCGGCACCTCGTTCGATATCACCATTAAAACGGTGATCGCTACGTTGCTCTTTATGGCATTTGGCCTGTTCTTCAGCATGATGAACTGTTCCTACGGTGCCATGGTTCCTGCGATGACTAAAAACCCGCAAGAGCGCGCGCAGCTTGCCGCTTGGCGTCAAGGGGGGGCAACGGTTGGGCTGCTACTGTGTACCGTAGGTTTTGTGCCGATCCTATCGCTGTTTGAAGGTCGTGCGCAGGTGGGTTATCTGGTGGCTGCGGCAATCTTTGCTTTCGCAGGGATGTTGTGCATGTGGTGGTGCTATTCCGGGGTAAAAGAACGCTATGTTGAGTTGCCTAAACCAGGAGCACCAAAACCGGGCTTGCTGCAATCTTTTAAAGCGATCACGGGTAACAAACCGCTGTTCGTTCTTTGCGTAGCCAATCTTTGCACGCTTGCCGGGTTTAACATCAAGCTGGCGATCCAGATTTACTATACCCAATACGTACTCAACGATATTACTTTACTGTCCTACATGGGGTTTTTCAGCATGGGTTGCATCCTGTTGGGGGTACTCCTCGTGCCGACGGTCGTAAAGCGTTTTGGTAAAAAGAATGTCTATCTCGGCGGTTTGTCATTATGGGTTCTTGGCGACGCCATGAACTACCTGTGGGGCAGTACCTCAACGCTCTTCGTGTTGTTCTCTTGCTTGGCATTCTTTGGCACGGCGTTCGTCAATAGCCTTAACTGGGCGCTGGTATCGGATACCGTGGAATACGGTGAATGGAAAACCGGCGTGCGTTCAGAAGGCACGGTTTATACCGGTTTTACTTTTTTCCGCAAGGTTTCTCAAGGATTAGCCGGTTTCTTCCCAGGGGTAATGCTGGCTTATATCGGCTATATCCCGAATGTAGAACAAGCGGCCGGAACGTTGGAAGGTTTGCGGCAATTGATTTTCGTCTACCCGTGCGGACTCGCGGTGCTGACCGCGTTGACCATGGGGTTGTTCTATCAACTGACAGAGACAAATTATCTCAAGATTGTCGGTGAACTGGAAGACAGAAAACGTACCGTAAGCCCGGTAATGTAAAAAGGTAATAACCTATAACCCGTTTATGGCAGGCCATGAACGTAATGGATATACCCAAAATAATTCGAGTTGCTTGTAGGCGGCAACTGAGTGAAACCCTAGGAGCATAGATAAGCTATGTGACTAGGGTGAACGAAGGCAGCCAACACCCAAGCAACTTGAAGTAGGAAGGGTATAAACGTGTTAAAACAATAATAAGGACCTGTCAAATGGCTAACGCTACATCCTACGAAAACCCCGTTACGCTTCGATTGCCGCTGCGTGAAAAATTTGCCTACGGAATGGGGGATTTCGGCTCTAACCTGATGCTGTGCATCGGCACACTTTATTTGCTGAAATTTTATACCGATATCCTGGGTCTACCTGCTATCTACGGCGGGATAATCTTTTTGATTGCAAAATTCTTTACCGCCTTCACAGATATACTGACCGGTGTATTGCTGGACTCACGGCGTAATATCGGTGCCAAAGGTAAATTCAGACCATTTATCTTTTACGCCTCACTGCCGGTAGCATTGCTAGCGGTGGCAAACTTTTTGAATAGCGACTTCGGCCTGAATATCAAAACCGTACTGGCAACCGTGCTGTTTATGCTGTTTGGGTTGTTCTACAGCTTAATGAACTGTGCCTATGGGGCGATGTTGCCAGCAATCACCAAAAACCCACAGGGGCGTGCACAATTGGCTGCATGGCGACAAGGAGGGGCAACGTTGGGCCTACTACTTTGCACCGTAGGCTTTGTACCGATTCAAATGCTGTTCATATCATCGCCAGAAATAGGATATCTGGCTGCCGCAGTCGTATTTTCGACCTTTGGCCTGTTTTGTATGTGGTGGTGCCATGCTAACGTTAAAGAACGTTATGTTGATGTAGTGCCCGCACATCATAAACCGGGAATTTTTAAATCTTTCCGCGCCATTTTCCAAAATCCGCCACTGTTGGTGTTATGCATTGCTAACCTGTGTACGCTGGCGGCGTTTAATATCAAGCTGGCGATCCAGGTTTATTACACCCAATACGTATTGCATGATATTCACTTGCTGGCATACATGGGTTTCTTCAGCATGGGGTGCATTCTGATTGGTGTATTGATGGTTCCGGCAGCGGTGAAACGTTTTGGCAAGAAGAACGTTTACCTCGGTGGCTTGCTGCTTTGGTGCTTAGGCGATCTGTTCAACTATGCTTGGGGCGACAGCTCAGTTTCTTTCGTTGCATTTTCCTGTATGGCATTTTTTGGTACGGCTTTTGTCAATAGCCTTAACTGGGCATTGGTGCCTGACACAGTCGATTACGGTGAATGGAAAACGGGTATCCGTGCGGAAGGTTCTGTTTATACTGGATACACCTTTTCTCGCAAAATTTCTGCCGCGTTGGCGGGATTATTACCAGGTATTATGTTAACGAAAATCGGTTATATTCCGAACATTGAGCAGTCTGATGCGGTGTCGGAAGGCCTGCGCCAGTTAATTTTTATTTACCCCTGTGTATTAGCGATATCTGCTGCCGTTATGATGGGCGCTTTCTATAAGTTAAATGAGCAGCTATTTATGAGAATAATAGAGGACATTAATATGAGGAAAATTAATCCAAGTAAGAATTCAGCATTTCTCCCAAAAATTGATACGGAAATAATAAAAGAAACTTAATTGTAATATTAGAGCTGTTAGTGTAATTTTTATACTGGCTGCCTCGCAGTGTGTCGTGCTTTCCATATTTATTATTGTGTATAGGTCGATGGTTTGTCTTTTTGTAATTCAAATTCATTATGGTGTATTTGATAATTAAATACATAATGAGGTTATGCTTTGTAAATTCCTTGTAACCTGATGGTTATACCGTAGCCCTTACTTTAAAATAAAAACATGGAGTGCTTGACCTTGCTTTTTTATCAAGGTTAATGTCATGAAGGAAATAATAATACATGCTTAATTAGGGACGACTAATGAATAAATTATATTCAATTCTATTGATTTCAGCGTTGGCAACATCAGTCAGTGCTCAAGCTGGGAGTGCTTTTCTGGAAGCGCGTCAAGCCTACAATACGGTTTCTGAATTAAGTGAAATCGCCTTGCGTGGTGGTTACAACTTTGATATCGGCGCTGGGATAATGGTGACTAATGCCTATAATATTGGCAAGTTCGATCAGTTCAAGCACAGTTTTAACGAACTGGAAGGTTGGTATCCACTGTTTCACCCTACTAATGAATGGACAATTTCGTCTGGCGGGTTGATAAACTCTAACAGTAATGGTTCAGGTGGTGCACTCTACTTGGACAACAACTATAAATTCCTGCCTTCTTTCAACTTGACGATACGCTATCGTTATAACCGTAATAACTATGACTCAATCGATTTTAACGGGCAGCCGGCGCGTAATGATACGCATGAAATTGCCAGCTATCTTAATTTTAGCGTCACCGATAAGTTGAGTTATACGCTTGAACCTCATTATTTTATTCGTGTGAATGATTTTCAAAGCAAAAACGGCAAAAGCCACCATTGGGAACTCACTAATAAGTTCAGTTATAAAGTAGACGCGCATTGGATGCCGTATTTAGAACTGCAGTGGTTGGACCGTTGGAATGATTACAACAAAGAGCAGTACCGTATTCGTTTGGGAGCGCGTTATACCTTCTGATATGCAGTAGGAAAACTCGGCCGTATAAATCGGCCGGGTAAAGTTTTCAGCTTAATACTAGGAATAATTACCAGAGTTGTGAAAGAGGTTACTTAAGCTTTTGGTATAAACAGTGAAAAAATAGCACCTCGTGGGTCGTTATCCGACACTTCAATGTTGCCGCCTGCTTGGGCTACGTAGTTTGCCACTAAGTGCAGACCAATACCGTGGTCGCCTTTTTCTTTGGTTGTTATGCCCTGTTTAAACAACGTGTCACGGATCTGTGGCGCAATACCGGTACCGTGATCGGCAACCTCGATGACCAGTTCTTTTCCACTATCATTGATATAGAACTCCACCACGCCATGCGGTGCAGCGCAGCACAATGTCGCATCGACAGCGTTATCCAGTAGGTTGCCGATAATCGACATCAGTTCAGTTTCATTCAAAGTTGGCGGGATTTGACGCAATTGGCAGGCAGGATCGAAGCGTAAGATGATACCTTTTTCACGTGCGCTAGCATATTTACCCAACAGCAGACCGCACAGTGCGGCATAACTGAAACGTTGCGAAATAAAATCGAGGATCTCCTGAGCACCTTCAGACTGGGCTTCCACGTAACGGATAGCTTCATCATAGCGCTGCATATGCAATAAACCTGCGAGGGTGGCGGTCCAGTTTAACTGTTCATGGCGCATGATACGCAGGCTATCAGCATAACGTTTCACCTGGCTTAGTTGGCTACTGAGCGTGTTAATGTCGTTTTTGTCACGGAAGCTGATTACCCAGCCTTGTGGTTCATCATCCTGCATAATACGGACTCGGCTGGCAATCACTCGGATATGGTTGAAACGGCATACTTCATCGTGAATATCGTGATCCCGCTGTGAAGCCGCAAAGAAGTCAGGTTGGGCTCGGATCACTTGGTTGATAGGTTGTCCTAACAAGTTATTGGCTGGTTGGTGTAGATCCAGGCGCTCACGGGCAGCATGATTGATGGTGGTAATGCGTAATTGTGGGTCTACCGCGATTACCCCTTCATAAATAGCTTCTAGCAGAGCTTTTTGTTGACGTACTAACAGAGCAATTTCTTTAGGTTCCAATGAGAACATCTGACGCTTTAGATTTTTCGATAGCAGCCAGGAAAAAATAAACAAAGCTATCAATAACAGAACGATGGAGCCAACAATCTGTGTCAGGATACGAGAATTTAAACTATCGATGTGTGATTTGAGATAACCAACAGAAACAATGCCAATAACCTGGTTATTAGCATCGAGAATCGGTGCTTTGCTGCGTAATGAAATACCGATCCCACCTTCACGGATGGAAATAATGCTTTTACCTGCCAACACGTCTTCATTATCGCCCCCAACCATCGGTTTGCCGAGTCGTTCTGGGTGTTCGGAATGATAAAGATGGATAGTATGGCGATCGCCGATCACGATATAACTTGCGTCACTGCTGGCACGAATTTTTTTCATCAATGCAGCAATTTCACTGGTATTTTTATTCTCTACTGCGTTGACGAGCGTTGGGATCAATGCAATCTCACGGGCTTGCACTTGAGCTCGAACCCCCAGATCGCGGTGTAACTGGGCATCCAATTGGTAATAGGTGTAACCCCCAATCAGCGATAATAACACACAGGAAAAGGCCACCAGATATAGAAATAGTTTGATTTGAAACGAGAGCTTGATCTGCATGGTCTGCTATTGATCTCAAAGTTTTCACAGAGGCTAACCCTATCATAATAACCCTTGAAAATAATATGGGTTATGGTCGAACGGTAGCGGCATCAGCAGTGGTGTTTGTTGCTATTTACTGTGATTGAATGCGGCCATGGATAGTTAAAGGACACAGCCTAGGGTCCAAATCGAGCAAGACATCTTACGCCACGATAAAAGGTATCTAGGTGTATGACCTCTCGATATCGACCGCGATCACAAGTTATGTACATTTGGTTACTCAGCGAAACCAATCACTCACGGAAGCCTGCGATTGATTCCTTTATTATTTTTTCAACGGCCCAATCGGGGCTTACCGAAAACACTCTCTGAGGATTTAAAAATGAAAAAAGTATTAGCGCTGATCGTTGTTGCCACTATGGGTCTGTCTTCTGTTGCTTTCGCTGCTGATACTGCAGTGAAAACTGCTGCACCGGCTGCGACCACTGCAACAACAATGACTGCTGCTCCAGCTAAAGCGACCCATCATAAGAAAGCAACCAAAAAAGCCCCGGAGCAAAAAGCTCAGGCTGCTAAAGAGAAAAAGCACGACAAGAAAGCCCCAGAGCAGAAAGCTCAGGCCGCTAAAGCTAAAAAGCACGACGAGAAAGCCCCAGAGCAGAAAGCCCAGGCCGCTAAAAAACACCACAAATCAAGCAAAAAAGACGCTGCTCCAGCTGCTAAATAAGTGAATGTAGCGGAGTGATAAAAGAGTTCCGCATTATTGGTACATACTCTGACACCCGGAAATCCGGGTGTCTTTTTTTTTGGGGGGGCTACCATAGTAGCCAATCTACTCAACCCGGAAGTGGGTTTAGTGAAGATAGAGTCAAATAGAATTGTTAACCAGAATTAATCCCCACACGGCCTTGACCTCATGATAGTATTACAACATGAATGCCACATCAAAAAGTGGCGCGTAATCATCAGTTGGCAATCGCTTCCTGGTTGTAGCGTTCGTTATAGGCGCGGCGAAACTGTGCCAATTCAAACGCATCCAGCTCGAAATCCGCAAAATAGAACAGTGCCGCTTCGGTATGCTCGGCATGCAGTTCCGGCGATAACCCAGCGCGCAGCAATGTTTCACGCCATAAACCGATCTGTCTATCATCTGCCTGTTTGATAAAGGTCAAATAGATAAACAGCAAATATGCTGCCTGGTGCATCTCATCGGTATAACCATTGTTCAGCATACGTGTAAACGTTTGGCTGTGGCGGCTACCCATTTCCTGCAACATTGATTCGACCAACATCGGCTTTACTTTCAAAAAATGTGCCAGCGAGTCTATCGCTTTCCGTGTATCGGAGGTCAGAATGCGATAACCAATAATAAACACCACGATTAGAGCGGCGATGATGATCCATGTCATTTATGATGTCTTTACCGTCTTAGTTAGCTAGTGCCTGGCAGAAACGCTGTAGCCTTGAAATCATCAGCGTTGCTCGCCGCTAAAATTGCCTGTGGCACGCTGTTGATTACTGACGTAGTGATTGAAAGTGGCAGCATCCTTTGCCAGCGCATCCAGATGTGCGCCCAGCATCCTGATTTGCTTAATCAGAGCATGTTGTTCTGGCAACGAACTGGCGGTATCCAGTTTATGTGCTAATTGTTCATTCTGCACGCGCAGCGACATTTCACGCTGCCTGGCTTCCGCTAACTGCTGTTGCAGAAGCTGATAGCCTCGCTGCCATTCACGGTGCTGCTTTTCAAAACTGGCTTGTAACTCATTCATTGCATTCTGAAACTGGATTTCCAGCTCACGCATAGTCATGGGTTCGATCCTCTGCGGCACTCAATAATATTCTGCAGTATAACGAAAACTGCTCATAAGCTCACCCGTTGCCGTAAACTCTGCTGAGAATCACGACTTGCAACCTTGCCACTGCGTCTTACAATCAACCCAACCCCCTGCAACAGAAAATCCCTAGTAAGTTTTAGGCCGGCATAATCTCCTGAGAGTGGCGCGAAATGAGCAACGAAGAAAAAGGTTTTTTTGAGCAGGCAATGGCCGATGTAATCCCATTATCGGATAGGCAACAAACGCTGTACCTTAAACCACAGAACCCTATTGATAAAAGTGCGCGCCGTGAAGCGCGGGTTTTGCAACTGGATAATTTCCTCAGTACTGACTTTCTTGACATCATTCCGTGCGATATCACATTGGAATATAAGGGCGAAGGCATTCAACAAGGTGTATTAGACAAATTGCGTAATGGGCACTATCCGCCGCAGGCGAGTTTGAATCTACTGCGGCAACGGGTAGAGACCTGTCGCCAGATGTTATTTCGCTTTATTGTGCAAGCACAGCAAGAGAACCTAAGGTCGTTGTTAATTGTTCATGGTCGCGGCCGAGAAGATAAGAGCCATCCGAATATCATTCGCAGCTATGTTGCTAAATGGCTTGGGCAGTTTGAGCAGGTACAAGCATTTTGCCGGGCTTTGCCACGCGATGGGGGAGAGGGCGCCTGTTATGTGACTCTGCGTAAGTCTGCAGAAGCTAAGGCCGATAATTTCGAACGTCATGCGAAACGCAGCCGTTAACCTTCCATTTTCTTTACAAAAACAATTGATTGATCAGCTGCAGCACAATCGTGATGTCAAAAAAATGGCGGCGCTTTGCACCGCCGCCATTATTGTTGAATTAGCGGCTCAACCACTTATAATCCAGAAAGAAACGCCCGGCACCGGTGACTGAAAGCAGCAGTAGCCCTGCTACTATGCTGATATTTTTGAAAAAATTAATCTCGTTACCGATCATTTCTGCCCCATCCATTCTCCAGAAAGGATGACCGATAAAGGCTGTGCCTAATACATAGACAGCATAAATGATGGCCAATGGTTGTGTGAATGCCCCAAGTATAATGGCGATACCGAAAATAAATTCCACCACCACAGAGATAATTGCTGCCAGATAAGGGAACGGCGTAGCGTAGCCCTCCATCGACGTCACTGTGGCACCGAAGTTTGTTAATTTCATCCAACCGAAAATAATAAACAGGATCATCAACAGAATTCTGGGTCGTGACGCAGATTTATTGATAGTGATGAATAGTAAAATACCCACCGATGATCTTATCGTACATTTCGTCTGACTTCGAAAAGCAAAATGTTCTGCGGGTCAGTCGTTTGATATATGTACGAAGATTAAGATTATGTCATTCTATCCTTTGGGTATATTTCTTGCTCACCTCGTGGCTGGTTGCACTTAACAGGACCTTATAAACCGGCCAGGCATCTGTCATATAAAAGGCAATATTAAATTTGCTTAGCAGGGCCAGCAATCGTTGCAGAGTCGAGGCATTTCTCGGGCCGAAGACGTGGGCCAGAGCCCGTTTGCTGATACGGTCATCAGCGTAGAACAGCCACCGGGGATTGGCTTTACACCGCACGTAAGACCACTGTTGATCGGCTTCACCGCAGATAACAACTTCCGCTTTGGCGGTCGATATTCTCAGCTACCTGTTTTGGCAAAATTTTTTAAGGGTCTCAGAACCGTGTTGAGGCTGATGCCGAGACCCCGTGCGGTATCGCGACATCCGGAACCGTTCATCGCCATATTAACAATGCGTTGGGTGTGTTTGGTTTGGCACCAGAGTAGCTAAAGTTGAGCTGAAAGGTCTTTGAGCAGCGCTTGCAGATGTCACGTTGGGCACTGGATACTGAATGTCCTTTACATCGTACCCTCTGAGTTTCATTGCACTGAGGGCAGACGACATCAACTTTTGGGTCGTGACTCAGATTTAGTGTTGTTGTATTCTTTGCCCTTTGGATGATTGATGGCAAAGATTGATGTGGTTTGTCCCCGTTGCTCTGACACTCAGGGGGTTATCCGAAACGGCCATTCCCGTTCAGGATCGCAGCTCTATCGCTGTAAGCAGTGTCTGAAGACCTTCCAGCTCCACTATCGCTACAACGGAGCTAAACCCGATATCCATCAAACCCTTGTTGATATGGCGATGAACGGCTCCGGATGCCGTGATACGGCGAGGGTACTGCGGATAAGTCTCAACACCGTTCTCCGTCATCTAAAAAACTCGCACCGCATCAGGTAGCGCAAAACGTTGAGCCAGGGGGCAGAAGTCGTTATTTGCTGTGAAGCCGATGAGCAGTGGTCGTATGTCCGCCGTAAAGGCAATCCACGCTGGCTGTTTTATGCCTATGTTCGTATCCGAAAGCGCGTCATCGCCCACGTATTTGGCCCGCGCAATGCACTGACACTCCAGCGTCTTCTGGTTTTGCTGGACCCGTTTACCCTCGCCTTCTACATGACAGATGCCTGGCCGGTATACCGGACTTTATTGTCTTCAACCAGCCATGTTATCAGCAAGAAATACACGCAGCGGATTGAGCGACATAATCTGAACTTGCGGACCCATCTTAAGCGGCTTACCCGCAAGACCATTTGTTTCTCAAAGTCAGAAGAGATGCACGATAAGATCATCGGATGGTATCTGACAATCAACCACTACCACTAAATCTGCGTCACGACCAAAGATATTCTCTCTAAATGCCTTAATACTAAAACTGATAACCATTGGTGTAAGTACTAATTTGGTAATGAATATTTTTAAAGTAAAGTCAATAAAACACTACCCATTAACATATAGATTAATGGGTGATGTTTTTATTTTGCTCTATCTTTGTTTTTTTCAATAAACTCTGCTTGCTCTATAATGCTCTCTATTTCTTGCTTTATCTTAATGCTTTCTAATAATTCATTATTGAAAGACTCTGAACTTTCATCACTAAAATTAACCAATACTCTTCTGTTACATAATTCTCTAGCCTTGTGCAAGGTGAATTTCCTTAGTTCACTGTTGTCTGATAGTAAATCTTTCTTAATATCTTCAATACTTTTCCATATATGTTCAATCTGAGATGTATAATCTCTAGTGCTGAATCCAGAGACAAGATGTGTTCCTATCAACTTAACTTTTTGATTTTTTTTCACTATTTGAGAAGAAATAACCCTCAATTCAATTAGCAACGAACTTATGGACGTTCTTACTTTTTTTAACTCGGAATCAGGAAATTCAAAGTTCAAGCTACTATAATTAAGTTTTGATATCTGTTGCGATATATCTTTATCAGAAAATGATACCTTCTCCCAAGTATGAGAGAATTTGTTTCTTATTTTCCTGAGAATTTCCAAATCAGAATATTGCTTTTCCGTTATTAGCCCAAGAGAATAGCAAGCTTTAATTCTAGAGGAAAAAGTACCTAATGGAGAGTTAAAACCCTCAAGTAATTGTTTTGATGCTTTATTGTCTAACATAAAGTTAGATAGTATTATCCTCAAGGAATCTTCGGAGAAAGCTGATAATGATAATATCAAACCTCTTTCATCAAGACTATCTAAATAAGAGGTCAGCCTATTTAGACTTCCAAACTCTTCATTATTCATCGCTTCAGCGTTTCCCATGCCCTCTCCATATATAATAATTAATATTAAAAAGTAATCAATATATATGCTAGTAGTTAATTTTTCAACCAAAGAGCGAAAAAACATGCTTAGAATGTGTTGTTAAGTTAATATCCCTTTGTAATCAATGTGTTATTCTGTTTCTTAAATAAGAATCTCTTTATATAATTGTTAGCCATGTACCGTATGTGAAATGTTTTTATATAAAAATATAATACTTTCCATCTACTTTCTCCAATTTATTTCCCTTCACTAATGATGCCAATGCTACCTTCAGCACCTTGTTTAATACCTTTACTTCATCATCTACTATAGATTTGACTGTTGCTATCTCTTGTAATAATTCATCATAATCCATACTCTTAATTCGTACAGTTTCTAATACCAATTTACTTAACTCCCCACGTGCAAATAATTTATTGTTTTTATATACTCGTTTACCTCCTAACTTCCGTAAATCAATGTCATTATCGAAAATCTTTAACGCTACATCCAACGCAGATACCTGTTCTTCTAATAACTTGATCTCTTTCTGCTTTAATTCAATAATACCTACCAACTCACTACGCTTACTCAGTATCCCAGAGACTACATGACTCATAAATCCCTCCAACTATCTGTTAATATTGAAGTATTATACAGGGATAGGGCGGAAAATTATTGTGCTACTGGTGCATAATGCCGCCTTTTTCAGCAGTAAATACGTACTATTGTCTGAGCTGTCATCAAGTATTTGCTCTTTTAAGGCTGCATTTAACAACATATCCCTAAACGGCACACCATTACCTTTCTGCATATGGTCAATCATCTTTCCGATAAGTTTCTGGTAGGGACCGTAAAAAGAAACTTGCTTTGAGAGGCTACGAAACTCATCAAAAAGGATATTCGCGCATTCCTGCCGTGTTATCTTCTTGCTTTCCAGATCCGTATCAGCTTCAAAGCCATAACCATAAGATCGGAGTTTTAGCTGTTTAGCCAACGTTAGGGTGTACGGGGTAACCTTGCTGGACACAGCATTCAGTTTAAAATCATTTTTTAACTGCGTTTCGCTGAGATCACCACACCGCATATCATCAGCACCGTAATCATCCATGCGTCTTTGCGTTCTGAATACAGTACAAGGAAAGCGCAACGCTTCTACAGTTGATTGGGCGGTTTCCAACATAGAAAATTCCTTTTTGTTGTTAACGGCTTCCCATCTTCCAAATCAGACCAAGGGTTTAACTTAAACTGGGCTGTGGGAATGACTAGAAATGGAGTTTTATCAGGATATTATAATAAAAAAATAGTTCAAGTTGCAGGAAGGTAAAGAAATTGTACATGCAGCTCGAAGTATGAAAATTATATACCTGCATCCATCCAATGCAAGAATATTCAATCTTTCCATCAACGCCTTGTGATAAGAACTACTGAAGGGCTAATGGTGTGCTTAACCCATTAAATTAAAGGTTCCGTGGCATTAACGACAGTGGGTCAGCAGAAGTTGCGCTGCCTGTTTTTCAGGCAGCCAACAAATAGAATTGTTCCGCTGGCGATAAACTCCCTCCAGCCGGAGGCTGATATTGTCCTTTGCGTATCATGTGGATCAATTCTATACCCGCCAACACGGTCTGTGCCCGTAGAAAGGATTTGAATCCCAGCATCGGTCGACTTCGGCATTTGATGTTCCTATGGTCTTGCTCAATCAGGTTGTTCAGATACTTGCTCTGCCTGATGGTAATCGCTTCCTCATCAGGTTTGTCGGCGTTGAGTGTGGCGAAAGCCGCGGTGTTGGCACCATTTTTATCAAGGGTCACGACCTCCGGTTCGCCGTGATGACGAATGGCCTTGCGAAAAAAGCGCAAGGCGGCTGCCGCATCCCGTTTGGCCGTCAGCAGGAAGTTGATGGTCTGGCCTGAAGTATCCACCGCGCGGTACAGATATTTCCACTGGCCTTTGACTTTGATATCGGTTTCATCCATTCGCCACCGCCGACCCACTGTGCGCTTATGTCGGCGAAAGGCCTTATCAAGCAAGGGCACCAGACGGATAACCCTGCGATGAAGCGTGGAATGGTCAACGGCAATACCGCGCTCGGCCATCATTTCTTCCAGGTTGCGTAAACTCAGTGAGTAAGCCAAATACCAGCGTACACACTGAGCGATAATATCGACGGGATAATGCAGGCGACAGAAGGCTTTTCGGATAAGAGACATGAGCAGGCAACATCGTAAAAAAAACAGCATATTACCTGACCAAGCCTTAATGCGACACAACCGCCTAAAAGGTTCGGATTTAATTAGTTCTCTTCGGACTTCGCGGGACAAATTTAAGGCACAAAAAAGCCCGCAGGGCTTGCGCCATGCGGGCTTCTAGGAATTCGTTGGCGGTTGGGAATCTGAATAAAATGATTAGTTGATTGTATTTATTGATAAAAATTGAATTCAGATTTGTCGTGTATACCTAAACGTATACCAATGCGGAAAAGTGATGGTCTTGTGCGACTGATTTTTAAACAAATATCTCTGTGCATGAATGCGTAGGAAAAACCATCAGGAGCATTGCTGGAATGGTAACCCCTTCATGCTGATGCACATAGTTTAATTAGTAAAACTTCCAGATTGGAAAATAACTTTTTGCTTGTAATTCGTTTCTTCTATGACGCGATAAACACTACCTGACTTGCTTGCAAGAATGTTATTAACTGCCATTGATGCACAGTTTTTCTCATAAGCTATTTGACAATCAGCCTTATCGAAGAAGCGGCGTAGATAATGTTTTATTTGTTCAATAACCACTTGGTGGGGGCACTTGATATAAAAAGTGACATTATCCACCTGATCGGTCATTTCACGATACAGATCTGCAATGAAGTAGGTATCTGTAAGTTGTGATGATTTGAACACCAGAATGTCGCCAGTCCCTACCGCAATATCGTCAAAGTAGTAATCGCATAGACCACAGAGATTAAGATTGATGTGTATGGCTTCCAGCGCTGCTTTTAAATCGGCATTGGGGAAGAAAGGGCCGTACTCGTCAGGGCAACATGTTCAGTCAGTCATAGAGACACAGACAGTAAAAACTGTGCTTGGTATTTGTGCTGTCATCATCAATCCTTGGGGATGGGACGTTAATATTACGTTACGGTAAAACTGCCAAGAAAAAAAGATTTATAGAAAAACTAGTCATACTGTTCACCGAGTTGTTTTATCCAGTAAATTCATATTTTTACGTCGTGAAGGGTCTGTGAACAGTGAACACTTTACTGTTCATTTTTGATGATTGGCAGGCAAAAAAAGACCGGCAAGCGCCGGTCTGGGTAGGTTAGTTCGCGGTGGGGGCATCACATTTTGGCAGCCAGTCGGCGTTGCTTTCCTCCCTGAGCGCAAGATTGGTCTGCATCCCCTGATTAGTCCGTCGCTTCTCGTAATTCAGCCCGTACTCTTTCAGCATGGCCGACAGCACCTTACCGAACATGGTCAGGCTGAGGGTGTTTTTATAGCCGTGGGCCTCCATATAGACCAGATAGGCGTGGTACAGGTAAACACGCGGCTGGCGCGGGATAATGTTGCCGTTCCCCATATACATTCCATCAGGCCTCGGTAACGTCTCCAGATAACCGCAAAAATCAAAGGCCGGGTCGGCATCACGCTTGATACTGAGCGCCTCATCGGAGTTCTGCTGCGACTGGAGTAGCGTGCGGGCGTTCATCGGGTCGCTGAACCGCTGCATAAGCTGGCGCACAATCACAGCCAACTCACGGGCGATTTTGTCCTTAAGTTGCGGGTCGCGCTCCTCAGGGGCTATCTGCTCGGGAAAGTGCAGGATATGCGCCAAGGCCGATCATGGTGCGTGAACTGGTGCCAGGGCGAAGGTAACGGAAACGCCAGAGTTTCTTTCCAGAGGTTTTTACTAACAGGAACAAGCCGTCACCGTCGTGTAGGGTGAGGTCTTTATCGGTGGTTTTGGCTTTTTGTACTTCGGTATGTGTGAGGGGGCGTGTAGTGCGCGCCATGCGTAGATTCTTCCGTCTATTGGTATACGTCATTGGCATACATTTTAGCGTATACCTAAACGTATACCAATAAGCACCGGATTCAGCCGGACATGCTCGGATTGTTACAGACACAAAAAAGCCCGCAAACCTAGGTGGGATGCGGGCTTTCCGTACTTCTCCGGACTTATCTGGTAATACCCGGATCATCATTTGGTGGAGCTGGGGGGATTTGAACCCCCGTCCGAAATTACTACACCGTCGGCACTACATGCTTAGTCCAATCTTTACATTCGCCTGCCAGCTGCGGATGGACACGCTACTAACAAACTAGCCTGATTAGGTTTAACGCTTCAGCCCCAGGCAAGGCATCCACGCGATCTCTTTTAGTTTTGACCTCTCTTGATCCCCGTCCTAAGAGCGGAGGCTAGGGAGAGAGGGCTCTGAGCAGGTTATTAAGCTGCTAGTGCGTAGTTTTCGTCGTTTGCGACTATTTTTTTGCGGCTTTTAACGAGGCCAACCGCCCCTCGGCATGCTCCTTGGGCTTCGCAAATCCCGTCGAATCCAGAATCAGCCCCAAGTAACTTTGTGCAGTATACCAGAAGGATAACCTGTTAAGCCAGCAACTTAACGATTGGCATGCTTCATGATACGAGCTTTCGCTGTCTGCCACTCGCGATCTTTAATGTCATCGCGTTTATCGTGTTCTTTTTTACCTTTGGCAACACCAATTTTCACTTTGCTCCAGGCATTTTTCCAATACATGGAAAGCGCGACTACGGTGTAACCTTCGCGGTTAACGCGGCCAAGCAGTGAGTCCAGCTCACGTTTTTTTAGCAGCAGTTTGCGGGAACGTGTCGGATCGCATACAACATGAGTTGAAGCGACGTTCAACGGCGAAATAGTAGCGCCAAACAGATAGGCTTCTCCGTCGCGGAACATCACATAACTGTCGCTGATGTTAGCTTTGCCAGCACGTAGTGATTTTACTTCCCAACCTTGCAGAGCCAACCCCGCCTCGATCTCTTCTTCAATGAAGTATTCGAAACGTGCTCGCTTGTTTTGTGCAATGGTAGCGGAACCGGGTTTGTATGCTTTTTTCTTTGTCATAGTCTGTTCATTATACTGGATGCCGCCACGAAAGAAATCCTTTCCCGTTCAGCACCTGCGCAATTTTTCGTATTTTTATCTGTCAAATGAATAGCAGATTTTTGTCTGAAGACAGATAAATGGTATTATCTATACGTTTTATGCCTCTCAGGAAATGATATGCCCCAGATCCATCGGTCTGCATTGGTGCCTTTTAGCGCCGAGCAGATGTACCAGTTGGTTAATGATGTTAATTCTTACCCCGAGTTTTTGCCTGGTTGTACTGGCAGCAGGGTGCTTACCTCTACCCCTAACGAAATGACAGCCGCTGTTGAAGTGGCTAAAGCTGGTATCAGTAAAACTTTCACCACGCGTAATACTTTGCTTAATAACCAAAGTATTAATATGCAATTGGTTGATGGTCCGTTTCGTAAACTGATGGGGGGATGGCAGTTTACCGCGTTAAGTCCAGAAGCGTGTAAGATTGAATTTCATCTGGATTTTGAGTTTACCAATAAGCTTATCGAACTTGCCTTTGGTAAAATTTTTAAAGAGCTTGCGGGCAGTATGGTGCAAGCCTTCACTCAGAGAGCAAAAGAGGTCTACAGTGTCTGTAATACGCGTTGAAGTTGTCTACGCGTTACCGGAACGTCAGTATGTTCGCCAAGTCCAATTGGCCGAAGGATGTAGCGTTGAGCAGGCCATAAAGGTTTCAGGTCTGTTAGAGTTGCGTAGAGATATCGATTTAGCCAATAACAAAGTGGGTATCTACAGTAGGCCAGCCAAACTGGACGATCTGTTAGCTGATGGTGATAGAGTAGAAATTTACCGGCCATTAAGCGCTGACCCTAAAGAGTTACGCCGTCAGCGAGCGGAAAAGGCAAAAAAATAAGGCGCTCAATGCGCCTTATTTCATAAGAAAACCCTCTCCCGAGTTGCAGCCTTTGACTGTCATGAAGAGTTCTATATATCCCCACGGGCCGGAAGACCGTTCCTGTAAGGCTAGTTATCCAGCGTTTGTTTGTTCTGTATATCGGTTAAAACACCAGAACTGTCGAATGTCAGAGTCAGCGTTTGCTGAGTGATCTTTTCGTGGCCTGGCTGTTGGCGGAAAACATAGAACCATGTCTGAGTACCAAATGGATCTTGCATCATTGGTGTACCCAATGTGTAAGCAACCTGCTGTTGTGTCATCCCTTTGTGGATTTTCGCCACGTCGGTTGGGGTCAGGTAGTTACCCTGATTGATATCAGGCCGGTAAACCAATTTCTCAAAAGTAGAACAGCCTGCAGTCAGCATCACAACAACCACAGCAGCAGCTGCCAGTATTTTACAGCGCATAGTAATCATATTCCTTTAGGGCATAGGGTACCGATGATAATAGACCTTGCAGCAGTTGGGAACCTTTACAGGGCTTCAATATGACCTCAAGGAAGCAAAAAAGTTGTTCTTTTTTATGCGGCAAGCAGTTCTTTTGCATTTGCCAACGTATTTTTAGTCACTTCACTGCCACCAAGAAGGCGTGCCAGCTCATGCAATCGAGCACGTTTGTCTAATGGTAACATTTGTGTTTCGGTTTCTGTGCCATCGGTTTGTTTGCTAACAAAGAAATGCTGGTGACCACAACCCGCAACCTGCGGTAAGTGGGTAACACACATAACCTGGGTTGATTCACCTAACTGACGCAACAGGCCCCCGACAATAGCGGCTGTTGGACCACTGATGCCAACGTCAACTTCGTCGAAGATAAGCGCTGGGGTTTCCATTTTTCGTGCGGTGATCACCTGAATGGCCAACGCAATACGGGAAAGTTCGCCACCAGATGCGACCTTTGCCAGAGATTGTAACGGTTGCCCAGGGTTGGTTGAAACGCAGAACTCTACGCGGCTGGCGCCCTCACTGCTTAAATGTTCTGGTTCAAAACGCACGTCGATATTGAATTTACCGTGTGGCATGGAGAGGGCGTTCATACTTTCAGTAATCAGTGTTGTTAACTCAGCTGCGTAATGTTGCCGCTTTTGATGAAGTTTTTCTGCAAGACTTAACGCGTGTTGGTGATGCCGTGTGACAGCTTCCGTCAAATGTTGGTGATCGTTTTCTTGCTGGGAAAGAAGTTGCTGCTCTACCAACAGTTGCTGATGAAGGTGAGGTAGTTCTTCTGGTGACACATGATGCTTGCGTGCCAGGCTGATTTGGCGCGATAAACGTTGTTCCAGTTCATACAGACGGTTTGGGTCGAGATCCATGCGGTCTGCGTAATGACGTAACTCATCACTGGCCTCACTGATTTGGATCGACGCTTCTTCAAGCATATCCAGCAGTCCGCTCAGATTTTCATCCATACTCACAAGCTCAGCCAACAGGTGCTTGGCGCTATAGAGTTGGCTGAGCATGTTGTGTTCATCGTTGTCTGCCAGGAGTTGTAGAGCTTGCTGGCTGATAGTCAATAATTGGCCGCTGTTGGCAAGACGTTTGTACTCTGCGTCAATTTGTTCGAATTCACCAGCCTGTGGAGCGAATTCATTTAACTCTTTCAACTGATACTGCAACAGTTGTTTACGGGCATCACGTTCGATGGATTGTTGTTGATGATGCGCTAACTCTCTGCAGCTCTGGTGCCATTGTTGATAAGCCTGGTGCATGGATGTTTGCAAGGTAGGTTGACTTGCATAGGCATCCAGCAACTGTTTTTGGTGTTCGGGTTTTAGCAACAACTGATGAGCGTGCTGGCCGTGGATTTGGATCAAGTGTTGGCCAAGTTCACGCAGCTGAGAAAGAGGAACGGCTGTACCGTTGATAAAACCACGAGAGCGGCCATCTGCGCCAATCACCCGGCGCAAGAGGCATTCATTGCTATCGTCTAGCTGATTGTGCTCTAGCCATGCGCGAGCGGAAGGGGTATCTGTCAGTGAGAAACGGGCACAAATATCGGCTCGTGTGGCACCAAGGCGAACGACATTACCGTCTGCACGGTTGCCAAGGCATAGACCCAAAGCATCAATGGCAATCGATTTACCGGCACCCGTTTCACCGGTAATCGCTGTCATACCAGGTTGAAAGTCGATCTCCAACTCACGAACGATAGCAAAATTGCTGATGGTTAACTGTGCCAGCATAGTGTTTTCCCTGTTTATAAATACATTACTGTAATTTAATACAGTATAAACTGGTTTTATACACAGTAAAGTGGCTGGCACCATTTTTAGAATAATTTTTTTGACCACCCTAATTTGCTACTTAATGTATTGAAATAGCTATAGTCCTTCGGATGAATCAAATTCAGATAGAAATCACTGCGCCGAATCAGTACTTCTTCCCCGTCCTGAATAGGCAGTGCTATTTGACTATCACAACTAATTTCAAGGTCACTGCCAGTACGGGAAAATTTTAATCGAATGGTACTGTCGCCATTGATTACCAGTGGCCTTGCGGAAAGTGTATGCGGGAACATCGGTACTAGAGCAATGGCCTCCAAGGAGGGCGTTAATATTGGTCCGCCTGCGGAAAGTGAATAGGCGGTTGAGCCTGTAGGTGTGGCAATAATCAAGCCATCTGAACGTTGGGAAAAAGCGAAACTATCGTCAATGTAGACTTCGAATTCGATCATGTGTGCTACCTTGCCAGGGTGCAAAACAACCTCGTTGATTGCCGTGCTGACACGACACTGTTGATGCTCCTTATGAACGATAGTTTCCAGTAGAAAACGCTTCTCGTCGATATACTCGCCTTCAAGAACGTCTGCCAACTGCTGGAGAGCATTATCTGGATCAAGGTCGGTCAGAAAGCCCAGATTGCCACGGTTAACCCCAATAACCTTAATATCATAGCGCGCCAGTACGCGTGCAGCGCCAAGCATATTGCCATCACCACCGACAACAACGGCCAGATCGGCTTGTTGACCAATTTCTGCCAGGCTACCTGTTCTCACATCCTTCAAGCCAAGCTCATGGGCAATTTGGTTTTCAAGGATCACCGGATAACCGCGTGCGACTAACCACTCAAATAACATCTCATGTGTTGCCAGAGCAGAAGGGTGGCGCGGGTGTCCAACTATGCCAATACAGGCAAATTTTTTCTTCATTGCTGTGTTTTTCCTCACTGGGGGCGCTTTATGCCCCACATTGTGACTGCTCGACTTGAAACCCCGATTTTGATCCCCATAATAAGCGAAGTTGCGAGATTAATGCTAAAACGCGGAGATATTCATGAGTAGTAAAGAACAGAAGACGCCAAACGAGCAAGTCTCGGAAGAAATGGAACAGCAAGCACAGCGCGCGGAAGCAACGCCAGAGTTAGCGGAAAGTGTCGATCTGCGCGATGAACGCATTGCCGAACTGGAAACCCAACTGGTCGAAGCTCAGCAACGTGAACGCGATAGTTTGCTGCGTTCCAAGGCCGAAATGGAAAACGTCCGCCGCCGCAGTGAGCTTGATGTCGAAAAAGCACACAAGTTTGCGTTGGAGAAATTCTCTGGCGATCTGTTGCCAGTAATCGACAACCTTGAGCGTGCACTTGAGTTGGCGGACAAGAACAACCCTGAACTGGTTTCAATGATCGAAGGTGTTGAACTGACACTCAAATCGTTGCTTGATGCTGTTCGCAAGTATGGTATCGAAGTGGTCGGCGATACCCATGTGCCTTTTAACCCTGATGTTCATGAGGCCATGAGCATGATGGAATCTGCCGAACATCAGCCAAACCACGTAATGATGGTTATGCAGAAGGGCTATACCTTGAATGGCCGTTTACTTCGCCCAGCGATGGTTGCGGTATCTAAAGCGAAGTCCTGATTAGGCTTAGCGAATAAAAGGCACTTTCCAGTGCCTTTTGAGTCATATCACTCCTGTGGCAATCTTGGCACCCAGTCTATTGGGGTCAATCCTTGTCGTTCAAGCAACTGGTTAGCCTGAGAAAAGTGCTGGCATCCGAAAAAGCCGCGATGTGCCGAGAGCGGTGACGGGTGTGGTGATTTCAGCACGTGATGTCGATGGCGATCGATAAAATTCCCTTTCTTTTGCGCATGTGAACCCCAAAGCAGGAATACGACTCCTTCACGGTTTTCATTTAGTGCGGCTATAACACTGTCGGTGAAGGTTTCCCAACCTAGATTGGCATGAGAGTGTGCCCTACCAGCTTCTACCGTTAACACTGTATTGAGCAGCAGAACGCCTTGCTCAGCCCAACTTTGCAGGCAACCGTGGCTGGGGCGCTCAAAGCCAGGGATATCTGTCACCAACTCTTTATACATATTGACCAGTGAAGGTGGAGCTGGGATTCCCGGACGCACAGAAAATGACAGGCCGTGAGCCTGATTAGGGCCGTGATAAGGATCTTGACCGAGTATCACCACTTTGACATCCATAAACTCGGTAAAACGGAAGGCATTAAAGACGTCTTTCTGTGGTGGGTAAATGGTCTTACCAGATTGACGTTCTGCGGCAACAAAGGCGAGCGTATCAAGAAAATAGGGCTGCTCTTTCTCTTTGCCAATAACGTCATGCCAGGTGAGAGGGGTGGACATAAACGCTCTCCTTTGTTTTTTTTAGCATTTCATTACGTATAGCTTACCGTTAACTATCGTTCGACGAAACCTACTTCTGTGGTCAATCAACTAAAGCACTATTGGCACTTAATATAAATTTTTTTGAAAATTTACAAAAATATTTTTAAGTCATCAGAATGAGAAAATTGATGTAAAACATAAATTTGCCTTTGAAGGCTAAAAAAACGCACCTAGAAAATTGACTTCAATCAAAGAATCGACCAGTTCACACTGGTATACAGAACAACAAGATAGCATTGGTTTTACCAAATAGCCGGAACACCAACTGGGTTTTCGGTGATGTAGAGATTTTTCTTCCCTATTACGGAGGTAACAAAATGATTACAGGTATTCAAATTACTAAAGCGAACAACCAAGCACTGGTGAACTCTTTCTGGTTGCTGGATCAAGAGAAGTCAGAAGCGCGTTGTGTATGTGCCAAAGCGGACTATGCAGAAGATCAAATCGTACCTGTCAGTGAGTTGGGGCAGATCGAATACCGTGAAGTACCCATGGAAATGCAGCCTACCGTTCGTGTAGAAGGGGGTCAGCATCTGAATGTGAACGTACTGCGCCGTGAAACTCTGGAAGATGCTGTTAATAATCCAGAAAAATATCCGCAGTTGACTATTCGCGTTTCTGGCTATGCGGTACGTTTCAACTCACTGACGCCTGAGCAGCAGCGTGATGTGATCGCTCGTACCTTTACAGAAAGCCTGTAATCACGAGCCAGCTTAAAAGTTCCCTTCAGATTATCCAAGAGCCTCACTTTATTGCTGGGGTTCTTTTTTGGGGTGTCTATCACCAATTATGCCACGAGGTATTGCTAACGACTTTATTACATGATCTGGCTGAATTGGTTGATGTGGTTCAACCGGTCAAAATAGTGAAAAGTCCTGGCGAGTTGCCAGGACTTTGCGGGTAGTATGAAGAGATGATTTTCGGAGGCTGAAGGGATTACTCAGTGCCGGGTTTGGCATTCGGCTGGCGACGTTTGCCGACGTTTTTTGCATCACGGTGGCGAACCTTCACTTTAGCCTTTTCTTTACTTTTCATTTTGTCTTCAGCGCGTTTGGCCATCACTTTCTTCGAAGGCTTACCATTACTCTTTTCGCTTGGGACTTTTGTCGTTGGGCGCAGTTCGTCAATTACTCGTGCTTTCAGTGGTTCATTGAGGTAACGCCCCACTTTTCCTAGCAGCAGATGATCGTGTGCCTCAACCAGAGAAATTGCTGTCCCCTTACGCCCGGCACGGCCTGTACGGCCAATTCGGTGCAGGTAGGTATCTGCTGTGCGTGGCATGTCGAAGTTGAATACGTGGGTAATATCCAAAATGTCCAATCCGCGAGCAGCGACGTCTGTGGCAACCAGTACGTTTACTCGACCATCCATCATGCGTTTTACGGCTTCATTGCGCTTGGCCTGCACCATTTCGCCTTCAAGATAGCAAGTGTTGATACCCGCTTCGCGCAACCAGGCTGCTAATTCATGCACGCGCTCGCGTTTGCGGACAAAAATTACCGACTTCTGTACATCCGGTTGTTTAAGCAGGTGGACCAGGAGGGCGGTTTTATGCTTTACATCATCAGCCCGATAGTACCATTGGAGAATTTTTTTACGCTCGCGACGTGATGGATCGGCTTCAACCTCAACCGGGTCTTTCAAGATTCGCTCGGCGAACTCGCGGATGGCTTCACCTTCCAGCGTGGCGGAGAACAGTAAAGTTTGTGTGCGCCAGCGCGTTTCGGCAGAGATTGTTTCGATATCCTGTGCAAAGCCCATATCGAGCATGCGGTCGGCTTCGTCAAGGATCAATGTTTCAACGGCGCGGCAGTCAAAGTTTTCTTCTTTGATGTATTGAAGCAAACGGCCGGTCGTGGCAACGACCACATCCTGGTTCTCGCTGAACACTTCGGCATGGTTCATATAAGCCACCCCGCCGGTGATAGTGGCAATATCCAGCGAGGTATGCGCAGCCAATTCACGCGCCTGATCGGCCACCTGCATTGCCAGTTCACGTGTTGGAGTGAGGATCAGTACACGTGGTGGGCCAGACTTCTTACGTGGAAAATCCAGCAGATGCTGTAATACAGGGAGCAAGAAAGCGGCCGTCTTGCCAGTGCCGGTTGGCGCCGAACCTAATACGTCACGCCCATCCATTGCCGGCGGGATCGCTTCGGCCTGAATAGCCGTGGGTCGATCATAGCCTTTGTCACGTAGTGCAGTGATCAGACGTTCATCGAGTTCGAGTTCGGAAAAATTGCTTGCTGTCATGGTCTACCTCTACTTGGGGCACCGATTATAGACGGGTTAGCTTCAGGCTTCACCTTTTTTAAAGAAAGCATCGCTTTTCCCCTGAATCAGATTGCCTTATGCTACGCCAGTTTTGTTTTCAGGTGGTCATTGTGAGTAATCAATCCAGCATTAAACCGAAAATGCGTCGTGGCGGTTTTACTTTTAAACAGTTCTTTGTTGCCCACGATCGTTGCGCCATGAAAGTGGGGACCGACGGCGTGCTTCTCGGCGCATGGGTTGCAGTGGAGGGTAAGCAACGAATGCTGGACATTGGATGTGGCAGTGGGCTGATCGCTCTGATGTTAGCCCAGCGCTCGGCAATGGGAGCGCTCATCGATGCCGTTGAACTTGACAGTGATGCTGCCGCTCAAGCACGGGAAAATGTCCAGGAGTCACGCTGGCGGCAAAAAATTCAGGTACATCATCAAGATATTCACCTTTTTGCTCAGCAGCATGCGCATTGTTATGATCTGATTGTCAGTAATCCCCCTTATTTTGAACCGGCTGTTGCCTGCCGCGATCTGGCACGAACCAACGCGCGTTATACGGAAACGCTGACTCACGATGCCTTACTGAATTGCGCTGAACGGCTGATAACGGAGAATGGTCATTTTTGTGTGGTTTTACCTTACGAGATCGGTAAAGCATTTGAAGTGAACGCGCATCAACGTGGTTGGCACACTTCTCGACGGTTGAATATCAGCGATCGTGCTGATACGCCAAAACATCGTCTTTTGCTGGCATTGACGCAGGGAGGGGGGAGGCATAAAGAAGAGGCTGAGTTAGCGATTAAACTGGCCGACGGTAGTTACACCGCCGACTTCTGCCAGTTAATCACGGACTTTTACTTGAACTACTGAGTTTGTCCCTTTCTAAGCACGGAAAAGGGGATAGATTCAGGGGTGCAGAATAGTTGGCTTTGCTTCTGGTAACATGTGTGGGTAGTCTAGTGTGTAGTGTAATCCCCTGCTTTCTTTGCGCTCCATGGCACTGCGAACGATCAATTCGGCCACCTGTACCAGATTGCGTAATTCCAGCAGGTTGTTGGATATGCGAAAGTTAGCGTAATACTCGTCGATCTCCTGTTGTAGCGTATTGATACGGCGCAAAGCACGCTCCAGACGTTTGGTGGTACGCACGATGCCCACGTAATCCCACATGAATAACCGCAATTCATGCCAGTTATGCTGGATCACGACACGTTCATCTGAATCATCCACCCGGCTTTCATCCCACTGCGGCAGTTGTTTGGTCAGTTTGATTGTAGGGAGGTGCGTCAGAATATCTTCTGCAGCAGCCCAGCCATAAACCAAGCATTCCAGCAGTGAGTTCGATGCCATTCGATTGGCACCATGTAGACCGGTATAGCTGACTTCGCCGATAGCGTAAAGGCCGTCTAGATCGGTACGACCATGCTGATCGACCATCACTCCGCCACAAGTATAATGTGCGGCAGGGACGATAGGTATTGGCTCTTTGGTGAGATCAAACCCTAACGTCAGCAGTTTTTCGTAGATCATTGGAAAATGCTGGGTGATGAATGCTGCAGGTTTATAGCTAATATCCAGATACATGCAGTCAGCACCTAGACGTTTCATTTCATGGTCAATGGCTCGTGCGACGATATCGCGTGGAGCAAGTTCTCCGCGTGGGTCAAAGTCTGACATAAAGCGGCTGCCGTCGGGGCGTTTCAGGTAGGCACCTTCACCGCGTAAGGCTTCTGTCAGCAGGAAATTACGCGCATGTGGATGAAACAGGCAGGTTGGGTGAAACTGGTTGAATTCTAGATTGGCAACCCGACACCCGGCACGCCATGCCATTGCGATCCCATCACCTGAAGAAATGTCCGGGTTTGTCGTATACTGATAAACCTTAGCAGCACCACCTGTAGCCAGAACCACTGTTTTGGCGCGATAGGTCTCCACTTGTTCACGTTTTCGGTTCCAGACGTAAGCACCGACCACTCGTTTTGTGCCAGCTAGACCGATTTTATTAGAGGTAATCAGGTCTACCGCATTGTGACGTTCCATAACGCAAATATTGGGATGAGCGTTCGCCTTTGCGACAAGCGTCGTCTCTACTTCTTTACCTGTTGCGTCGGCTGCATGCAGAATACGGCGGTGGCTGTGCCCCCCTTCTTGCGTTAGGTGATAACGTTTTTGACCCAAGGCGTTAGTTTCTGTATCGAATAATACGCCTTGATCGATCAACCACTGTACACAGTGGCGTGCATTGTTGGCAATAAACTCGACGGTGTTTTTATCGCATAGGCCGGCACCAGCGATCAACGTATCCTCAACGTGTGAGGCGATGCTGTCAGTTTCATCAAATACTGCGGCGATACCGCCTTGAGCATAGAAGGTCGCACTTTCATTAAGTGGGCCTTTGCTCAGTACTGTAACCTTGCAATGTTGCGCCAGGCGCAACGCCAGTGACAACCCAGCAGCGCCGCTGCCGACGATCAGTACATCGCTAACATATTCAGATAATGGTGGCATAACGTATGATGTGTGCAGAAGAAGAGTGAAAATCATGTTAGCCTACTTGCCCTGGCAAAAGCCACGGACAAGATAACATCAACAGAAAAACAATGGCGATATGGAACTTTATGTTCTATATGGAACTTTAATGTTCTATATGAACTCCAAGCGAGTGCTTGCTCAGGAAAATAATGTTATGGCTGGCAGTACAATTTTACGCGTGGAGACAGGTTTGGGGAGAGTTTACCTCGGATGAGCGAGCAGTTGACGGATCAGGTTTTGGTAGAACGGGTCCAAAAGGGCGATCAGAAATCGTTTAACTTACTGGTAGTGCGCTATCAGCATAAAGTGGCGAGCCTTGTTTCGCGTTATGTACCGCAGGGCGACGTACCGGATGTGGTGCAGGAGTCGTTTATTAAGGCCTATAGAGCACTGGAATCATTCCGGGGTGATAGCGCTTTTTATACCTGGTTGTACCGAATCGCTGTGAATACAGCAAAAAATTATCTCGTTGCTCAGGGGAGGCGTCCACCATCAAGTGATGTTGATGCCAATGATGCTGAAAATTACGAAAGTGCTGGTGCGCTGAAAGAAATTTCGAACCCTGAGAATTTAATGTTGTCAGAAGAACTGAGAAAGATAGTTTTCCGTACTATTGAGTCACTTCCGGAGGATCTTCGCATGGCGATTACCTTGCGGGAGCTGGATGGTTTAAGCTACGAAGAAATAGCAGTCATCATGGATTGCCCCGTAGGAACGGTACGTTCGCGTATTTTCCGCGCTCGGGAGGCTATCGATAATAAAGTTCAACCGCTGATCCAACGTTAGCGATGGCGGACACTGGAAGGGTACTTAGGCATGCAGAAAGAAAAGCTTTCCGCTCTGATGGACGGTGAAATGCTCGACAAGGAGCTGTTAGGTTCGTTGTGTAGAGATAGAGCACTTCAAAAAAGTTGGCAGGGCTATCACCTGATTCGTGACACATTGCGAGGTGATATTGGACAAGTAATGCATCTCGATATTGCAGATCGTGTTGCAGCTGCGTTAGAAAAAGAACCGGCTCGATTGGTTCCTTTGGAAGTTTCTGAGTCTCAGCCTCATCCCCACACTTGGGAAAAACTGCCGTTCTGGCACAAGGTTCGTCCTTGGGCAAGTCAGATTACACAGGTGGGCATTGCGGCTTGTGTTTCTTTAGCTGTGATTGTCGGTGTGCAACACTACAATCAACCAGATGTGTCGCCTGGAAACATTGAATCGCCAGTGTTTAATACGTTACCTATTATGGGACAAGCTTCTCCAGTTAGCCTTGGTGTCCCTGCTGACAGTTTCTCGACGGGTACTGGTAGTGGCCAACGGCAGCAGGTACAAGAACAACGTAAGCGCATTAATGCTATGTTACAGGATTATGAACTACAGCGCCGTTTACATTCTGAACAGCTGCAGCTTGAGCAAAGTCCGTCAAAACAGGCGGCTATTCAGGTTCCTGGAACTCAGTCTTTAGGAATTCAGCAGCAGTAATGAAGCAAATCTGGTTTTCTGCTTGTTTACTAACAACGGTCAGCTTGTTCAATTCAAATATCGCCTCGGCGCAACCTGCGTCCGGGGCGATATTGCAACAGATGAGCATTGCCAGCCGTTCACTCAATTATGAACTCGCCTATATCAGTATCAGCAAACAGGGCATCGATTCGTTACGCTATCGTCATGCGGTAATCGACAACCAGCCTTTAGGCCAACTGCTGCATATGGATGGCCCACGCAGGGAAATACTGCAACGCGGCGGGGGCATCAGCTATTTTGAACCCGGATTAGAGCCTTTTACGCTATCTGGCGATCATATTGTCGATGCAATGCCAGCTATCGTTTTTGCTGATTTTGACTATCTTGCAAAGTATTACGACTTCATTTCCGTCGGGCGCACCCGCATTTCCGATACACCATGTGATGTCTTTCGTGTCGTGGCTCGAGATGGTTCCCGTTACAGCTATATTGTCTGGATGGATATTGAATCCAAGCTGCCGTTGCGTGTTGATTTGCTTGATCGTGATGGTGAAACACTGGAGCAATATCGCGTTATTTCGGTATTAATAGGCGATCAGGTGAAGCACGTTATGCAAGGTTTACTCAAAGCTAACCTTCCACCGTTACTGTCTTTACCCGCTGCTGAAAATGTGAAGTTGGCTTGGGATACCGGTTGGCTTCCTGAAGGGGTAAATGAAGTTGCTCGAAATCGCCGTAAGTTGCCAAATGTGGCAGATCCGGTAGAGTCGCGCTTGTATAGTGATGGCCTATTCAGTTTCTCGGTCAATGTTAGCCCTTCGGGCAATAATGTTGGGCAACAGTTTTATCGTCAGGGGCGCAGGACAATCCAGACTGAAAGTCGTAATGGCAATGAAATTACCGTCGTTGGTGAGTTGCCACCGTCAACGGCCAAACGTATTGCCGACAGCGTTTCCTTCAAGGTATCACCGCAATGATGAAAGAGTGGGCGACTGTTGTTTCGTGGCAACAGGGTGTAGCTTTGCTGCGCTGTGAACCCAAATCTGGGTGTGGCAGCTGTTCCGGGCGTTCAGGGTGTGGCGTTCATGCACTGAACGAGTTAGCTCCGGGAAGTGAACATTATTTGCAGCTACAAATTGCACAACCTCTTGAACCTGGTCAGCGTGTAGAAATAGGCATTGCCGAAGGTAGTTTGTTACGTTCAGCAACGTTGGTCTACATGGTACCGCTCTTCGCTGTCATTCTGGGGGGGGGACTATTACAGTGGTTGTTGGGCAGTGACGCCGCTGCCTTACTTGGTGCTGTCCTGGGAGGAATGGGCGCTTTTACGGTGGTTCGCTTGTTGACACCGTATTTTGATAAACAAGCCGATTTTCAACCCGTTGTCTTGCAGATTGGTTTGCCGCCTGGAGCCATACGTTTGCATACTCAAACAGAAGACCCCGTTTAAACTTGCTGCCACCTTTAGATTCCCAAAATTATTTAGCGAACGGTGGCCGTTTACTCATGTTTATCAAGCTGTTGTCTCGTCTATACTTTATGCAATAAGTTTAAATCACATTAAAAGTATGGTTTTTATCATATAAAGATCTGCTTTCATAAACTGTGTCTCTCTGTAACACTAAAGCATGCATAATTGAATGCCTTCACTGAACCGATCTCTAGGTTTTCAGTGTCATGGCATGTAGAATGCAGCGATTCAGGCGAAAGACGGCCGAACCCATTCACTGTCGCTTTATGTCCATGCGGGTTTCCATAGGCGAGTAATTCAGAAATACCAAGGCAGAAAAACATTTATAATGAAGCATATACGAAATTTCTCCATTATTGCCCATATTGACCACGGTAAGTCGACGTTGTCTGACCGTATTATTCAAATTTGCGGTGGCCTGACCGAACGTGAAATGGCTTCCCAGGTGCTGGATTCGATGGATCTGGAGCGTGAGCGTGGTATTACTATCAAAGCGCAAAGCGTAACACTCGATTACAAAGCGTTAGATGGCCAGACTTATCATCTGAACTTTATCGACACGCCTGGACACGTTGACTTCTCTTATGAGGTTTCCCGTTCATTGGCTGCCTGTGAAGGTGCGTTGCTGGTGGTGGATGCAGGGCAGGGGGTAGAAGCACAGACATTGGCCAACTGTTATACCGCGCTAGACATGAATCTGGAAGTTGTCCCGGTCTTGAACAAGATTGACCTGCCAGCCGCCGATCCGGATCGTGCCGCACAGGAAATTGAAGATATTGTGGGCATAGATGCTACTGACGCTGTGCGTTGCTCAGCGAAAACCGGCCTAGGCGTACCTGATGTGCTTGAACGTTTGGTACGTGACATTCCTCCACCGGAAGGTGATCCGGATGCACCGCTGCAGGCACTGATTATTGACTCATGGTTTGATAACTACCTTGGTGTCGTTTCCCTGATCCGCGTGAAAAACGGTACGTTGCGCAAGGGAGACAAAATCAAGGTAATGAGTACTGGCCAAACCTATAACGCCGATCGTCTGGGGATTTTCACCCCTAAACGTATCGATCGCGATGTATTGAACTGTGGCGAAGTGGGTTGGCTGGTTTGCGCTATTAAAGACATTCTCGGCGCACCAGTTGGTGATACTTTGACATTGGCACGTCAGCCAGCAGACAAAATGCTGCCAGGTTTCAAAAAGGTAAAACCACAGGTCTATGCTGGCCTGTTTCCAATCAGTTCTGATGATTATGAAGCGTTCCGCGATGCCTTGGGTAAGCTGAGCCTGAACGACGCCTCTCTGTTTTATGAACCGGAAAGTTCCACTGCGTTGGGCTTTGGTTTCCGCTGTGGTTTCCTGGGGTTGTTGCACATGGAGATCATTCAGGAACGTTTGGAGCGTGAATACGATCTGGAATTGATCACTACGGCACCAACGGTGGTGTATGAAGTGGAAACCACCAGTAATGAAACCATCTACGTCGACAGCCCTTCCAAGTTGCCAGCCTTGAATAACATTGCCGAGTTGCGTGAGCCTATTGCTGAATGTCATATGCTAATGCCACAGGAATATCTGGGTAACGTTATCACGCTATGCGTTGAGAAGCGCGGTGTGCAGACCAATATGGTTTACCACGGTAATCAGGTGGCGCTGACCTACGAAATTCCAATGGCTGAGGTGGTGCTCGATTTCTTTGACCGTCTAAAATCTACATCGCGTGGTTATGCTTCTTTAGATTATAACTTCAAACGTTTCCAGGCTTCGGATATGGTGCGTGTCGACGTATTAATCAATAACGAGCGTGTTGATGCACTCGCGCTGATTACTCACCGTGATAATTCGCAGTATCGGGGTCGTGAGTTGGTTGAAAAAATGAAAGACCTGATCCCACGTCAGCAATTCGATATTGCCATTCAGGCAGCGATAGGCAACCATATTATTGCTCGCTCCACGGTGAAACAGCTGCGTAAAAACGTTCTGGCAAAATGCTATGGCGGTGACGTTAGCCGTAAGAAAAAGCTTTTGCAGAAACAGAAAGACGGTAAGAAGCGTATGAAGCAGGTGGGTAACGTTGAGTTACCACAGGAAGCGTTCCTGGCTATTCTGCACGTTGGTAAAGACAAGTAAGAGCGAGAGCTCACGCAACTAGGGAGTTTGCATGGCGAATATGTTTGCCCTGATCTTGGCAATTGCAACGCTGGTGACTGGGATCATCTGGTGCTTTGAGCGCTTTAAATGGGCGCCTGCACGTCGGGCGAAAATTGCTGCGGTCAATGAACAGGCCGCAGGTGCAGTTGACGAAAAAACGCTGGCCAATATTGCAAAGCAGCCGGGTTGGGTTGAAACCGGTTCTTCGGTCTTCCCTGTATTGCTGCTGGTATTTGTGGTGCGTTCATTTATTTATGAACCATTCCAAATCCCTTCTGGCTCGATGATGCCGACGTTGTTAATTGGTGATTTTATTTTGGTGGAAAAATTTGCTTACGGCATTAAGGATCCTATCACCCAAACGACGCTCATTGAAACGGGGCATCCTAAACGTGGCGATATTGCCGTATTTAAATATCCACTGGATACGAAACTGGATTATATCAAACGTGTTATCGGCCTGCCTGGTGATCGTGTCACCTATGATCCCGTCAGTAAGCGCGTGACTGTCCAACCCTCTTGTAATGATGGGCAATCATGCGATAACTCGTTGGCAGTTACCTACAGTGATATGCAGCCAAGTGATTTTGTGCAGATGTTTAGTAGCACCAATATGGGGGAAATCAGTAAAGGTTTCTTCCAGACCCCATTGAATGAGAACGTGCCACAGGGAGGCGTTCGCTTGGTCGAGCGCAAAGAGACGCTGGGTAACGTTACACATCGTATTCTCACTGTGCCAGGCGCACAGGATCAGGTCAGGGGCTACTACCAGCAACCGGGAAAACCATTTGCCGAATGGGTCGTTCCGGCAGGGCATTACTTCATGATGGGTGATAATCGCGATAATAGTGCGGATAGCCGTTATTGGGGCTTTGTTCCTGAAAGGAATCTGGTGGGTAAAGCCACGGCCATCTGGATGAGTTTCGAGAAACAGGAAGGTGAGTGGCCAACGGGCGTAAGACTTAGCCGTATCGGCGGGATTCATTAATAGATTTTATTAGCCTTCGTTTTTACTGCAGCCAGTAATGGCTGCAGTTTCAAAATCCAGAGCCCTACGCGGTCTTCTAATCTGTTGTAACTCCAGTGTTAAACATCACTTGCCTGCAACTTGAAATACATCCGGTATATATATAAACGCAGCATTATATTTCCACTCGTTGTAGAATAGCCTCTCGAGCGATAAAAGTTGGCTCCCTTTTGGGCGCTACTGCAAACGAAACAGCTTTGAGTTGATTTTTGGCGAAGCAGGCCTGTTCCGTATGCTGCAAGTTTTTGGCGCATTATTGAACTATTGGTAACTCATGAATCCCATCGTAATAAATAGGTTGCAGCGTAAGCTGGGCTATACTTTTCAACAGCAGGAGCTCTTACTGCAAGCGTTAACTCACCGTAGCGCCAGCAGCAGACACAATGAACGTCTTGAGTTTCTGGGCGACTCTATTCTTAGCTTTGTCATCGCTAACGCGCTTTATCAACGTTTTCCTCGTGTTGATGAAGGGGATATGAGCCGTATGCGTGCCACCCTGGTGAGAGGGAATACGCTGGCGGAGATGGCGCGTGAGTTTGATCTCGGTGAATGTTTGCGCCTGGGGCCAGGTGAGCTTAAAAGCGGTGGATTCCGCCGTGAGTCAATCTTGGCGGACACTGTAGAAGCATTAATCGGCGGCGTGTTTTTGGATAGCGATATTCAAACCGTCGAGCGCCTGATTTTGGATTGGTATCGCAGTCGGTTAGACGAAATCAGCCCCGGTGATAAACAAAAAGATCCAAAAACTCGCTTGCAGGAGTTTTTACAAGGTCGTCATCTGCCGTTGCCATCCTATCTGGTGGTGCAGGTTCACGGTGAAGCGCACGATCAGGAATTTACTATCCACTGTCATGTGAGTGGGTTGAACGAGCCCGTTGTGGGAACTGGTTCAAGCCGCCGTAAAGCCGAACAGGCAGCAGCAGAACAGGCGCTGAAAAAGCTGGAGCTTGAATGAGCGAAGAAAAACAATACTGTGGTTTTATCGCGATCGTTGGTCGTCCTAACGTGGGCAAATCGACGCTGTTGAACCAGTTGCTAGGGCAAAAAGTCTCTATCACCTCGCGTAAACCACAGACGACACGTCACCGTATTATGGGGATCCATACCGAAGGGCCTTATCAAGCCATCTATGTAGATACCCCTGGGCTGCATATTGAGGAAAAACGAGCCATCAACCGTTTGATGAACCGCGCTGCCAGCAGCTCGATTGGTGATGTGGAATTGGTGATCTTCGTGGTGGAAGGCACTCACTGGACTGCCGATGATGAGATGGTGGTCAATAAACTACGTAGCCTGAAGTGCCCGGTACTGTTGGCAATTAACAAGGTCGATAACGTTACCGATAAATCACGTTTGTTGCCGCATATCTCTTTCCTCAGCCAGCAGATGAATTTCCTTGATGTGGTGCCAATCTCCGCTGAAAAAGGAACGAACCTGGATACGATTGCTGCTATTGTTCGTAAACTCCTGCCGGAAGCAGGACATCACTTCCCTGAGGATTATATTACCGACCGTTCCCAGCGCTTTATGGCTTCGGAGATTATCCGCGAAAAGCTGATGCGTTTCCTCGGTGAAGAACTGCCGTACTCGGTCACGGTGGAAATCGAACAGTTCGTTGCCAACGATCGCGGAGGTTACGATGTCCACGGTTTGATCTTGGTAGAGCGTGAAGGTCAGAAAAAAATGGTCATCGGCAACAAAGGCTCGAAGATCAAAACGATTGGTATCGAAGCACGTCAGGATATGGAACAGATGTTTGAAGCCAAGGTACATCTGGAACTATGGGTTAAAGTAAAATCCGGCTGGGCGGACGATGAGCGTGCGTTGCGCAGTCTGGGCTATGTTGACGATCTGAAGTAACTTCGATGGAAGGCTGGGAACGCGCTTTCGTCCTGCATGGGTGGCCGTACAGTGAAACCAGCTTGATGCTGGATCTATTCACTGAAAGCCAAGGGCGAGTACGTTTACTGGCAAAAGGCGCGCGTAGTCGCCGTTCCAATCTGAAGGGCTGCTTGCAGCCCTTTACCCCTTTGCTAGTACGCTGGGGCGGGCGTGGTGAAGTAAAAACGCTGCGTAACGCCGAAGCGATCTCTCTTGGTTTACCCCTCACTGGCACGATGCTTTATAGCGGCCTTTATGTAAACGAACTGCTGTCACGGGTGCTGGAGCAGGGAACCAACTATTCAGTCCTATTCTTCGACTACCTGCAGTGTCTACAGGCACTGGCAGCAGAGGAGAGCTCACCAGAGGTGGCCCTGCGACAGTTTGAGCTGGCCTTGCTAAGGCATCTGGGGTACGGGCTCGATTTTCTCCATTGTGCTGGCAGTGGTGAGCCGGTAGATGACGGAATGACGTATCGCTACCGTGAAGAGAAAGGGTTTATCGCCACGTTGGTCGTGGACCATCACAGCTTTACCGGTCGTGAGTTACGAGCGCTGGCCGCACGTCAATTCCCTGATGCAGAAACTCTGCGTGCCGCCAAACGTTTTACCCGCATGGCGCTAAAACCCTATCTCGGTGGTAAACCACTAAAGAGCCGTGAGCTGTTTCGCCAATTTGTGCGTAAACAACCTAATCACCTTGTTGATGAAACCTAGGTCGTAACCTAATTGCCCATGGTGTTCGCTCGCAATGAAGGGATACAGCCTGCTATCTTTCTGCTTTTGTCGATTTCGGCTGGCGTGTAAACTGCGGCTACTGAAATCACTTTCTAGAGGTCGTCATGGCTGATTTGCTGCTGGGTGTTAATATCGATCATATTGCCACGTTACGTAATGCGCGTGGAACCAACTACCCGGACCCGGTGCAGGCGGCGTTTATTGCTGAGCAAGCGGGGGCTGATGGTATCACCGTTCATTTGCGTGAAGATCGTCGTCACATCACCGATCGTGATGTACGTATTCTGCGCCAGACCATTCAAACGCGTATGAATCTTGAAATGGCCGTCACCGACGAAATGCTTGATATTGCGATTGAGCTGAAACCCCAGTTCTGTTGCCTGGTTCCGGAAAAGCGTCAAGAGGTTACTACTGAAGGCGGATTGGACGTTGCGGGGCAATTGGACAAAATGACCGTAGCGGTTGAACGCTTATCACAGGCCGGTATCTTGGTATCATTGTTTATCGATGCCGATCATCGCCAGATTGATGCTGCTGTTTCCGTAGGTGCCCCCTATATTGAAATTCATACTGGCGCCTATGCTGAAGCTGAGGGCGAACTGACCGTTCAGGCTGAGCTGTCGCGCATTGCCAAAGCGGCGACCTACGCAGCTGGTAAAGGGCTGAAAGTCAACGCAGGTCATGGTTTGACCTACCACAACGTGCAACCGATCGCTGCTTTGCCAGAGATGCACGAATTGAATATCGGCCATTCTATTATTGGTCAAGCGGTGATGACTGGCTTACCTGCGGCGGTGGCCGATATGAAACTGCTGATGCGGGAAGCACGGCGCTAATGGCGGTTCTTGGTTTAGGCACCGATATCGTTGAGATAGCGCGCATCGAAGCGGTGGTCGAACGTAGCGGTGATCGTTTGGCCCGTCGGGTGCTGAGCCAGCCAGAATGGGAGATATATCAACAGCATCAGCAACCGGTGCGCTTTCTGGCTAAACGTTTTGCGGTGAAGGAAGCGGTAGCTAAAGCATTTGGTACCGGTATCCGTAATGGTCTGGCATTCAATCAGTTCGAAGTTTTTAATGATGCTTTAGGCAAACCGAATATCCGGTTACATGAGCGTGCTGCCGAAACCGCTAAGGAAATGGGGGTCAAGTCAATCCACGTTTCTCTGGCGGATGAACGGCGTTATGCTTGTGCGACGGTGATCATGGAGGGATAAGGCCTAATAGTTGATTTACAGGCTATCGGCGTGATGCAGTACAACAAACTTTTCCCACAGTTGTTCCTGGCTCTCTATATGTTGTGGATCGATAATGATGGTGTTATCGATCGGGCACACTTGCTGACAGGTTGGAGTATCGTAGTGGCCTACGCACTCGGTGCAGCGGTTAGCATCGATGTGGTAAATATCATCTCCCATCGAAATGGCCTGATTTGGGCATTCTGGTTCGCACATATCGCAATTGATACATTTATGTGTGATTAGCAGGGCCATGATGACTCTCTCATTATCTCTAGGGATATTTTTTGGAGCGCAGATTATACGCCTTGAAACCATTTTTTCACTAGCTGTTTGACCTTACCGCAATAGTGCAATAACCAGCGGATCTAACCGGATAACTGTGTCGTGATAAAGGTAGCGTTCTACAAAAAGGTTATAGCGGGCTTATCACTTGGCTGAAACTGATATTTCCCCAAATAATGGGGGCTTAACGATCCTAAGGAGTAACGCTTGACAGACAAACCAAACCAAGAGGCCGAGCACGGCTGTCGGGTAGTGTTTTTCGATCTGGATGGCACCTTGCATCAGGAAGACATGTTTGGCCGCTTCCTACTTTATTTGATTTGTCATTTACCATTAAATCTGCTGTTGGTTGTGCCGTTACTGCCGGTTGTTGGTTTAGGCATGTTGCTTGGCGGAAGAGCAACGCGCTGGCCGATGAGTTTGCTGCTATGGTCTATGACTTTTGGCCGTTCGGAGAGCAAGCTGAAAGCGCTTGAATCGCAATTTGTGACTCATTTCCGCAACAAAGTGACCGCATTTCCTGTGGTACAGATGCGATTGCGCCAGTATCTTGATGCAAAAGATACGCAGGTATGGCTGATCACCGGCTCACCTGAAAGGTTGGTGACGCAGATTTATCAGGATTCGGCGTTTCTATCACGTGTGCGTTTAGTGGGAAGCCAAATGGCACGTCGCAATGGCGGCTGGGTGTTGCCGATGCGCTGTCTCGGGGTGCAAAAGGTTGTGCAACTTGAGCAACGTTTGGGTGCACCACTCAAACTATTCAGTGGCTATAGTGATAGCAAACAGGATAATCCGTTGTTGTATTGCTGCGAGCATCGTTGGCGTGTCAGTAAAGAAGGTGAGTTACATCAGTTGGAATAAATGCATATTTCCCACATCCTAGCCAGGCTGTGCCCCTTAATTGCACGCTAGCGGCACTTGCGTAAAATTAAGGGACACAGCCCAAGTTTTTTAGAGCACTCTGGACAGAGGGGAGGATTACATTGCTGCTTTAAAGATAGCAACAATCTGTTCGTGGCTAGCCTGGATCGGATTGGTGAATCCGCAGGCATCTTTTAATGCGTTAGCAGCAAGCACATCAAAATCCTCCTCTTTGACGTTCAGTTCGTGTAAACCCGCAGGGATGCCCACGTCTTTTGCTAACTGGCGGATGGCAGCGATACACTGAGATGCTCCTTGCTGATCGTTTAGCTCTGTAACATTCACTCCCATAGCAGCGGCAATGTCTTTCAAACGTCCTGCGGCGACGGTCGCATTGAACGTTTGTACGTGCGGCAACAAGACGGCATTACATACGCCGTGTGGCAAATTGTAGAAACCACCGAGTTGGTGCGCCATGGCATGTACATAGCCTAGCGAGGCATTATTGAAGGCCATACCTGCCAGGAATTGGGCATAGGCCATATTCTCTCGTGCCTGCATGTTCTGCCCATCGGTAACGGCATCACGGAGTGACTCCGCAATCATGGTCGCGGCTTTCAGTGCGCAGGCGTCAGTAATAGGGTTCGCCGCACTGGATACATAGGCTTCGATAGCGTGTGTCAGCGCGTCCATACCGGTGGCTGCGGTAAGGCCTTTTGGCATGCCAACCATCAGATCCGGGTCGTTGACCGAAATGATTGGGGTGACATGTTTATCAACAATTGCCATTTTGATATGGCGTGTTTCGTCAGTAATAATACAAAAACGCGTCATTTCGGAAGCAGTGCCCGCGGTGGTATTAATAGCGACCATGGGTAACTGTGGCTTGGCTGAACGATCAACCCCCTCATAATCCCTGATTTCTCCACCGTTGGCAGCGACTAGAGCAATCCCTTTAGCGCAATCGTGAGGTGAACCACCACCGAGTGAAATCACGCAATCACAGCGATACTCATGCAGTAAAAGGAGACCTTGTTTTACATTCTCTGTTGTTGGATTGGGGTGAGTACCATCATAGACACAACTTTCGATTTGTTGTGTTGCCAGTAGCTGTTGTACTTGAGCAACGACACCAATACCGTTCAAAACCTTGTCGGTAACAACCAGCGCGCGACACAGACCATGCTCTTTCATGGTTTTTACTGCGTCTTCCAGACAGCCGGAACCAATCATGTTAATGGAGGGGATAAAAAATGTTGAGACAGCCATAAACAACTCCTTATAAAGGCTTTTATGTACATAAAACCTACCCTGCTAATCATTAACTTAATATGATCTACCTCAACTTTGTTAGTGAAAGCCATTAATATATTATATATTGATTATTAACGTTTTTTTAAATTTCTAGCATGTTGATTGCAAAATGTTCTCTTTTTAATCATCACTTAATTTAATGTTATCTGTCTATTGTTGTTTGTATGTGACGTGGTTCCTGCAAGCCGATTTTTCCCAACAGGTTTGGTCGTAACAAAATGAACGTTGAGCATGCGGCTTGAGGAACGCTGGAACAAATTGCAATGCAAATGAGTTGCGAATAAGCCAAAACAAAGCCGCATAGCATCTCTCATCACGCTTCAGTCATAGGCAGATGCTCAGTATAATGCTCGCCGCTAAGCGCACGAGGATTGAGCAATGAACGAATATAATGATGAGTATTGGATGCGTCAGGCGTTAAGTCTGGCTAAGCGTGCGCAGGAGGAAGGTGAGGTACCGGTAGGGGCGTTACTGGTACTCAACAATCAGGTCATTGGTGAAGGGTGGAATCGGCCGATTGGGCGTCATGACCCAACTGCTCATGCAGAGATCATGGCGTTACGTCAGGGGGGGAGTGTGCTGCAGAACTATCGGTTACTCGATGCGACACTTTATGTCACTCTTGAACCTTGTGTGATGTGTGCCGGTGCGATGATACATAGCCGCATAAGTCGCTTGGTGTATGGCGCGGCTGACGAAAAAACCGGTGCGGCTGGCTCGCTGGTTGATATTTTGCGCCACCCAGGAATGAATCACCAGGTGGAAATTGTCTCAGGAGTGTTGGCTGAAGAGTGTTCAACAACCCTGAGTAATTTTTTTCGCTTGCGTCGTGAACAGAAAAAAGCGCTTAAACTGACGCAACAAACCGGGATAATTAAAAGTTGAGTGCCAGTTTGGCATCGACTGCTGGGTATCCCTTATTTGACTCTGTGTGTTTTGATGCATTTAGCGTTGCCTTTTTCTCTTTTTCCTGCAAATAACCTACGAGGCTGACCTGATAACGGCGGATATTTTCCACATACTTATAAGCTTCGTGGCCACGCGCATAGCCGTAGGTGAGTAATCGGGAATAGCGTTTTTGGCTGAGCATCGGCAACCGTTGTTTCACATCGACCCAACTGTCAGGGTTACCTCGCTGACTTTTAGTTAGTTTGCGGGCATCCAACATATGGCCCCAGCCCATATTGTAGCCAGCGAGGGCGAACCAGATACGCTCATCTTCCGGTACACTCGCAGGAACTTTTTCCATCAAGTGTTGCAGATAACGTGCTCCACCTTGAATACTCTCTTCTGGATCGAGCCTGTCGCTAACGCCAAGACCGTCAGCCGTGGCCCGTGTCAGCATCATCATACCTCTTACACCCGTTGGAGAAGTGGCTTGGGGGTCCCAGTGTGACTCTTGATAGGCGATAGCCGCCAAGAGTTTCCAATCAATCTCTTTGGCATGTTTTTCAAACAGCGAGCGGAAGCTGGGTAATACAGCGTCTATTGCCGAAAGAAACGTTTTGGTATCGACGTAATCAAAGCTCCTTACGTGGCCAAGGTATTTCTCTTCCAGCCTGGCAAGCGTACCGTCCTCTACTTTTTGACTATAAAAATCCAGTAATGCGGCATAAAGACTGTCATCATGCCCACGTTTCAAATACCAGGTTACCGGCTCTTCTTCAGTCACATCAAAGGCGACTGCCAGTTGCGGATTGATCCGTTGCTGGAGAGCAACGGTGACGGAATCTCCGATAGTGTAATCCAGTTTACCCTCGGTCACTTTTTCTAATAGTTCTTTGGATGTGAGTTCGTTTGAGGATTCCCAACGGAGGTTTGGATATTTCTCCTTCTGGAGTTTTTTTAGCGTGCTGACGTGCGCTGAGCCTGCAGCAACCGCTAACTTGCCTTTCATATCTGCGAAGGTTTTAGGTCGCGGAGTTCCTAAGCTGTAGACGACCTGCTGGGATACAGAGTAATAAGCTGGACCTGCTTTGAAGCGATGAAGACGGTCCCGGTTGTAGATCAAACCAGCGGCAAGCAGGTCGGCATTACCATCTTCTAAAGCGTCAAACAGGTCATTGATATTTTTATGCGGTATCACCACCAGTTTTACCCCGAGATAATTGGCAAAGCTTTTGGCCAATTCATAGTCAAAGCCACGTGGCCCCCGCTTGGTACTGAAATAGGTCAGCGGTGAGTTTAGTGTGCTGATACGCAGTTCTCCCCGTGATTTTATGGCTTCAAGTTGATCTCCTAAACCACCACGCCAGGCAATGTTAGACCATAGGGCAACAGCCAAAAGTACGGTGGCAATACCGATTAGGATGTAACTTATTTTAAATATTTTCAAATAGTTATCTCAAATAAGTGCACGCTTCATGCTGGTCGGAATCTTAGTTTTATCATGGTTAAATCACCAGTGTCAGGGCATTTTGCTCAACAAAATGGCAGCGTGCAACTTTATTGACAGGCTATGGCAATTCGGTGGAGAGAATAGCTTTTATGAATAATAGCCACGCAAACGGTTTCGTCGGCGGTGAGGATTATCTATAATGGCGCGCGTTTTCCCCTGTTGCGCCCAATGAAGCACTGAGTTCAGTGGCTTCGAAGACGAGAGAACTCTGATTATGGAAATACTGCGTGGTTCGCCCGCTTTGTCGGCTTTTCGTATTACCAAACTACTGTCACGCTGCCAGGAGGCTCAACTGCCGATTGGCGATATCTACGCCGAATACGTTCATTTTGTCGATATCAGCGCACCACTCAGTGCTGAAGAACGCGCAAAATTGCAACGGCTACTAAAGTATGGCCCTTCTCTCGCTACACATGCCCCTGAAGGCCGTTTGATGCTGGTTACGCCGCGCCCGGGTACAATTTCCCCCTGGTCTTCTAAAGCGACAGATATTGCTCACAACTGCGGTTTGACTCAGATCGTCCGTATTGAGCGCGGCTTGGCATTTTATGTTTCCGCACCAGAGTTAGGTGATGCTCAGTGGCGGACATTAGCCTCGTTACTACACGATCGCATGATGGAAACGGTATTCAGCGAACTGCAACAAGCAGAAAAATTATTTTCTCACCATCAGCCCGCCCCTTATCAGGAGGTCGACGTGCTCGGCCAAGGTCGCAGCGCCTTGGAGCAAGCCAATAGCAAACTGGGCTTGGCACTGGCACAGGACGAGATCGACTACCTACTGGCAGCCTTTACCGGCTTGGAACGTAACCCGACGGATGTCGAACTGTATATGTTTGCCCAGGCTAACTCTGAGCATTGCCGGCACAAAATTTTCAACGCTGATTGGATCATCGACGGCGAACAACAATCCAAGTCGCTGTTCAAAATGATCAAGAATACCTTTGAGCAAACGCCGGACTATGTACTTTCTGCCTATAAAGACAATGCTGCGGTGATGGAAGGCTCAAACGTTGGGCGTTTCTTCCCCTCACCGGAAAATGGCCAGTATGACTATCATCAGGAAGAAACACACATCCTGATGAAAGTAGAAACGCATAACCACCCGACAGCAATTTCCCCATGGCCGGGTGCTGCTACTGGTTCCGGTGGTGAGATCCGTGATGAAGGCGCGACGGGGCGTGGTGCCAAGCCGAAAGCCGGTCTGGTGGGCTTCTCGGTTTCCAACTTGCGCATTCCTGGTTTTGAACAGCCATGGGAAGAGGATTTCGGTAAGCCGGAACGTATTGTTAGTGCTCTGGATATCATGACTGAGGGGCCATTGGGGGGGGCTGCATTCAACAACGAATTTGGACGCCCAGCGTTGCTAGGGTACTTCCGTACTTATGAAGAACGCGTCAATAGCCACAATGGTGTTGAACTACGTGGTTATCATAAACCCATCATGCTGGCAGGCGGACTGGGCAATATCCGTGCTGACCATGTGCAGAAAGGGGAGATCAGCGTAGGTGCCAAACTGGTTGTGTTGGGTGGCCCGGCGATGAATATCGGTTTAGGCGGAGGAGCGGCATCCTCTATGGCTTCAGGGCAGTCTGATGCCGATTTGGATTTTGCCTCTGTGCAGCGTGATAACCCGGAAATGGAACGCCGTTGTCAGGAAGTGATTGACCGTTGCTGGCAGCTAGGAGATCACAACCCGATCCTGTTCATCCATGATGTTGGTGCGGGGGGACTATCGAACGCCATGCCAGAACTGGTCAGTGACGGTGGGCGAGGTGGCCGCTTTGAACTGCGTGAGGTTTTGAACGATGAACCGGGCATGAGCCCGCTGGAAGTGTGGTGTAACGAATCGCAAGAGCGTTATGTCCTGGCTGTTGCGCCAGAACAGATGGCTCAGTTTGATGCTATTTGTCGTCGTGAACGTGCGCCCTATGCGGTGATTGGTGAAGCGACGCAAGAACGTCATTTAACGCTTAACGACCGTCATTTTGGCAATCAACCTATAGATATGCCGTTAGACGTCCTGCTGGGTAAAACGCCTAAAATGACCCGCGATGTTCAGAGTCAGCAGGCACGTGGCGAGGCATTACAGCGTTCAAATATTACCCTCGCCGACGCGGTGAAACGCGTGTTACATCTGCCAGCCGTGGCGGAGAAAACCTTCCTAATCACCATTGGTGACCGTACCGTCACCGGAATGGTGGCACGCGATCAGATGGTTGGTCCATGGCAGATCCCGGTAGCAGACTGTGCGGTGACGGTAGCCAGTCTTGACAGTTACTACGGTGAGGCGATGTCGATAGGTGAACGAGCGCCTGTTGCATTGTTGGACTTTGCTGCTTCAGGGCGCCTAGCGGTGGGCGAAGCGCTGACCAACCTGGCTGCGACGAATATAGGTTCGCTCAAACGTGTCAAATTGTCCGCCAACTGGATGGCAGCAGCCGGCCATCCCGGGGAAGACGCCGGCCTGTATGAGGCTGTGAAAGCGGTGGGTGAGGAACTGTGTCCAGCGCTCGGTATTACCATTCCGGTGGGTAAAGACTCAATGTCGATGAAAACTCGCTGGCAGACAGGTAATGAGCAACGTGAGATGACTTCACCGTTGTCGTTGGTGATCACTGCATTTGCCCGTGTTGAAGATGTTCGTCATACCGTAACGCCGCAGCTGCGCACCGACAAAGGTGATACGGCGTTAATGCTGATCGACCTGGGTAATGGCCATAATGCTCTGGGGGCAACGGCACTGGCGCAGGTGTATCGCCAACTCGGTGACACACCAGCCGACGTGCGTAATGTCGGACAGTTAGCGGATTTCTTCAATGCCATGCAGCAACTGGTGGCAGATGGCGCGCTATTGGCTTATCACGATCGTTCAGATGGTGGTCTGTTGGTCACCTTGGCTGAAATGGCGTTTGCAGGACATTGTGGCGTCGATATTGATATCCAGGCTTTGGGGCAAGATTCTCTTGCTGCATTATTCAACGAAGAGTTGGGGGCAGTGATCCAGGTGCCTATTGCACAATTGGAAGCCGTAACTCAGGTATTTGCGCTTCATGGCCTAACAGACAACGTACATCATTTAGGCCAAGTCCAGCATGGAGATCGGTTTGTGATCACTTGCGGTGGCGAAACGGTATATAGCGAAAGCCGTAGCACCTTGCGTACCTGGTGGGCTGAAACCACCTGGCAGATGCAGCGTCTACGTGACAACCCTGATTACGCCGATCAGGAACACCAAGCCAAGCAGGACGAATGCGATCCGGGTCTGAACGTTAAACTGACTTTTGCTCCGGATGAAGATATTGCGGCCCCTTATATTGCCAAGGGAACACGTCCTAAAGTTGCCATACTACGTGAACAAGGGGTTAATTCTCATGTAGAAATGGCAGCCGCGTTCCACCGCGTCGGCTTTGATGCGGTTGATGTACACATGAGCGATTTGCTGGAAGGACGCAGCGACCTGCAAGCCTTTCATACTTTAGTTGCCTGTGGCGGTTTCTCTTATGGTGATGTATTGGGCGCGGGTGAAGGTTGGGCAAAATCTATCTTGTTTAATGACCGAGTGCGTGACGAGTTCGCTGCGTTCTTTCATCGGCCACAAACTTTAGCATTGGGTGTTTGCAATGGTTGTCAAATGATGTCCAATCTGCGTGATCTTATCCCTGGAGCTGAACACTGGCCACGCTTTGTGCGAAACCTGTCTGAGCGTTTTGAAGCTCGCTTCAGCCTGGTTGAAGTGGATAATAGTCCATCTCTGTTCATGCAGGACATGGTGGGTTCGCGCATGCCTATTGCTGTTTCCCATGGTGAAGGTTATGTAGAAGTGCGTGATGCTGCTCATTTGGCTGCCTTGGAACATCATGGCCTGGTTGCTCTACGTTTTGTTGATAATCGTGGCCAGGTGACTGAAGTTTATCCGGCTAACCCTAACGGTTCACCAAATGGCATCACGGCAGTGACCAGCATTGATGGTCGTGCCACGGTGATGATGCCACATCCAGAACGTGTCTTCCGTACCGTCAGTAACTCCTGGCATCCGAAAGAGTGGGGCGAAGATAGCCCGTGGGTGCGTATGTTCCGTAACGCCCGTAAGCAACTGGGATAACTTTCCGGTATTGATGAAGCAAGACATGTTGGGGCACAGCTATTGTGCCCTTTTTATTGTCTTATTTTTTAATGTGTTACAAGTTTGTCGGTTTTCCGCGACAATCCCCTAACAGCCTGTCTCTAATAGGTGACATTTAACTTATTGATTTAAATGTTAATTAATGCATTCATCTTATCTTGTCGGTTATTGGCGACGGTGAGGCTGATTATTATCCACCGTTGGCCATTTTTGAAGAGGCTATAGCGAAGTGTTGTTATAAAAATATAATAAAAACATATGTTTAATTTTAATTTAAAAAGTTGGCACGGATAGTGCATTTATATGGCAAGTTGCTCATTCAACTTTTTATGATCGGCCCCGTAATAGACGGAACAGCGCCTCATAAGCCCCGAATGATGCCAAAGTAATGGTGCCTATCGTCCAACTAAACCGATAACAGGAGCGTAAGCGACTTTATCAAGCATCGGACGACACGTTGAGTGAGGCACCGCCTTGTATCCAACTGTGATGAAGTGTTCATCAATCCAGGATACATATGGATGCTATTCGTCCTGATTCGATGCCAGCCTTATGCTACATCACCCTGGGGACGACGCGTAAGGGCATCCGCATTTTCCTTGCGATGGGGCGAAAGCCCCAGCGTCAAAGTCATTATCAACACTTTCATCCCCCATTAAAGCTTTGGCACATAGGTTAGCGTGAAAATAAAGCTAAATACGCCTGCTAAGGGATACTCAAATTTCTTTTTGTAATACATCTGTTTTTTATTGGCAGTTAATACTTATTGATTTATCGAGCACTGAGTCTTGTGACCAGTGCTTTTTTTTTTGCCCTTGATGCAGCGTTTTGCGAATTGACTCGAGGATTATCACCCGACGGGCTTTTTTCTCCTCGTCGTCTCAGTTAGCATCACAGCAGAGAATAAGATGGTGCCGCTAACTTTGCAGATCCCAAAGCCTATTGTTGAAGCACGGGACAGAGTGTGATCACGCTCGCTTTGTACATGACGAGCCATTACCCGATAGAGAATGAGATGATTTTTTTGAAAAGATGGCGTCTATTTCCGCGTTCGTTGCGTCAGTTAGTGATAATGGCATTCCTGCTGGTACTGTTGCCGCTATTGGTATTGGCTTATCAGGCCTATCAGAGTCTGGATCATCTCAGTGCTCAGGCAGCAGATATTAACCGCACTACGCTGGTTGATGCCAGACGCAGTGAAGCGATGACCAGTGTGGCGCTGGGAATGGAACGCAGTTATCGACAGTATTGTGTACTCGTGGACCCAACGCTGGAACGCTTATACCAAAACCAGCGCAAACAATATTCACAGATGCTAGATGCTCACGCCCCTGTCCTTCCAGATGAACGCTATTACCAAAAATTGCGAAATCTGTTGACTGAGCTTGCGATTGTCAAGTGTCAAAGCAGCGGTCCAGATAAAGACGCTTCTAAATTATTAGAATTATTCTCAATATCGAATGCTGAAATGGTTCAGGCTACTCGTAACGTTGTCTTTTCCCGTGGTCAGCAGCTACAGCGTGCGATTGCTGAACGTGGCCAATACTTTGGCTGGCAGGCGTTGATACTGTTTCTGGTCAGTGTGCTGTTGGTTATGCTGTTTACCCGCATGATTATTGGGCCAGTCAAAGCGGTTGAGCGTATGATTAACCGTCTGGGAGAAGGACGAGCTATCGATATGACTGTTTCTTTCAAGGGACCACGTGAGCTGCGCTCGTTGGCTCAGCGGATTATCTGGTTAAGCGAGCGTTTGGCATGGCTGGAATCACAGCGTCATGAATTTCTGCGCCATATCTCTCATGAATTGAAAACACCCTTGGCCAGTATGCGTGAAGGAACCGAACTGTTGGCCGATGAAGTCGCGGGTTCGTTGACCTCTGACCAAAAAGAAGTGGTGGCAATCCTCGATCATAGTAGCCGCCATCTGCAACAACTGATCGAACAATTGCTGGATTACAATCGCAAACTGGCAGATGGCCCCGCGCAGCACGAGAATGTCGAACTGGAAGAGTTGGTTGATATGATCGTCGCTGCCCATAGTTTACCTGCGCGAGCCAAGATGATCCGCACAGAAGTAAAACTTGAGGCGGAAATCTGCTGGGCAGAGCCGACCTTATTAATGCGTGTACTGGATAATCTCTACTCCAATGCGGTGCACTACGGCATGGAATCCGGTAACATTTGGATCCGTAGCCGTCATATTGGTCAACAGGTGCAGATCGACGTCGCTAATACCGGTCCACCGATCCCTGAAACAGAACAAGCCATGATTTTTGAGCCCTTTTTCCAGGGAAGTCACCAACGGAAAGGGGCTGTTAAAGGAAGTGGGCTGGGATTGAGTATCGCGCAAGATTGTATCCGTCGCATGCGCGGAGAATTGAAACTGGTTAACATTCCAGATGCCGATGTTTGCTTCCGAATTGAATTGCCATTAACTGCCGAGAATGAATAAAAAATGCACACAGAGTCTAAATGCACTCATCTACCAGAGAACGAAGGTTTACCGTGCTCCTCTCAACGCGAAACGCTTGGCAAATGTCCGTTTACTTTCATCAGCGCGATCCTGTTAGCGCCATTTCTACTGATAGGGTGTGCCGATCGCTCCGTCAGCAGCGGTTTGACACAGCTGCAGGAGAGCATTCCTGAAACTAAAGTTGTGGACTACCGTATTGCCCGTTGCGACGTGCTATGGGGGCTTGATGATGAAGAAGTATTGGAAAATTCACTTTATTGGCTTAGAGCAATGGATTGTTCTGAGCGCATCGGTACCACGGATGCTCGCGCACTGGCAAAAAACTTTCCAGAGAGCAACTGGTACAATATTTTCAAACAAAGTATTTTGCTCGATAGCGCCGAACCGACACTGGCCGAACGTCGGCAGATGGTTGAGCGCCTAAGCAGCTATCGTCTCGAATCCCCTAGTGTACTACGCCCGTTGCTGCAATTGTGGCGTCAGCAGCAGATGTTACAAATTACTTTGTCCGACGAACGTGCACGTTATCTGCACCTGCAGGAAGCCTCAGACAGTCAGATAGATGTATTGCGTCAGAGTAAGAACCATTTGCAGGAGCAACTGCGTGAAACCTCGCGTAAGCTGGAAAACCTGACGGATATCGAGCGTCAGCTCTCGTCACGTAAGCCGATTCAGAGTGAAATGCCGGAAAATAGTGCCACACAATCCAAAATAGATGCAGCAGGCAAACCCGCAGCTCCAGCTAAAATGGCTGAACCAGAACCTGAAACCCCTGCTGAACCCAAGCCCGTAGCCCCTGCTAAATCGCCTAAACCGGGATCCACACCGGTAAAAGAGTCAGGAACCGCTTTGCCTGTGGAGCCGGAAGACACCTACGTTCCGCTTCCCGTTCATAAGGAGTCTCCAGCACAATGACAGCTCGCAAACCGGCCAACCTTTTGTTGGTTGATGACGATCCCAGCTTGCTCAAATTGCTGGGAATGCGTCTGACCAGCGAAGGTTTTCATGTTACAACGGCAGAAAGTGGCCAAGAGGCTTTACGCTTGCTGGTACGAGAAAAAATAGACTTGGTGATCAGCGACTTGCGTATGGATGAGATGGACGGCATTGCGCTGTTTGTTGAAATCCAGAAATATCAGCCGGGAATGCCGGTGATTATTCTGACCGCGCATGGTTCAATTCCGGACGCGGTTGCGGCAACCCAGCAGGGCGTTTTCAGCTTCCTGACTAAGCCCGTCGATCGTGATGCATTGTATAAAGCGATCGATGAAGCGCTATCGCTTTCGGCACCTGCCGCCGGAGATGACAGCTGGCGTGAGGATTTTGTCACTCGTAGTCCGATCATGTTGCGGTTGCTTGAACAAGCAAAGATGGTGGCACAATCGGACGTGAGCGTGCTGATCAACGGCCAGAGTGGTACCGGTAAAGAAGTATTGGCGCAGGCCATCCACAGCGCCAGTCCGCGGGCGAAAAAAGCATTTATCGCCATCAACTGCGGTGCGTTGCCGGAACAACTGCTGGAGTCGGAACTGTTTGGACATGCCAAAGGGGCATTTACCGGCGCTGTCAGTAGTCGTGAGGGGTTGTTTCAGGCGGCGGCAGGGGGCACGTTGTTCCTGGATGAGATTGGCGATATGCCACTTTCGCTCCAGGTGAAGCTGCTACGCGTGCTGCAAGAACGTAAAGTACGCCCTTTGGGCAGTAATCGCGATTTAGATATTGATGTACGGATCATTTCCGCCACTCACCGTGACCTGCCCAAAGCGATGGCAAAAAACGAGTTTCGGGAAGATCTCTATTATCGTCTGAACGTGGTTAACCTGAAAATCCCTGCACTCAATGAACGTGCCGAAGATATTCCGCTGCTGGCAAACCATCTGCTGCGTGGTTCGGCGCAGAGGCATAAACCGTTTGTGCGCAGTTTTTCCTCCGATGCCATGAAACGCCTGATGACCGCCAGTTGGCCAGGAAACGTTCGTCAGTTGGTTAACGTTATCGAACAGTGCGTAGCATTGACCACTGCACCGGTAATCAGCGAGGCGCTGGTTGAACAGGCGCTGGAAGGGGAAAATACTGTACTGCCAACCTTTGTCGAGGCACGAAACCAGTTTGAATTGCACTATCTGCGTAAGCTATTGCAGATCACCAAGGGCAACGTAACCCAGGCCGCACGCATGGCTGGCCGTAACCGTACTGAATTCTATAAATTGTTGTCGCGCCATGAACTGGATGCCAACGATTTCAAAGAATGATGTTTTCTTTTCCGAGCCTGTATACACAGGTTCTCAACAAATTAACCGGGATGATTTATACCCAAGTTCATTCAAGTTGCAGGTAGGCGGCAACAGAACGAAGCCCCAAGAGCTTACTCAAGTAAGTGACTGGGGTGAGTGAAGGCAGCTAACAACGCTGTAGCTTGAATGGCGACGGGTATACACTCCTCTTTCTTTGTTGTGGCATGGCAGACCATAGAGATATGAGCAGATCACTTTCCATCGCATTAGCCCAACTGAATTTGCTGGTGGGCGATATTGAAGGCAACAGCGAGCGCATGTTGCAAACGGTGCAAGAGCAGCAGAAGGCAGGGGCCGATCTGGTTATGTTCACAGAGCTGGCGCTGTCTGGCTATCCGCCGGAAGACTTGCTGTACCGTGATGATTTCTATCAGCGTTGTGATATTCAACTGAACCGTTTGCAGCAGGCCTCTGTCGATGTGGCTATTCTGGTGGGCCATCCGTGGCGTGAAGATGGCAAATTATACAACGCGCTATCTCTGTTTTCCGCAGGGCAGTTACAGGCGCGTTATTTCAAACAACAGCTACCGAATTATGGCGTTTTCGACGAGAAGCGCTATTTCCACGCGGGTGACAAAAGCGGTGTGATTGAACTGAAAGGCTATCGTCTGGGGCTGTTGATTTGTGAAGATCTTTGGCTTCCGGGGCCAGTGGATGCAGCAAAGGCTGATGGGGCAGAAATCCTGCTGGCGATCAATGCTTCCCCCTATAACCGCGAAAAACCGTATATCCGCAAAACCCTGATGGCTGGGCATTGCCAGCGCACCGGTTTACCACTGGTATATCTTAACCAGATCGGTGGGCAGGATGAGCTGATTTTTGACGGCTGCTCCAAAGTGTTTGATGCTGCCGGTAATATGACCCATCGCCTTGCGGCCTTTGCCGAACAGGTCACTTTGTTGAAATTCAACGGCCTGGAAGTGGTGCCTATGACGGCACCTGCGGCGGAATTACCGCAGTTGGCGCAGATTTATGAAGCGCTGGTGCTGGCGGTGCGTGACTATGTGACCAAAAATGGTTTTAAAGGTGCGGTACTTGGCCTGTCTGGTGGCATCGACTCGGCGCTGACTCTGGCGATTGCCGTTGATGCACTGGGTAAAGACAAGGTACAGGCCCTGATGATGCCGTTCCGCTATACTGCGGATATCAGCATCATTGATGCTAAAGAAGAGGCGGACATTCTCGGGATAGAATTTGATATCGTTTCTATTGAGCCGATGTTCGATGCCTTTATGAATCAACTGTCACCGATGTTTGCCGGTAGCGAACGCGATACAACGGAAGAAAACCTGCAGGCTCGTTGCCGTGGTGTGGTGTTGATGGCTCTGTCTAACAAACGCCGTAGCATCGTACTGACTACGGGTAACAAAAGCGAGATGGCGGTAGGGTATGCCACGCTGTATGGCGATATGGCCGGTGGTTTTGACGTATTGAAAGATGTTCCCAAGACGCTGGTATTTAAACTGTCGGAATATCGTAATACCGTCTCCTATGTTATCCCACAACGTGTAATTGACCGTCCGCCTTCTGCCGAATTAGCGCCGGATCAGCTCGATCAGGATAGCCTGCCACCGTATGACATTCTTGATGCAATACTGGAAGGCTATGTCGAGCACGACAAGTCTGTTGCCGATCTGGTTGCTGATGGTTTTGAAGAGGCTGTGGTGCGTAAGGTGATCCGCCTGGTGGATATCAACGAATACAAACGCCGTCAGGCTGCCGTTGGGCCGCGTATTACTGCACGTAACTTTGGTAAAGACCGCCGCTACCCAATCACCTCCGGCTTTGGCCGTAAAAATTGGTAATTAAGGAACAACGATGAAAAAGATTGATGCCATTATCAAGCCGTTTAAATTGGATGATGTGCGTGAAGCGCTGGCCGAAGTCGGTATTACCGGGATGACGGTGACCGAAGTTAAAGGCTTTGGTCGCCAGAAAGGCCATACCGAACTTTACCGTGGTGCGGAATATATGGTCGACTTCCTGCCCAAGGTAAAAATCGAAATTGTAGTGGCTGACGACATCGTGGATACCTGCGTGGAAACCATCATGCAGACAGCCCAGACCGGCAAGATTGGTGACGGTAAGATCTTTGTGTTTGATGTTGCACGCGTGGTGCGTATCCGTACCGGTGAGCAGGACGAAGAAGCGATTTGATCTGAATCCTTCCTGGTTAATTATTCAATATTTCGATTGCAGTGTAAAATCTCCGAACAGGTGAAAGCTGCCCGAGCGCTGAAGCTGCAGTAACGCTTCAGGAAGACAGGCTGACGGGCGCCCATCTCGATAAAAAGATGGGCTCCCTAAGCATTACAATTTGCTGCTGTCTTAGTCTTTCGATCTTTACAATACTTTATATGGGCCGAAACATTCGTAATGGATCTGTTCGGCTTGTACGCCAATAGCCAGCAATTGTTTACCAACCGATTGCATAAAGGGGACCGGGCCACACATGTAGTAATGCATCTGCGGGTTGTTCAGCATGCTGCGCATGGTGCTGAGGTTCATTAGCCCCTGGCTGTCATAGTCGCGGCCTTTTGCATCATCGGCGTTTGGCTCACGGTACCAGACGTGGCTACGCAAGGCAGGCATATGCCCAGCGATAGTAGTGACTTCGTCGCCAAAGGCGTGCACTGCGCCGTTCTCAGCCGCATGAAGCCAATGAATTTCAGCCTGATGCTGATTTTCATGCAAGGTATTCAGCATCGCCAGCATTGGCGTCTGGCCCACGCCAGCCGAAATCAACGCCACTGGAGCGGTGGTTTCCACCTGTAAGAAGAAATCACCGCGAGGTGGCATGATTTGAATGACATCGCCTTCTTTGGCTGTTTGGTGCAGGAAGTTAGATACTACACCCTGTTCCTCACGTTTTACGGCGATGCGATAGGACTTCCCGTTAGGTGAGGTAGTGAGTGAATATTGACGGATCTCCTGATGTTCTAGGCTGCTGTCGTTAATGCAGACTGCCAGATACTGGCCCGGTTTATAGTTGGCTACCTGGCCACCGTCAACGGGGGCCAATACAAAGCTAACGATCGCCTCGCTCTGCCGCTGTTTTTTTATAATGCTAAACGCACGTAAATCGCGCCACCCCCCCTTACTTTGTTCACTTTCCTGATAAATTTGCTCTTCGCGTTGGATAAACACGTTTGCTAGCACCCCGTAGGCTTTTTCCCAGGCATCCAGTACTTCCTGACCCGGGCTGAACATTTCATCCAACGTTGCTAGCAGGTGATGGCCAACAATTTGATACTGTTCGGGTTTGATATTAAAGCTGGCGTGCTTCTGGGCAATGCGTTCCACTGCTGGGAGCAAGGCACTCAGGTTTTCCAAGTTGCTGGCATAGGCACAGATAGCATCAAACAACGCTTGGCGCTGATCGCCATTGCGCTGGTTACTCATATTGAAGATATCTTTTAATTCTGGGTGATGCACAAACATGCGCTCGTAAAAGTGGGCCGTCAGTTTGGGACCGGTTTCCGTTAGTAAAGGTATGGTGGATTTTACGGTAGCGATAGTATGACTATCCAGCATGGCGGGGGCTCCTTTTAATAGATGTACAATGCCGCTCTTTAAATTGCATTTAAAATGCATATTATAGGGTTATTTTAAACCTGTAAATGTTCTTGCCTTTGTCACAGCGCTTTCAATCCAAGGCTACGCTTGCTGAACATGAATAAACCGTATTACCACCATGAGTAAATATCCGTTGCAAAATTAGGGGTAAAAAACAAGGGAAAGCCTTGTGCTATCTGTAGCCAATCGTTTGCGTAAAAACCTCTGTCAAGACCTATCTTCGATGGGGGTAAACGGTTTACACTGTTACCCAGAGCCCCAGAGGGTGATTTTATATCCGTCGTTTTTCAAGCCGCAGCGTTGTTACCTACACTCGCTCATCTCAGTCACTGACTTGAAGTCAGCGGTTGACCATGAACGAACTGGGTGTCTGGGTGCAGTTCGAAATCCATAGGGTATAGTGAGCCGATTTAAGTCAGGAGATGCCGGGATGTTAAAGCGTGAAATGAACATTGCTGATTATGATGCCGAACTGTGGCATGCAATGGAGCAGGAAGTCGTGCGTCAGGAAGAGCATATTGAGCTGATTGCGTCTGAGAACTATACCAGCCCACGTGTAATGCAGGCTCAGGGTTCTCAACTGACCAACAAATACGCAGAAGGCTATCCGGGCAAGCGTTATTATGGCGGCTGCGAGCATGTTGATGTTGTTGAGCAACTGGCTATCGATCGTGCCAAGGAACTGTTTGGTGCCGATTATGCTAACGTGCAGCCGCATTCTGGCTCCCAGGCCAACTTTGCCGTCTATACCGCCTTGCTGCAGCCGGGTGACACTATTCTGGGGATGAACCTGGCGCATGGTGGTCATCTGACGCATGGTTCGCCGGTAAACCTGTCCGGCAAGCTGTATAACGTGGTGCCTTACGGTATCAATGAATCTGGGCAGATCGACTATGACGATCTGGCTAAACAGGCGCAAACCCACAAGCCTAAAATGATCATCGGTGGTTTCTCTGCATACTCTGGCCTGGTTGACTGGGCAAAAATGCGTGAAATTGCCGACAGCATTGGCGCTTACCTGTTTGTGGATATGGCGCACGTTGCTGGCTTGATTGCCGCTGGCGTTTATCCGAACCCGCTTCCCCATGCGCATATCGTAACCACCACTACCCACAAAACGCTGGCTGGCCCGCGTGGTGGTCTGATCCTAGCCAAGGGCGGTGATGAAGAACTGTACAAAAAACTGAATTCTGCCGTATTCCCTGGTGGCCAGGGCGGCCCTCTGATGCACGTGATCGCCGGTAAAGCGGTAGCACTGAAAGAAGCGATGGAACCAGAGTTCAAGATTTACCAGCAGCAAGTAGCTAACAATGCGAAGGCCATGGTAGACGTATTCTTGGCGCGTGGTTACAAAGTGGTTTCTGGCGGTACCCACAACCATCTGTTCTTGCTGGATCTGGTGGATAAAAATCTTACCGGTAAAGAAGCCGATGCGGCGTTGGGACGTGCCAACATCACTGTTAACAAGAACAGCGTACCCAATGACCCTAAGAGCCCATTTGTGACCTCGGGGATCCGTATTGGTACTCCTGCTGTGACTCGCCGTGGTTTCAAAGAAGCAGATGTGCGTGAACTGGCGGGTTGGATCTGTGACGTGCTTGACAACGTCAATGACGAAGCGACGATTGAACGCACCAAGAAGAAAGTGCTGGATATTTGCGCTCGCTTACCTGTCTACGCGTAATTCGCCCTTCTTCTGTACTCCAAAACCCGCTACGGCGGGTTTTTTTATCCTGCATATAGCTAAACTGTGAACTGCTTTGTACTCCAGTGCTTTAAGTTTGAATGATCATTGCTGCGCAGTGTGATGTATGTCAGGGTGTTGCGCTTATTCAGGAGGGGATATGGTTCTACAATCAACGCATTGGCTGGCTCTCAGCTATTTCACCTACTTCTTTTCTTATGGCATTTATCTGCCGTTTTGGAGCGTTTGGCTGAAAGGTGAGGGTGTTTCCCCTGAAACTATCGGCATTTTGCTCGGTGCTGGCTTGGTAATGCGCTTTTTAGGAAGTTTGTTGATTGCGCCACGCGTTAAAGACCCCACGCATTTAATCACCGCGCTGCGTCTTCTCGCGCTACTCTCTCTGGCTTTCGCTATCGGGTTCTGTTTCGGTAACGGTTGGGCCTGGCTGATGTTGGTTATTGCCGGTTTCAACCTGTTTTTTTCGCCGTTGGTGCCGTTGACCGACGCGTTAGCGGCCACATGGCAGCGGCAAATTACGTTGGATTATGGCCGGGTGCGGCTGTGGGGATCGCTTGCTTTTGTGATTGGTTCTGCGTTAACCGGTAAACTGGTTTCCGTTTGGGGCCATAATGCCATTTTGTTCAGCCTGTTGGTCAGTATCCTGGCTATGTTACTGGGGATGTTACTGAAACCTAGCGTAATGCCGCAAGGGTATATCAGTGTCCAGAATGACTCCAACCGTTCTTGGCGTGAATTGCTCAGCGAGGGGGCAGTCTGGCGCTTTTTGCTCTGCGTCACCTTACTGCAAGGTGCGCATGCCGGGTATTACAGCTTTGCCTCAATTTATTGGCAGGACGCGGGTTACTCTGCGGCGACCATCGGCTATCTATGGTCATTAGGCGTCGTGGCTGAGGTGATCATCTTTGCCAGCAGCAATTTTCTGTTCCGCCGATGGAGCGCCCGTAACCTGTTGTTACTTTCGGCTGTCTGCGGGCTGTTGCGTTGGGGGCTGATGGCCTCTTCGACCGAAATGAGCATGCTACTGTTAGCTCAAGTGCTGCACAGTGGCACTTTCACCGTATGTCATCTGGCAGCGATGCGTTTTATTGCGGCACGCCAGGGAGCTGAAGTGATCCGTTTACAGGCGGTCTATTCTGCACTTGCAATGGGAGGTGGTATTGCCATTATGACTGTGTTGGGCGGTTTCCTGTTCGAACTTTTGCAAGGGGGAGTATTCTGGGTGATGGTTGCGGTGGTAGTACCTGTATTCTTTGTTCTTCCCCCCGCGGTAGCTGACCGTCGTCGTTAGTGTTTTTCCAGCAGCGCGCACAGCACTTGGCGCTGTTGGTGCGTTAATGGGAGTTCGGTCTGCATCAGCGGTGGGTGTTGCCCATAGGGTATTGATACGTAAGGAGTGATGACCACAGTGATACCTGGTGGTGCGCCAGATCGCTGATAGTCACTTAAGGGGAGATATTTGATATTGAGCGGTAAAAGCGTAAGTTCCCGGAGTTGATCTTCCACCTTTGCTTCCAATTGCGGATTGTCCCGGGTAAGCAATAGTATCTGTGTTTCCTGTACGGCATTGTCTTGCATCATCCAGGCACCAAAACTGATCGCCAACAACCCGACTTCTTCACGCGAAAAGTGGATTTCGTACTCTTGTTCAAAGGGGAGCAATGCTTTCTGTGTGGTTCGCATTAGACGCGGATACTTGCGTAACAGCTCCTCCAGTACCGAATTGTCTACACCGATATTAAAACGGCAGCGCTCTAGCGCGTGTGCAAGATGGGCAAACAGTTGGTTATTCAACTCTTCTTGGCTGTTAAAACTCATCCCTGAGATCTGCTGGAAATAAGCCACCATTTTCTCGATTGTGGCCATCAGCCGCCTATCTTCTGGCGAACCGTTGGTCTGATAACTGTGGTTTTTTAATAGGGTAAACATCAAGGTCAGAAAATTACCTTCACGAATATTGGCATGAAAATCAAATGATTGGCTTAGCGTTTGCTGTAGTTTAGCCGCTGCTCGTTGTTCCGGTTTACGCCGTAGCCACTGACGTTGGGTTTGATCAAAATGGAGAGGGGGCTGATGTTGGCGAGCCCAAACGCAGTAACACAAATAGTGATACAAAAATTGCCGATCGCGTTGGCTAAAATGGCGGTTAAGCTGTTGTTCACATTCGTTGATGCACAATTCCAGTGTTGCAATCTGCACCTGATTGAGTGATAAGGCCTGCTGATACCGTAGGGCAAAATTTTGTTCAACAAACTGTGGGCTGCAGCGTAAAGTGCGGCGCAGCCACTGAAACAGGCAGAGTCGCTGATTCAGTGCGCTTCCCTGAATTTGCAAGGTATCTTCGGCGCTACTGCTAATTTTTAGATGGTAGAGCCGCTGGATTTCAGTGGCAACCTCAGCTATATCTTGCCGGGTGACAGATTGCCCAACACCATTGATTTGGCTGATTGTCTCTAGTTGAACCTTGGGCTTGGGCGTCGGTGCAAACAGCATCAGCAGCAGATGACAGCGTCGCTGTTGGCCGGAGAGCGCAGGCGCAGAAGAAATATCCGTGCTCATATCACCTCAGGCAGGTCATGTTTAAATTATCTTAAGCATAGCAAAGGGCTTTGTACTAAGGCCGTGCTGCCTCTGTTTTTGCTTGGGCTTATAACTTTCGTCACATTTATTTCACTCTCAAAGTTTGTTTAGATGAGATATATGTTACTTTATAACAATGTTGAGTATGCTTTGATGACGAGATTACGCTTACTGGCGGCCTTTTTGTTCATTCTTTTTAGCGTTGGAGTGGGAGCGCACCCACACAGCTTCATTGATATGAACACCACTTTTGTCGCCAAGGATCAGAAATTGATGGGTTTAAAAATGGTTTGGGTTATGGATGAAATCACCTCTGCGGACCTTCTGTATGATGCGGAAAATGCTAAAAGCGATTCCGAAATCTGGAAAAAATTGGCGGCAGAAGTGATGGCCAACGTTTTGGGGCAACATTACTTCACTGACATTTACCGTGATGGCAAGCCACTGAAATATCTGAATCTGCCAACCGAATATCAGCTTTCACGTCAAGGCCATAAGGCGGTATTGGAGTTTGTGTTGCCATTGGCTCAAGCGCAGCCGTTGGCCGGTAAACCGTTTGAAATCTCAACTTACGATCCTACCTATTTTGTTGACATGAGCTATCAGGATAAAAAGGCACTGCACCTGCCACCTGAAATGAATAAACAATGTAAAGTCAGCCTGATGACACCAAAACCGGACAAATCATTGCAGGCTTATGCTCTCTCGCTCGATAAGAATGACTCTCCTGGCGAGGATTTGGCCTTGGGGCAGCAATTTGCACAACGGGTGATGCTGTCATGTCAGTAGTGTTTAGTCAGTACCCTGCGAATAAGCGCCATTGGGTGCTCAGTTTGTGGCCATTGCTGTTGTTTTTTATTGCGCTAGTGGCAGGTGTGCAATTGGTATGGCACTACTGGCCGCAATTAGTGATGCAGAGTGTGGTGTGGCAGAAAGATTTACACCAGCAGATGGCAACATTGTTGCAACAGGTAAAATCGGCACCTCACGAGGCCGGCGCGGCGCTGATGTTGTTCAGCCTAGGCTACGGCATATTACATGCTCTTGGTCCTGGGCACGGTAAAGTGGTGATTGCAACCTATCTGGCCACTCATCCTTCCCGGCTTAAAAGCAGCCTGAAATTAACCTTTGCTGCTTCATTGATGCAGGGGATCGTCGCTATTGCTTTGGTAACGATGGTATTAGTAGTGTTACAACTCTCTTCGCGCCAATTACATCAGAGTGGATTCTGGTTGGAAAAAGGCAGTTTTATTCTGGTGATGCTGCTTGGTGTGCTACTAAGTTGGCGGGCGATTAAACGCTTGTATCTGGCAGTAAAAGCGATGCGGCCAACTCCTAGATTGCGGATCAACGGTTTACAACCGTTGGCGGTGGCTCACGTACATAGCGCTAGCTGTGGCTGCGGCCATCGGCACATGCCAAGTGACGATGAATTACAGGCGGGAAATGACTGGCGTACCAAAGCGACGATCGTGCTGGCTATGGGGATGAGACCCTGCTCTGGGGCACTCCTGGTGTTGCTGTTTTCCAAAGTCATTGGCGTTTTTATCTGGGGCGTATTTTCTGCGCTTGCGATGGCGCTGGGAACGTCAATGACGATTTCTTTGTTGGCGCTGTTGGTACACCTCAGCCGCAAGCTGGCGGTCCGTATCAGCCGCCAACGCGCCCCGGCAGCCTGGAGCAGCGTTGCATGGGGATCGCTGGCGTTGGCGGGCGGGTTGATTCTGTTGTTTGCTGGTGTGTTGCTATATTTCAGTGCCCAACCCGAGTTTGGCGGCGGGATCCGCCCATTTGCCCGCTAACTCTTCCGTTGCTGGCCCCGAATGCAATACGAGAAGACGATAATCGCTGTCAAAACAGCTTCGCTTGTCAACATAATGCCACCACCGTGACTTAGCCAGGTTCCACCGATGATCAACACATTCATCACAATGGCAAAGCCCGCCAGCCAAGGGAACAGCGGCGATCGGAACGGAATGGACTCTGGCGGATAGGTGCTTACGATACAAAAGCAGGCGGAAAATTCGGTGGTTGAACTGCCGCATGGTGAGCTGAATCAACTGGTGGAAGAGTATGAAAGGCAACTGATAGTGAATGCGCTGAACCGTTCAAATGGTCGCGTAGTTGGAGCGGCCAACTACCTACGTATTTCTCGCACCACACTACATTATAAAATCAAGAAATATGGCATTAAGCTGGGGGTGATGGAGTAATAGCCGCCCTAGGCGTATGGGCGGCTATATTCGTCATATTTTCAAGTTGCCTGAGTGTTGGCTTGCCGCGTTAGTCGGCTCAAGTCTATACCGCGGTCTTTCGGGGCCAGCGTAAGGGCTGTTCAAAAACGCCATTGCGTTTTGTCCTGCAACTTAAATGAACTCGGGAATATAAATTAACGCTTCAGTGCTTCACTCAGTTCTTCACGCATGGCGGAAAGTAAAGATTTCACTACGCGTGGGTTTCCGGCAACCACGTTGCCAGAACTTAAGTGGTTGTGCCCGCCTACAAAGTCGGTGACCAAACCACCGGACTCACGAACCAGAAGTTCGCCAGCGGCAAAATCCCACGGCTTCAGGCCAATCTCAAAGAAACCATCAACGCGACCAGCGGCGACGTAAGCCAGGTCTAGCGCGGCAGAACCGGTGCGGCGGAAGTCTGCGCACTGGGTAAACAGTTTGCCAAGCAGGGTGATATAAGCCGGAGCATGTTGTTTGACTTTGAATGGGAATCCGGTAGCAAGGATGGTACCGTCCAGATCTTTGGCATTGGTACCGCGCAGGCGATAACCGTTGAGCTGCGCACCTTGACCACGGGTAGCGGTGAACAGTTCATTGCGCATCGGATCGTAAACTACAGCGACTTCTGTACGGCCTTTGATGCGTACGGCGATAGAGACAGAGAAGTGTGGGAAACGTTTTATGAAGTTAGCAGTGCCATCCAGTGGATCAATTACCCATTGCACATCTTGATCTTCGCCCACCAACTCACCGCACTCTTCACCAATAATGGTGTGTTTTGGGTAAGACTTACGGATGATTTCGATAATTAGACGCTCTGCATCGCGATCGACATTCGTAACAAAATCATTTAACCCTTTTTGGGTCGTTTCTACAGCGTCTGGTGTCTCGTAATTTTTGGCAATCAGGTTACCAGCCTTGCGCGCAGCGCGCACGGCGATAGTCAGCATCGGATGCATGGGTATCTTCCACAGAATGTTAAAGAACAGGAAACGGCGCGAAGTATAGCAGGTGTTCGGCAAAATACCTAATACCTTCCTCTTGTGTTAAGATACTATGATTTTCCGCAAAACTTAGAGTTTGTATGTTGCACAATATCCGCATTGTCCTGGTTGAAACCTCTCATACCGGTAATATGGGCTCGACGGCCCGTGCCATGAAAACCATGGGATTAACCAATCTTTATCTGGTCAATCCACTGGTTAAACCCGATTCTCAGGCGATTGCCCTAGCTGCAGGTGCCAGCGACGTTATTGGTAACGCTACTCTTGTTGATACCTTTGATGAAGCCATTGCAGGTTGTCGTCTGGTGGTTGGCACCAGTGCCCGTTCGCGCACTTTGCCCTGGCCGATGTTGGAACCTCGCGAATGTGGAGTGCGTGCGGTACATGAAGAGGTGCAGGGGCCCGTTGCCTTGGTTTTTGGCCGCGAGCGTGTTGGTTTAACGAATGATGAATTGCAAAAGTGTCACTATCATGTCGCCATACCTGCCAACCCGGACTATAGCTCGTTGAATTTGGCTATGGCGGTGCAGATCCTGGCGTATGAAGTGCGTGTTGCTTATCTTGAGCGTCAGCAGGCAAAAGAGCCAGTATTGGAAGAGCCAGATTATCCGTTGGTAGACGATCTCGAACGCTTTTATCAACATCTGGAGCAGACGCTTGTCCATACTGGTTTTATCCGAGCTGCGCATCCCGGGCAGGTGATGAGCCGTTTGCGCCGTCTTTTTGCCAGGGCTCGTCCGGAGACGCAGGAATTGAATATTTTGCGTGGTATGCTGACGTCGATTGAAAAGCAGGACAAACAGCAGGGTAATGGATTTTAGAGCTCTCAGAAGAGGGTTAGCATTAGTTGTCCGCTAATTGTAAGATGTATTTTATATGCATCGATTGTGACAAAGCATAAAAGCGCTAATACTTGAGTAAATTACTAGGGTAAATAGTTGACTGTTTTACTCAGGAATGTCAAACTTTCTACATATTTGACCAACTGGTAACCATTTAGCTATGAGATTGACATCCAAAGGCCGTTATGCCGTAACCGCAATGCTCGATGTGGCATTACATTCCCAGGAAGGGCCGGTACCACTGGCAGATATTTCTGAACGCCAAGGTATTTCGCTCTCTTATCTGGAACAACTGTTTTCGCGTCTGCGCAAGAATGGCTTAGTGGCCAGCGTACGTGGGCCAGGTGGTGGTTATCTGCTGGGTAAAGACGCTGGTGAGATCGCCGTTGGAGCGGTTATATCGGCTGTTGATGAATCTGTAGATGCTACCCGTTGCCAAGGCAAAGAAGGTTGTCAGGGAGGTGATCGCTGCCTGACGCATACACTATGGCGCGATCTGAGTGAGCGCATTAGCGGCTTTTTGAACAACATTACGTTGGCTGAACTGGTGAACAACCAGGAAGTGTTGGACGTGGCAGATCGTCAAAACAACGACACACGCCGCACGGCCAAAGGGCGCCAGCAGGAAACGATCAACGTTAATCTGCGCGCATAAGTCGCTGGCGATAAATCTTACTCGTTTTTGGAAGTGATGTACGGAGCAAAAGAGCAATGAAATTACCGATTTATCTGGACTACTCGGCAACAACTCCGGTCGATCCGCGTGTAGCCGAGAAGATGATGCAGTGTTTGACCCTGGACGGTACTTTCGGTAACCCAGCTTCCCGTTCCCACCGTTTCGGGTGGCAGGCGGAAGAGGCTGTCGATATCGCCCGTAACCAAGTCGCAGAACTGGTTGGGGCAGATCCGCGTGAAATTGTTTTCACCTCCGGGGCAACCGAATCCAACAATCTGGCGATCAAAGGCGCTGCCAATTTCTATCAGAAGAAAGGCAAGCACATCATCACCTGCAAGACTGAACATAAAGCCGTGTTGGATACTTGCCGCCAGCTTGAGCGTGAAGGTTTTGAAGTGACCTATCTGGCACCACAGAGCAACGGGATTATCGACCTTAATGTGCTCAAAAGCGCAATGCGTGAAGACACCATTCTGGTTTCCATCATGCATATAAACAACGAAATTGGCGTGGTACAAGATATTCAAACGATTGGCGAAATGTGCCGTGCGCACGGGATCGTTTTCCATGTCGACGCCACCCAGAGCGTAGGTAAACTGCCAATTGACCTGAGTACTCTGAAGGTTGACCTGATGTCCTTTACCGGCCACAAGATTTATGGTCCGAAAGGCATTGGTGCTCTCTATGTGCGCCGTAAACCGCGCATCCGTATTGAAGCCCAGATCCACGGCGGTGGTCATGAGCGCGGTATGCGTTCTGGAACATTGCCAGTTCACCAGATTGTCGGCATGGGTGAAGCCTACCGTATTGCAAAAGAAGAAATGGCGACTGAAATGCCACGTCTGCGTGCCTTACGCGATCGTCTGTGGAACGGCGTGAAAGATATGGAAGAAGTGTATCTCAACGGCGATCTGGAACACGGTGCACCGAACATTCTCAACGTTAGCTTCAACTATGTTGAAGGCGAATCGTTGATCATGGCGCTGAAAGACCTCGCGGTATCCTCTGGTTCTGCTTGTACTTCTGCCAGCCTCGAACCTTCCTACGTGTTGCGTGCATTGGGTATGAATGACGAGTTAGCACACAGCTCGATCCGTTTTTCTCTGGGGCGATTCACCACCGAAGAAGAGATCGATTACGCCATTTCGCTGGTGCGTAAATCCATTGGCCGTCTGCGTGATCTTTCCCCATTGTGGGAAATGTTCAAACAGGGCGTGGATATCAACAGCATCGAATGGGCACATCATTAATTCTCAGTATTCAGGAGTCACGTTATGGCTTACAGCGAAAAAGTAATCGATCACTACGAAAATCCACGCAATGTGGGATCTTTTGATAACGAAGATCCTACCGTCGGTAGCGGCATGGTGGGTGCACCAGCCTGTGGTGACGTAATGAAGCTACAGATCAAAGTCAATAATGAAGGCATTATTGAAGATGCTCGCTTTAAGACCTATGGTTGTGGGTCAGCAATTGCATCCAGTTCTCTGGTGACCGAGTGGATGAAAGGCAAATCACTCGATCAGGCCGAAGCAATCAAAAACACTCAGATCGCTGAAGAGCTGGAATTGCCACCGGTTAAAATTCACTGCTCAATCCTGGCAGAAGACGCTATTAAAGCAGCTATCGCTGACTATAAGAGCAAACACAGCGCCAAGTAGTTATACTCGTCGTACTTCTAGTTGCATGTGCGTTGGCTGAACCTGTTCACCCCAGTTGCCTAGTTTATCTATGTTACTGGGGACTCACGACTTTGCCATCTTCCTGTAACTCGAATTGCCTAGAGTCTATTCATGAGCTATTTAGCCCGGCTAAACGGGCTTTGAATGAGGTTGTTATGTCGATTACCATGAGCGACAGCGCCGCGCAGCGTGTTCAGGCATTTTTGCATCACCGCGGCAAAGGTCTCGGCCTACGTTTGGGTGTACGAACTTCCGGTTGTTCAGGAATGGCGTATGTGCTCGAATTTGTTGATGAAACGAACGATGACGATGTCGTTTTTGAAGACAAGGGTGTCAAGGTGATCATTGACGGCAAGAGTCTGGTCTATCTTGACGGTACCGAGCTTGATTTTGTCAAGGAAGGTCTGAACGAAGGCTTCAAGTTCAACAACCCGAACGTCTCAAGCGAGTGTGGCTGCGGCGAAAGTTTTAACGTCTGACAGTCCGTCGTGCTCCCCCGTGGTGTACGGGGGAATCTTAATCATCACGATAACGCCCAGAGCACGCTATGGATCACTTTACCTTATTCGGGTTGCCAGTTCGCTTCAGTGTAGATGGCAGCCTGCTTACCTCGCGCTACCAGGATTTGCAACGTCAATTCCACCCCGATCGTAATGCCCTCCAACCTGAGCGTGAACGCCTGATGGCGTTACAACAGGCAGCAACCATAAATGAAGCCTATCAATCGCTGAAGCACCCATTAAAACGCGCCGAGTATATGTTATCTTTGCACGGTTTTGATTTGGGTAATGAGCAACATACAATGCGCGACACTACATTCCTTATGGAACAACTGGAGTTGCGTGAAGAACTTGATGCTATTGAACGTAAGCCAGATGCCGAAAGTGCACTGGCCGCTTTTTCTGCGCGCTTGGATAACTCGTTTAAACAGCGTAGTACACAGATGGTTCAAGAACTGGACAGCCAGCAATGGTCACAAGCGGCCGATACTGTACGTAAACTGCGTTTCTTGGACAAACTCCGGCAACAGGTTGAACAACTCGAAGAAAAACTGCTGGGTTTTGAGTAACACGTTTTTGAATCTGATTTTGGAAGTTTCAATATATGGCTTTATTACAAATTAGTGAGCCTGGCCTCAGTGCAGCACCACATCAGCGTCGTCTGGCTGTGGGGATTGACTTGGGCACTACCAATTCGCTGGTAGCCACGGTGCGCAGCGGGCAGGCTGAAACGCTGGCTGATGCTGAAGGGCGGTATTTGTTGCCCTCCGTTGTGCACTATCAGACCACCAAACGCGACGTCGGTTGGGCTGCACGTGCGCAGGCTGCACAGGATCCTACTAATACGATCAGTTCCGTGAAACGAATGATGGGCCGCTCTCTGGTTGATGTACAACAACGCTATCCAAATCTGCCTTATCAGTTTCAGGCCAGCGAAAATGGTTTGCCGATGATCGCAACTGCCGCGGGTTTGCTTAATCCGGTTAGCGTGTCTGCCGATATTCTCAGAGAACTCGCCTCACGCGCCACCGCCGCTTTGGAAGGCGAACTCGATGGCGTTGTGATCACCGTGCCTGCCTATTTTGATGACGCTCAACGGCAGGGAACCAAGGATGCCGCACGTCTTGCGGGTCTGCATGTATTGCGTTTGTTGAATGAACCAACGGCAGCGGCGATTGCTTATGGGTTGGATTCTGGTCAGGAAGGGGTCATTGCTGTCTACGATCTGGGCGGTGGTACCTTTGACATTTCTATACTGCGTCTCAGCCGTGGTGTGTTTGAAGTGCTGGCTACCGGTGGCGACTCTGCACTTGGTGGTGATGATTTCGATAATTTGCTGGCTGACTGGTTACGTGAACAGGCGGAGATTGTGGATCGCAGCGATCACGCTCTGCAGCGCCAATTGCTGGATGCGGCAGTGGCAGTCAAGATTACACTCAGTGAGGCGCAAAGTGCACAGGTCGATATTGGCGGTTGGCAAGGTGACGTCACCCTTGCGCAATTTGAAACGCTGATCGCTCCGTTAGTAAAACGCACCTTAATGGCTTGTCGCCGTGCGTTAAAAGATGCAGGAGTCAGTGCCGAAGAAGTGCTGGAAGTGGTTATGGTTGGTGGCTCCACGCGTGTTCCCTTGGTGCGTGAACAAGTCGGTGAGTTTTTCGGCCGTATGCCGCTGACGTCAATCGATCCGGATAAAGTGGTGGCTATCGGTGCAGCTATTCAGGCAGATATTCTGGTAGGTAATAAGCCGGATAGCGATATGCTGCTGCTTGATGTGATCCCGCTATCGCTCGGGTTAGAAACTATGGGCGGACTGGTAGAAAAAGTGATCCCACGTAATACCACTATTCCGGTTGCACGTGCCCAAGAGTTCACGACCTTTAAAGATGGCCAGAGTGGCATGATGATCCACGTATTGCAGGGCGAAAGGGAACTGGTACAGGACTGCCGTTCACTGGCTCGTTTTACTCTGCGAGGTTTACCCCCACTGCCTGCGGGCGGTGCACATATTCGGGTGACTTTTCAGGTAGATGCAGACGGTCTGCTGAGCGTCACGGCGATGGAAAAATCTACCGGCGTTGAAGCCTCTATCCAAGTGAAGCCGTCTTATGGTCTCTCCGATACCGAAATTGCCAGTATGCTCAAGGATTCCATGGCTAATGCACAAAGTGATATTGGGGCACGCAAACTGGCTGAACAACGGGTTGAGGCCTCGCGTGTGCTGGAAAGTTTGCAAGGGGCTCTAGCCAGTGATGCCGCTCTGCTGAGTGAAGAAGAACGTCAGGCGATCGACGGCGCGGTAGCAAATCTGCAAGCGAGCATGCAGAGTCATGAGCCTACAGTGATCGAAGACGCAATAAAGAAAGTTGATGCAACAACCCAAGATTTTGCCGCGCGCCGTATGGATGCCTCCATTCGCCGTGCGCTGGCTGGCCATTCTGTGGATGAGGTTTAACCATGCCTAAAATAGTTTTCCTACCCCATCAAGATCTTTGTCCTGAAGGGGCTGTACTGGAAGCGGAGAAAGGGGAAACCATCCTCGATGTTGCGCTGCGAAACGGTATTGAAATCGAGCATGCTTGTGAGAAGTCATGTGCATGTACCACCTGTCACTGTATTGTACGTGAAGGGTTTGATTCCCTTGATGAAAGCAGCGAACTGGAAGATGACATGCTGGATAAGGCTTGGGGATTGGAACCGGAAAGTCGCTTGAGTTGCCAGGCTCGCGTCACTGATGAAGATCTGGTGGTGGAAATGCCGCGTTACACCATCAATCACGCGCGTGAGCACTAAAAAGTATCTCATTAGGCTGCTGCGCTTAGCATTTTAGCCTAGGGCAGTGCTCTGGAGCCTTTTGTACTTGCTGTACACCCCGGTTCCTTTGCGCTGCCTATGGTAAAACAGCTTTCGCTACGCCACTGAAGCACTTTCCTTGAGGAGATGACTATTATGGGACTGAAGTGGACAGACAGCAGGGAAATCGGCGAAGCACTCTACGATGCCTATCCAGATACCGATCCGAAAACCGTACGTTTTACCGATATGCACCAATGGATCTGCGATCTCGAAGAGTTTGATGACGATCCGCAAGCATCCAATGAAAAAATATTGGAAGCGATCCTGCTGGTCTGGTTGGATGAAGCGGAGTAACTAACTTAATGGGCTGCCTATGGCGGCCCATTTATTTTTTTAGGAAAGATTAGGAAAATAATATTCCGGAGTAAGGCTATGACAACTGAAATCATGCAGATCACGCTATCACTGCAACCCGCTGATGCTCGCTGGGGTGAAAAGGCAATACTGAGTAGCCAAGATAAAGGCATGACTATTCATCTGACAGCTAATGACAAATTGAGCACTATACAGCGTGCAGCTCGTAAGATTGATGGTCAGGGGATCAAAAAAGTGAAACTGGCCGGAGAAGGCTGGGGGCTGGAGCAAAGCTGGGCATTCTGGCAAGGTTTCCGTGGGCCAAAAGGGCTGCGTAGCGTTGATTGGGCAGAATTGCCGGAAGTTGAACGCAAAGAGCTGGAACAGCGTTTGAAAATTATCGACTGGGTACGCGACACTATCAATCTGCCAGCCGAAGAACTGGGGCCAGAGCAATTAGCCACCCGAGCTATTGACTTGATGTGTGATGTTGCCTGTGATGCGGTCAGTTACCGGATTACCAAAGGTGAAGATCTGCGCGAGCAAAACTACGCCGGTTTGCACACCGTGGGCCGTGGTTCTGATCGTTCACCTGTTCTGCTGGCGTTAGACTTTAACCCAACGGGGGATCCTGATGCACCGGTGTTTGCCTGCCTGGTCGGTAAGGGTATTACGTTTGACTCTGGTGGCTACAGCCTAAAACAGAGCGCGTTTATGGACTCGATGAAGTCTGATATGGGTGGGGCTGCGACTATTACTGGTGCGCTGGCATTGGCTGCAGCACGTGGCCTTCAGCAACGCGTTAAACTCTATCTGTGTTGTGCAGACAATCTGGTAAGCGGGAACGCGTTCAAACTGGGTGATATTATTCGCTACCGCAATGGCAAGACTGTTGAGGTGATGAATACTGATGCGGAAGGGCGTTTAGTGTTGGCCGATGGTCTGATCGATGCCAGTGAGCAAAATCCGACGCTTATCATCGACTGCGCAACGTTGACCGGCGCGGCTAAAATGGCTGTTGGCAATGACTACCACGCGTTGTTCAGTTTTGACGATGCATTGGCGCAACAAGTGTTGGCCAGTGCCGATGTTGAACACGAGCCATTCTGGCGTTTGCCGCTGGCGGAGTTCCACCGTAACCAGTTGCCATCCAATTTTGCCGATCTGAACAACGTTGCCGGAGCTGCTTATACCGCAGGTGCCAGTACCGCAGCTGCATTCCTATCGCATTTTGTGAAAAACTATCAAACAGGCTGGTTGCACATCGATTGCTCCGCAACTTACCGTAAAGGCGCTGTTGAACAGTGGTCTGCGGGGGCTACCGGATTGGGTGTGCGCACCCTGGCTAATCTGCTGTTGAGCAAAGCCAGATAATAGCAGGCAGGTTAAAACAACATTTCCCCATAAGGGTTCAGCATGCTGAACCCTTAATATATTGGAGTTGGCAATGAGTTCCCACCACCACGATGACGCCGTTCCGGGCGAAAATGAGCTTGAACGCCTTCTGAAACTGGCGGTTTCGGGGCCGGCACACCGTCCGGCATTTTTCCGCGAGTTATTGGATTCAACGGTATACATTCTGGGTGACAGTGAGCAGGTGCAGCAGGAAGCTGAGACTATCTTGAATGCTGAAACGCCGGTGAATATTCAGCACTGGGAAAAGCAGGATGGTAGTAGCATTATTCCTTTTTTCACTTCGCTGAAAATGTTGCAAAAAGCGGTCGAAGATGAGCAGCCTTTTATCGCTATGCCCGCGCGCGTCCTCTTTGAGATCACGCAAGGGGCTGATCTGTTCCTCAACCCTAAGGCAGAGTACGGTAAAGAATTCTTTCCAGATGAAATTACCATGCTGTTGGCTACAGGAGGCGTTATAAAACCGGGAGAGCGTTATATCGACAAGGAAACCCAGATCCTGCTGGGGCAGCCGCAAGAGTATCCTTCAGCGATGGTAGACGCGCTCACCACCTTGTTCAGCCAACGTAAGCCGGTTCGTCGAGCTTTTCTAGCGTTAATGCACGATCGTGCCGTTGACGAGAAACCGAATCTGCTGGTCGGGCTGGAAGTGGATGGTGAACAGGCCGAAATTGAAATCCTGATCAACGAAGCGGGTAGCGTAGCCAGCGAGACAGCGCCGAACGATGAGCCGGTTGATTTTTGTTTGGTCTCCGAAAAGGATCGCGGCGTCAGCCACTATATGATCACTCACACCCAGCCTTTCTACCAGCGCCGCTGGGGAAGCTGGTTGCGTAATGTGATCCCATCGACCGATACCACTCAGTAACTGTTGCAAAGACCTATACTCGTCATACTTCAAGTTGCTTGGGTGTTGACTGCCTTCGTTCACCCCAGTCACTTACCTGAGTAAGCTCTTGGGGCTTCGCTCAGTTGCCGCCTACAAGCAACTCGAATTATTTTGAGTATAGATCAGCAATTGTCACCGAATATAACGACTTCAGATAGTTTTTTTAATGAAATGTTGATTTTCCCGTAGGCAAGCGTTAACAGCACACATATAATCTGCGTCAATTGAGAAGGCCGGCACACCACTTTTCGTCCGGCCTGTTTTGGAAGTCATATAGAGGCCATCATGACCGTAGAACGTACCTTTTCCATCATTAAACCAAACGCTGTTGCTAACAATGATATCGGCGCCATCTATGCTCGTTTCGAGCGCGCTGGTTTTAAAATCATCGCTGCTAAAATGCTGCGTCTCACTCGTGAACAAGCCGAAGGCTTTTATGCCGAGCACAAAGGCCGTCCTTTCTTCGATGGTCTGGTTGAGTTCATGACCTCTGGCCCGATTGTGGTTCAGGTTTTGGAAGCGGAAAACGCAGTACAGCGTAACCGTGACATTATGGGGGCAACCAACCCGGACAACGCACTGGCAGGTACGCTGCGTGCTGACTATGCAGATAGCTTCACTGCTAACGCCGTTCACGGTTCAGACGCAGTGGAATCTGCTCAGCGCGAAATCGCTTACTTCTTTACCGAAAGCGAAATCTGCCCACGTTAATCGTCCTAACGTTTTTCAAACTGTATAGGGTTTGAAATTCATCAGGTTCGAGAGGTTTTTACCCAGTAGAGACGGTCACTTACCGGCTGATGAAATATAAATGCCGTGAAAGGCGTTAAGACGTGGAAACCTGCTCACAAAATTTGTACAATGCTGCGCCCCGGGTGAGTCATCTTATCTGGGGCGTGTTTTATACTCGCCATGTAGCTTGAATTGTTTAGAGTATATCACCGTTGCTATTCAAGCCGCGGGGAGTAACACACTTACTTTCCATTCCTTTGAGCCATAACGTGTAACAACGAGGCCAAGAGATCATTATGTTAGAAACCATCGCATCCGAGCACACCTTGTCTGAAGATCATTCACTGACTGAGCAATCCGCTCAAACGGAACAACCGGCTACGGCCAAAATTAACCTGCTGGATTTGAATCGTCAGCAAATGCGTGAGTTTTTCGCCAAGATGGGTGAAAAACCGTTCCGTGCCGATCAGGTCATGAAGTGGATGTATCATTACTGCTGTGATGATTTCGAGCAAATGACCGATATCAATAAAGTCCTGCGCAATAAATTACAAAGCGTGGCTGAAATTCGTGCGCCGGAAGTGGCCGAGGAGCAGCGTTCTGCCGATGGTACTATCAAATGGGCTATCAGAGTTGGCGATCAACAGGTCGAAACCGTATATATCCCTGAGGCTGATCGTGCTACCTTGTGCGTTTCATCGCAGGTGGGATGTGCCCTAGAGTGCAAATTCTGTTCAACAGCACAGCAGGGCTTTAACCGCAATTTGCGAGTGTCTGAAATTATCGGCCAGGTATGGCGTGCTGCTAAAATCATTGGCGCCCTGAAAGTGACGGGTCAGCGCCCAATCACCAACGTGGTGATGATGGGCATGGGAGAGCCGTTGCTCAACCTGAATAATGTGGTTCCGGCCATGGAGATCATGCTGGACGACTTTGGTTTCGGTCTGTCAAAACGCCGTGTCACCTTGTCGACTTCTGGCGTTGTTCCTGCACTGGATAAATTGGGTGATATGATTGATGTGGCGTTAGCTATTTCACTTCATGCACCGAATGACAAAATCCGCGACGAGATCGTACCGATCAACCGCAAATATAATATTGAAACTTTCCTGGCTGCTGTACGCCGATATTTAGATAAATCCAATGCCAATCAGGGTCGTGTTACCGTAGAGTACGTGATGTTAGACCACATCAACGACAGCACCGACGATGCGCATCAATTGGCGGAAGTATTAAAGGATACGCCCTGCAAGATCAACCTGATCCCATGGAACCCGTTCCCTGGCGCACCTTATGGCCGTAGTTCCAACAGTCGTGTAGATCGTTTCTCTAAGGTGTTGATGGAATATGGCTTTACGACTATTGTTCGTAAAACCCGTGGTGATGATATTGATGCAGCTTGCGGGCAGTTAGCGGGAGATGTGATCGATCGTACCAAACGCACCCTGAAAAAAAAGATGGTCGGGGAACCTATCAATATACGAACGGTCTGATTCCTATATTGTAAATTTTTGTTATCTAACAGCCTGTTATGTGAGAATTATTCCTCAGGGTAATCGGGTAACATTAGGTGAGGAAGTGAGTGCAGCATGAAGCTGAAATGGTGTTGTGTGTTATTGGCATCCAGTTTGCTTGCAGGTTGTTCGAGCTCGGTGCCGGATAAAGACGCGTCATCGGTAGCCGCTGGCCAGACGCGATTACAATTGGGGCTGGAGTATCTGAAACAGGGAGATATGCAGGCAGCGTTACCGAATCTACAAAAAGCGCTTGATGCAGCTCCCGAGGATTATCGAGCCCAGCTGGGTATGGCACTCTACTCTCAGCAGATAGGCGATGATGTTGCTGCTGAACAACGCTATCAACAAGCACTTAAACTTGCGCCAGGTAATGGTGCAGTATTGAATAATTACGGTGCGTTTCTCTGCAGTTTAGGGCAGTATGTATCGGCACAACAGCAGTTTAGCGCTGCCGCACAAGCGCAAGATTATAACCATGTTGCCGACAGTCTGGAAAATGCAGGTTACTGTTTCCTAAAAGCTGGTCAGAACGATGAAGCACGCAAATTATTAACGCGTGCTTTGAAAATCGATCCGGACAAAGGGGCACAACTGCTTCTAGAAGCAGAAAAGCAATTTGGAGAAGGGAAACGCGCGCAGTCGCAACTTTTATTAGACAGTTACCAACATGTACTACCGGCCAGTGCCGATAGTTTATGGTTACAGATTCGTTTCGCCGCGTTAGCGGGCCGTCAGGATAGCGTTCAGCGCTATGGCAAACAGTTAGCGCGAAGTTTTCCACAATCCAAACAGTACCAGCAGTTCTTAGCTAATGAATACTGAAGACTCTCAAGATAAAACCGTCTCTATGACGACAGGCCAACGCCTGCGACAGGCTCGTGAACAGCTCGGGCTGAGTCAACGAACTGTTGCGGAACGTTTGTGTCTCAAATTGTCTACCGTGCGTGACATCGAAGAAGACAACATTGAAGCCGACCTTGCTTCAACGTTCTCGCGTGGTTATATCCGCTCCTATGCCAAACTGGTGCATTTACCCGAGGATGAATTGTTGCCGGCTATTGCCGGGTATGCACCTGTTAAAGTCGCTAAAGTGGCTCAGATGCAGAGTTTTTCTCTGGGCAAGCGCCGTAAAAAGCGTGATGGTTGGCTGATGAGCTTTACCTGGCTAATTTTCCTTGTAGTTATAGGATTAACAGGTGCTTGGTGGTGGCAAAATCATAAGGTTCAGCAGGAAGAGATCGCCACCATGGCCGATCAATCTTCGGCTCAGCTTTCCCAGAATAACGAAGGACAACCCGTTTCTTTGGCTAGTAATAGCCTTGATAACGATGCTGTTACGGTTGATTCCCATACTGCATCAGAAAGCCCTGTAGAGGCCAGCGCTAGCGCTGCGACGCCTCAACAGATACCCGCTGCGTTGGCGCAGCAACCGGACGTCGTTGCACCAAGTCAGGCCACTATTCCAGAGATAACGGCGCCAACGATCCAGACTCAGTTGCCTACCGGCGAGGCTGGCGTAGCTGCTTCTGCGGAAGATGCCAATGGATTGATGCTGGATTTTTCTGGCGACTGTTGGTTGCAGGTGACAGACGCGACGGGCAAGACCTTGTTCAGTGGTATCCAGAAAGGGGGGGCAAGGCTGAATTTGTCGGGAACTGCACCTTATAAACTTACAATCGGTGCACCGGCCGTAGTACAGATCCAATTTCAGGGTAAGCCGGTCGATTTAAGCCGGTTCGTTAGTTCAAACCGTGTTGCTCGTCTAACCATTCCCGCGCAGTAATTGGGTGGCAATTGTCGTTATGTCAGAGCAGCAGTGGAGAGTGAGTAATGCATAACCAAGCTCCCATTAACCGTCGCAAATCAACACGCATTTACGTCGGTAATGTACCTATTGGAGATGGTGCGCCGATTGCAGTGCAATCGATGACCAACACCCGCACCACCGATGTTGAAGCGACGGTTAATCAGATCAAGGCGCTTGAACGTGTGGGTGTCGACATCGTTCGCGTTTCAGTTCCTACCATGGACGCCGCCGAAGCGTTTCGTTTGATTAAGCAACAGGTAAATGTGCCGTTGGTTGCAGATATCCATTTCGACTACCGCATTGCGCTGCAGGTTGCCGAGTACGGCGTTGACTGCCTGCGTATCAACCCCGGTAATATCGGAAACGAATCGCGCATTCGTTCAGTGGTTGATTGTGCGCGTGACAAAAACATTCCGATTCGTATCGGCGTAAATGGTGGTTCGCTAGAAAAAGATATTCAGGAGAAATACGGCGAACCTACGCCAGAGGCGTTGCTGGAATCAGCCATGCGCCACGTTGATATTCTTGATCGTCTCAATTTCGACCGGTTCAAGGTGAGTGTAAAGGCGTCTGATGTGTTTCTGGCCGTGCAATCATATCGACTGTTGGCCGCACGTATCGATCAACCGTTGCATTTGGGCATAACTGAGGCCGGTGGTGCCCGCAGCGGCTCTGTAAAGTCAGCGATTGGCCTTGGTATGCTGTTGGCTGAAGGGATTGGCGATACGCTGCGCATTTCGCTAGCGGCCGATCCTGTAGAAGAAGTAAAGGTGGGTTTCGATATTCTGAAATCATTGCGCATCCGCGCCCGTGGTATCAATTTTATTGCATGCCCAACCTGTTCACGTCAGGAGTTCGATGTTATAGGCACCGTCAATGCTCTTGAGCAGCGCCTGGAAGACATTATTACCCCGATGGATGTTTCCATCATTGGCTGCGTGGTGAATGGGCCGGGCGAAGCGTTGGTGTCTACTCTGGGTGTGACGGGGGGACACAAGAAGAGTGGTTTTTACGAAGATGGCGTACGCCAGAAAGATCGCTTTGATAACGAACAGATGATCGACCAATTGGAAGCCAAGATCCGTGCCAAGGCAACGATGCTCGACGAATCAAATCGTATAGCGATTAACCTGCTGGAAAATAAATAAGCCATAATTAACTGCATTCGCGATACAGGCAGTTCTAACCCTGTAGCGTTTGAAAGCGATATATAATCGGTACTGCGGTTTTTTTAGCCCTCCGATTCATGTGTCCGGGGACTTTAACTGCGCATCCACGTTGAACAGCGGATGAAAAAGTCCCTATAATCAGATTCATTTTATTTAAAACGGACAGAGAACTCACGTGGCAAAAAACATTCAAGCCATTCGCGGCATGAACGATTACCTGCCGGAAGAAACGGCACTGTGGCAGCGGATTGAAGGCACACTTAAGCAAGTGCTGAGCGGCTATGGGTATAGCGAAATCCGGTTGCCGATTGTAGAGCAGACTCCGTTATTTAAACGCGCCATCGGTGAAGTAACCGACGTAGTTGAAAAAGAGATGTATACCTTTGATGATCGCAATGGTGAAAGCCTGACGTTGCGTCCAGAAGGAACGGCTGGTTGTGTACGCGCCGGTATCGAACATGGTCTGCTGTACAATCAGGAACAGCGTCTATGGTACATCGGCCCGATGTTTCGTTATGAGCGCCCGCAGAAGGGGCGCTATCGTCAATTCCATCAGTTAGGAGCAGAAGTTTTTGGTTTGCAGGGGCCTGACATTGACGCTGAACTGATCCTGCTGAGTGCTCGTTGGTGGAGAGCATTGGGCATTGCTGAACACGTCAAATTGGAGCTGAACTCCATCGGCTCGCTGGATGCGAGAGCCGAGTATCGTGAAGCATTGGTCGTTTTTCTGGAGCAGCATCAGGAAAAACTGGACGAAGACTGCAAGCGTCGCATGTATAGCAACCCGTTGCGCGTACTAGACTCTAAAAATCCCGAAGTGCAAACCTTGCTAAACGACGCACCACGTCTTTCCGAATATTTAGACGAAGGATCTAAAGCTCACTTTGCCGGATTGTGTGAACTTTTACGGCATGCCGGCATCCCATATACCGTTAACGAACGTCTGGTGCGTGGCCTGGATTATTACAACCGCACGGTCTTTGAGTGGGTAACGACCAGCTTGGGTGCTCAGGGGACAGTTTGTGCCGGTGGTCGTTATGATGGTTTAGTCGAACAGTTAGGAGGGCGTGCCACACCTGCTGTTGGTTTTGCCATGGGGATGGAACGCCTTGTGCTGCTTGTTCAAGCCGTGAACCCAGATTTCAAAGCAGCTGCAACGGTCGACGTTTATATGATCTCTTCCGGTGCGGGTACTCAGAGTGCTGCTATGCTCCTGGCAGAGCAGGTGCGTAATGCAATACCGCAGATTAAGTTGATGACCAACCACGGCGGCGGCAACTTTAAAAAACAGATCACCCGAGCGGATAAATGGGGGGCGCGCATTGCCCTGATCCTGGGTGAAAATGAAGTGGCAGCGCAGCAGGTTGTGGTTAAAGACCTGTGCAGTGGTGAACAAGAAACGCTGGCGCAAAGTGAAATCGCTGCGCGTCTGGCTTTGATGTTAGGTTAAGGAGAAGGACACCGTGGAAGTCTATACCACTGAAAACGAACAGCTTGACGCCGTGCGCCGGTTCTTTGCTGAAAATGGCAAAGCCTTGGCTGTGGGGGTTGTGCTCGGTATTGGTGCCCTGCTTGGCTGGCGTTATTGGCAGAGCCACCAAAACTCCAGCATGATAGCCGCCTCCCAGTCTTTTGAACAGGCGAGCACTGCACTGGGATCCGGTAAGGCCGAAGGTGTTGCTGTAGCAGAGACGTTTATCCAGGCTAACAGCAACAGTTATGGTGTATTTGCTGCATTGCATTTGGCGCAGCATTTTGCCCAGCAAAATGATTTTGCCAAAGCGGAGCAACAATTGGTGATGGCGCAAAGCCAGGCCAAGGATGAAAACTTGTTGGCTATGGTTAACCTTCGCTTGGCTCGTGTGCAGTTGCAGCAGAAAAAACTGGATGAAGCCCTGAAAACGCTGGATGGCGTGAAAGGTGAAGGCTGGATAGCAATGCTGCAAGATGTGCGTGGAGACGTACTGCTGGCGAAAGGCGATGTCAAAGGTGCGCGCGAGGCTTACAGCAAGGGTATTGAATCCAATAACTCTCAGGCGCTTACAGCAGTAATGCGCATGAAACTGAATAACTTGTCCAGCTAAGGGGAATTCCCATGCAATTGCGTAAAACACTCTTGGTCGGGCTGATTTCCGTTGCCATGCTAAGTGGTTGTTCGCTGTTCGGCGGCGAAGAAGATGTGGTTACCATGTCACCGTTGCCAAAAGTTGAAAATCAGTTCACACCTAACAAGGTGTGGAGCACGTCTGTTGGTAATGGTGTTGGTGAGTATTATTCCCATCTACGTCCAGCCTATCAGAATAACACCGTTTATGCAGCCGATCGTCGTGGCATAGTGAAAGCATTGGATCTAACCGACGGTAAAGAAAAATGGAAGGTTGACCTTTCTGAAAGTAAAGGGATGCTTTCCAGTAATCAACACGCACTGCTGTCTGGTGGAATGACTGCTTCTGGTTCCAACGTCTATGTCGGCAGCGAAAGAGCGATAGTCTATGCGCTTAATGCTCAAGACGGTAAAGTGGCATGGCAAACCAAAGTAGCCGGTGAGTCGATTTCTCGTCCGGTGGTTGCCGATGGCATGGTATTGATCCATACCACTAATGGTCAACTTCAGGCATTAAATGAGGCTGATGGTACCATCAAATGGACGGTCAACCTGGACACTCCTACGTTGTCATTGCGTGGTGAGTCAGCTCCAGCAGTCGCCTTTGGTGCCGCAGTTGTCGGTAGTGATAATGGTCGCGTTAACGCCGTGCTGATGCAGCAGGGTCAGTTGATCTGGCAGCAACGTATTTCCCAGCCGAGTGGTGCAACTGAAATTGGTCGCTTGAACGATGTTGATACAACCCCAGTAATTGTTGATAACGTCGTTTATGCAGTGGGTTACAATGGTAACCTTGCCGCGTTGGATCTGCGTTCAGGCCAAATATTATGGAAGCGTGACATGGGTTCCATTAACGATTTTATCGTTGATGCGGGCCGTATCTATGTAGTCGATCAAAATGATCGCATCGTTGCTTCCAATGCCGAAGGTGGGGTGAATCAGTGGACTCAGAGTGATCTACTGCATCGTAATCTGACCGCGCCTGTGTTGTTTAACAGCTATCTGGTGGTTGGGGATGCGCAAGGCTATCTGCACTGGGTCAATACGACAGATGGCCGCTTTGTGGCACAGGTGAAAGTGGATAGCTCCGGTTTCCTTTCTGCACCAATCGTTGCGGGCGACAAGTTGCTGATCCAGGCGCGTGGTGGCAAAGTTTATGCCTTCAGTCGTTAGCAGGTTGTATACCCGGTAGATCGCAAATTTGTGGCTCCTGATTCATTGGCGCTGCAATTTGGAAGATTTAGGGGATAACGGCTCCTGACATTCAGGGGCCGTTTCGTATTTAAAACTATGTTGCCGTTGCCTATTGCGCTGCATAGTAATGCTTTGATTATCAAGTAATGAGGCTTCAACATGATACCTGTCGTCGCGCTGGTCGGGCGCCCGAATGTGGGTAAATCCACCTTGTTCAACCGTTTAACACATACGCGCGATGCGCTGGTGGCGGATTTTCCCGGGCTAACACGAGACCGCAAGTATGGTCGTGCTGAAGTAGAGGGCAACGAATTCATCATTGTTGATACTGGTGGTATTGACGGAACGGAAGACGGCGTAGAGACCCGAATGGCTGGCCAATCGCTGTTGGCGATTGAAGAAGCCGATATAGTGCTGTTCATGGTGGATGCCCGTGCCGGATTGATGCCCGCAGATCTGGGCATTGCACAGCATTTGCGTAGCAGAGAGAAAGCGACGTTTGTGGTCGCCAACAAAACCGATGGTATTGACCCTGACACAGCTACTGCTGACTTCTACTCACTGGGGTTAGGAGAGGTTTATGCCATTGCTGCTTCCCATGGTCGAGGTGTCGCGCAACTCATTGAACATGTTTTGGTGCCCTTTATCCCCGCAAAGCCAGAAGAAGTTGAGCTGACAGAAGAAGAGGCTAATGCTGCCTACTGGGCAGAGCAGAATGGCGAAACCGATGAAGATGATGAAGGCGAAGAACCTGAGGATGATTTCAACCCACAGGATCTGCCGATCAAACTGGCGATTGTAGGCCGCCCTAACGTAGGCAAATCTACACTGACTAACCGCATTCTTGGCGAAGAGCGTGTTGTGGTGTATGACATGCCGGGTACCACTCGCGACAGTATCTATATTCCGATGGTTCGTGATGAGCGTGAATACGTGTTGATCGATACTGCAGGGGTGCGCAAACGTGGCAAAGTGACCGAAACCGTTGAAAAGTTTTCTGTCATTAAGACGTTACAGGCGATTGAAGACGCTAACGTTGTTTTGTTAGTCATTGATGCACGCGAAGGTATTTCCGATCAGGATCTGTCATTGCTTGGTTTTATCCTCAATAGTGGGCGTTCACTGGTGATTGCGGTCAATAAATGGGACGGCATGAGTGAGGAAGATCGTGAGCACGTAAAAGAGATGCTCGATCTGCGTTTGGGCTTTGTCGACTTCGCTCGTGTGCACTTTATTTCCGCGCTGCATGGCAGCGGCGTGGGTAATTTGTTCGAGTCGGTACAGGAAGCCTACGAGTGTGCGACTCGTCGTGTTAATACCTCGATGCTTACCAAAATTATGCAGATGGCTACTGATGACCATCAGCCGCCGTTGGTACGTGGCCGCCGCGTGAAGCTGAAATATGCACATGCTGGTGGATATAATCCGCCGATTGTAGTGATCCACGGTAATCAGGTAAGCGATCTTGCTGATTCTTACAAACGTTACCTGATGAATTACTTCCGTCGTTCACTTAATGTGATGGGTACACCGATCCGCATTCAGTTTAAGGAAGGTGAAAATCCGTTTGCGGGTAAGCGCAATACCTTGACTCCGAATCAAATGCGTAAGCGTAAACGTTTAATGAGCCATTTGAAAAAGTCAAAATAATAAAAACAGGGCGCAGAAATAATTCTTCGCCCTGTTTTTATCCGGTTTAATTCGTTCTATTATTTGCCGATTATTAACTCTTTATTACCTCACGAAGGAACGTAATGTCCTGGGAAACATGGAGTTTTGCATTCAACGTTACCGTCCCTAATTTATTGATGATGTTATTGGGTATTCTGCTGCGCCATTTGCGGCTGATGGACGACCTTTTTATCGATGGGGCCACCAAGCTGGTATTCAATATAGCTTTACCTTGTCTGCTATTTTTCGGCATTGCTACCAACCATCCACAGCTGAGCGATAATCTTTTTCTGGTGATTTATGGCGCTATAGGGACGATTGTTACCTTCCTGTTGTTGGAAGTATCTGCCAAGTGGTTGGTGGCAGATCCACGTGAGCGCGGTGTGTTTGTCCAGGGGGGATTTCGCGCCAATACCGGAATACTTGGTTTGGCTTATGCAATGACTGCCTATGGCGATGAGGGCGTTGCCATAGGTTCTCTGTATCTGACAGTGACGGTACTCTTGTTTAATGTGCTGTCGGTTATTACGCTGACACGCAGCCTGCATAGTGGTGAGGGTAAGAAAATACAGCACCTTCCGCTGCTGCGCAGTATCGTGACTAACCCGCTTATTTTGGGGCTGCTCAGCGGATTGGTGTATTCACAAACCGGGCTTGGTATTCCACAGATGATTGAACAGACGGGCGGTTATATCTCCGGTCTTTCATTACCTTGGGCTTTATTGTGCACGGGAGCCAGCCTGGATCTGCGAACTTTTCTCCGCTCTTCTAACGTCGCAATGTTGTCGTCATCCGCTAAACTGTTTTTTGTGCCAGCGTTCATGACGCTCGGTGGATGGTTGTGTGGTTTCCATGGTGTTACGTTGGGGATCATTTTTATGTTTTCAGCGACGCCAACCGCAGCGGGCAGCTACGTGATGACACGCGCTATGGGTGGGAATTCAGCACTGGCGGCGAATATTATTGCAATCACCACCGTGGGTTCATTTTTTACCACCGCATTGGGGATTTACTTTTTACGCTTATGGAACCTAATTTAGAACGGGATGAAAAATGAACGTCTTATGCCCGGTGTGCGCTCATCCGATGAATTGGGTGAATGACCATTACCATTGCCAAAGCTGCAACTGCGATTACCGGCAGTTTGCCGACTGCCCCGACTGTGGTCAGCCATTGCAGGTGTTGAAAGCCTGTGGGGCTGTGGACTACCTATGCCAAAATGGCCACGGGCTGATTTCCAAAAAACGGGTGAAGTTTAGGTTAGATTGTCTCCCTTAATTGTTCATGCTGTTAGCATCTAGCTCAGGGGCAAAGTCTATCACCCGCCATGCTGAAAGCATCAGGCGTCATAAAGCTTGTGGTGGTGCGTGCTCACTGCGGGGGTCACTCTATTCGGGCTGAGGCGTTTGACAGAGGCCTGCACCACTAGCCTCCCGTGTAATAACATATTGCACGGTGGTGCGTTTGGGCGCAGCATCCGACGCTGCAGGAGAGCGATAGCCTCAACGCCTAACTCATCACGGGGTACATGGACGGAGGTTAGCGCGATATCGTGGATCTCTGCCAGATTAAAGCCATCGGTACTCATGACGGAAATATTCCCAGGCACGTTAATTTGCATTTTCCTCAGTGCATTGACTGCACCAACAGCCATATAATCGCCACCAGCCAGGATTGCTGTGGGTAATTGTGCACGATCGCTAATACCGTTAATAAAAGTGTTAATCGCCTGTTCGGCTTCTTCGCTGCCAAAACCGGAAGTCGTCACCAGATATTGGCTATCGTCAAACGGAATATTATGCCGAGCATAGGCTTGCTTGATACCTGCCAGACGCAGTTCCATCGTGTTACGCCGTAGGCATTGCAAATTAAGGATACGGCTGTGGCCCTGTTGGAAAAGATAGTTGGCCGAGTATTCTCCAATCAGCTGGTGATCCGGCGAAACACTATCCAGCCGCATTTGGCTGTCAGTGCAGTTAATCAGGATACAAGGTTTATTCAGGTCTGCTGCGAGGGTGTGAATGTGTTCATCATCAATGCCGATGATAAGCACCGCTTCAGTTTGCGGATCATTCATTTTTTCCAGAAACAGTGCGCTATTACTGTGCATTTCTTCTAACCCGCAATAGCGGATCCTCACATCATGGTCTGCCAGTGCTAACGCGATACCCTGGATCACTTTGTAGTAAAAGATATCGGTACGCACGTCGAAGGCACGTTGAGGAGCAAATACTGTTACGTTGTTCAACATCAGTCTACCGTTAGAAATGCCTTGCAGAATACCGTTCTGCTGCGCGCACATCAGTACCTGATGCCGTGCTTTTGCACTGGTATTGGATTTGCCTGCCAGTACACGTGAAACAGTGCTGATTGAAAGCCCTGTCTGGCGGGCAATTTCTTTTATTTTCAGCTTTCCGTTCATTTTGTGATCCCCTTCAAATTAGGCTGTGAGAATATTTTCATGTTGCTCATCTACACTACAGACGGCTTTCTATGGCCATAATGATGAGATTTTAACTCGCTTGTGAAAATTTTTGCAAAAATCGCCATTTCGCTTGTTCATTCCGCTGGTTAGGCTGCTTTGGTACACCAATTTTATAGATTTATCAGTCCAATCCCTGGTCTGTAATACAAATAAAACAATATTAAATCATAGGGTTGTCATAGCAATTGACGTCGCATCTTTGACTGTTGTTGCCAAAACGCTGTTAACACAACCTAAAAGTGTGCTCTACCTAAAAGGCGCATCGTCGCCACGGAGAAAAATATGAGTGTAGAAATCAGTCAAACGGTTGCACAAAGCACCCGGCGTAAATTTAAATCGCTACGCTGGTGGATGTTGGCTTTATTTCTGTTGGGCGTGACGGTCAACTATATTACCCGCAACTCACTGGGTATTTTGGCTCCAGAGCTGAAAACTAGCCTCAATATGACCACCGAACAATACTCTTGGGTGGTTGCCTCATTTCAACTGGCTTATACCGTGTTTCAACCGATCTGCGGCTGGTTAATCGATGTTATCGGTCTGAAAATGGGGTTCCTGATTTGTGCCAGCATTTGGGCCGTAGTGTGTATGTTGCATGCCGGAGCGGGAACCTGGTTTCAACTGGCAATCCTGCGTTTTTTCATGGGGGGAGCGGAAGCGGCCGCTACACCCGGCAACGCCAAGGCGATCTCTGACTGGTTCCCGAAAAAAGAGCGGCCGATTGCCGCTGGCTGGGCGGGTGTGGGTTTCTCGATTGGCGCTATGTTGGCACCGCCAATTATTGTTATTGCTCATGTTTCTTTTGGTTGGCAGGGGGCTTTCCTGTTCTCCGGTGGTTTGGCGCTGGCTTGGGTCGTTCTGTGGTGGGCGTTTTATCATTCACCACAGCAGCACCCGAATCTGAGCCAAAAAGAATTTGATCTGATTAATGAGGATAACGAACCGGTACTGCCAAAACTGCCTTTCTTCAAATCTTTAGCGATCTTGTGCAAAAACAAAAAATTTTACGGTATTGCTATCCCGGCATTTCTTGCCGAACCGGCCTGGGCGGTTTTCAGCTTCTGGGTACCGCTGTATCTGGCCACCGAGCGCGGTATGGATCTCAAGCAGATCGCCATGTTTGCTTGGCTGCCGTTCCTGGCAGCAGACATCGGTAGTGTTGCCAGTGGCTATCTCACTACCCTGTATCGCAAATGGTTTGGCTGCTCCCGTGTTAATTCGGTGGTGGCCAGCTCGGTAACAGGGGCTTTCATGATGGTATCACTGGCATTTGTGGCGATCACTAAAGACCCTTACATTGCCATTGCGCTGATTTCCGTTGGTGGTTTTGGTCATCAGGTGATCTCCTGTATGTTGAGCGCGCTGGTAGTGGAATCTTTCGATAAGAACCAAATGGCAACGGTGAACGGTATGCGTGGCTCCAGTGCCTGGATCGCCAGCTTTCTGTTTACGCTATTGATTGGTGCTGTCTCTGACACCATCGGCTTCAATCCACTTTTCGTCGCTATGGGTTTCTTTGATCTGATTGGTGCTCTGTTCCTGATTGGTTTGATCGCGGAACGCGGCAAAAAACCATCACCTTCTGTTTAAGTTGGATGCATATGAAAACGTTAAAAAACTGGACATTGGCGGGGGAGTACGCCGATCGTGTAGAACTGCTGGTGGATGAGCGCCACCTGTTCTGCCTGTATGTCCTGGAAAACAATCTGTTCCGCGTGCTGATTAAGCGCAATGGTGAGTTAGCTCTGGACCGAACCTGGAGTATCGCTCCGCAGGAGGATGTGCCATGGGAAGGGCGTGAACGTCTCAGTGTGGCTGGTTTCGGCTTACCGGGTTACCACCTGCAACAGCAGGGTGAAACCATGACGGTGGCAACTGCGCAGCTGCGGGTGACCATACACCAACCGCTGTGGCTGGAGTGGGAATATTGTAACCCTGCGGGAGAATGGTTGCCGTTGGCGGCGGACCGTCCAACCAGCGCTTACTTGCTTAATGCGCATGGCGACGGTGTGGCGCACTACCAGCGTCGATTCAACGGTGAGCGTTACTACGGGCTGGGTGAGAAAACCGGCGATCTGGAACGTTCTGGTCGCCGCTTTGAGATGCGTAATCTCGATGCTATGGGGTATAACGCCGCGAGCACCGACCCGCTGTATAAACATATTCCGTTCACTATCACGCACCGTGAAGACGTCAGCTTCGGGGTATTCTACGACAACCTGAGTAGCTGTTGGCTGGATCTGGGTAATGAGATCGACAACTACCATTTGGCTTACCGCCGTTATCAGGCCGAAGCGGGCGACCTGGATTATTACCTGTTCCTTGGCCCACGTGTACTCGATGTGACTAAAGCGTTTGTGCGCCTGACCGGTAAAACGCATTTTGGGCCCAAATGGAGCCTGGGTTATAGCGGTTCCACCATGCACTATACCGATGCACCGGATGCGCAACAGCAACTGCAAAAGTTTATTCAGCTTTGCCGTGAACACGCTATCCCGTGTGATTCGTTCCAGCTCTCTTCCGGTTATACCTCGATTGCTAACAAGCGTTACGTTTTTAACTGGAACTACGACAAGGTGCCGCAGCCGAAACAATTGAGCAAGGCGTTCCACGATGCCGGACTGAAACTGGCGGCGAATATCAAACCCTGCCTATTGCAGGATCACCCACAGTATCAGCAGGTGGCTGAACAGGGCTTGTTTATCCGTGATTCAGAAAGTGATAGTCCTGAGCGTTCCAGTTTCTGGGATGACGAAGGTTCACACCTCGACTTTACCAATCCGGAAACGGTGCGTTGGTGGCAGCAGGGGGTGACTGAACAATTGCTTGAAATGGGGATTGATTCAACCTGGAACGACAACAACGAATACGAAGTATGGGACGGTGAGGCACGCTGCTACGGTTTCGGCAAACCGATTGCCATCAAACATATTCGCCCGGTTATGCCGTTACTCATGATGCGTGCTTCCCTTGAGGCGCAGCAACGTTTCGCACCGCACTTGCGGCCTTATCTGATCTCTCGTTCAGGCTGTGCCGGTATGCAGCGCTATGTGCAGACCTGGAGCGGCGATAACCGTACCAACTGGCAAACCCTGCGTTACAACACCCGTATGGGGTTGGGGATGAGCTTATCTGGATTATATAACGTCGGGCATGACGTAGGTGGATTCTCCGGCGATAAACCGGATGCGGAACTATTCGTACGCTGGGTACAAAACGGGGTAATGCACCCTCGTTTTACCATCCACTCGTGGAATGATGATGCGACCGTTAACGAACCCTGGATGTATCCATCAGCAACACCAATGGTCCGCGAAGCGATCAATCTGCGTTACAGCCTAATGCCTTATTTTTATACGCTGTTATGGCAAGCCAGTGCCGACGATGAGCCAATGCTGCGGCCAACGTTCCTCGATCATGAACACGACAAGCGTACTCTGCGCGAGTGCGATGATTTCCTGATTGGCCGCGATCTGCTGGTGGCCAGTGTGGTAGAGCAGGGACAGCGCCAGCGTGAGGTTTATCTACCCGATAACGGTGACGGTTGGTACTGCTTCTATAGTGGCCAATGGTACAGTGGTGGTCAGAGCATTGTTCTTGATGCGCCACTGGAACGCTTACCACTGCTGGTTCGCGCCGGAGCTGGCGTGCCGCTGTCACAACGTTTAGGGCATGTGGATAACGCCGCAGATGATAGCCGCCAGTTACGGCTGTTCCCCACCAAGGGGGCTGGGCGCTCTTCAGGGTTATTGTTTGAAGATGACGGTGAAAGCTATGATTGGCAGCAGGGTAACGCGCTGTGGCTGCGCTGGGAGGCGGTGAGTGACAATCAGCGTATTACGTTGAGCATCACAACCGAGGGTGACTTTAAGCCAGCGTGGCAAACGCTGAGTATTGTTCTGCCCGATGGCGAGACGCGTGAATTGTGGGTCAACGGCGTTTGCCGGGATGTCTATAGGCTGTGATTTAGGTTGATTCACAACTCTACTATTGAGCAGTCTCTGAATATACCACGTCTTACGTATGCAACGCTTTCGTCTATGTCAGGCTGATATAATGGGAATTGCCGTAAAGATGGTAGTGTTGTCTGAAACCACAATTAACGGCGGGGGGAGGGATCAAGGAGGAGCTCTGCACCTGCCGTCTATGCTTACACGCTCTGTCCACTACGTGGATACCCTCGCTGAGTCAGCCCGCCAATGATAGGTCACCATCCTTTTACTGAAACATAAAATAACGTTAGGCTGTGTCCCTTAACTGTTTGGGTTCGTCGAAAGGATTTGAATCCCAGTATCGGGCGTATCTGCCGTTTAATATTTCGGTGATCTTGCTCAACCAGGTTGTTTAGGTATTTACTCTGCCTGTCCGTAATCGTTTTCTCATTGGGTTTGTCGACGTTGAGCGCAGCCAACGCTGTGGTGTTGGCACCACGTTTATCGATAGTGACCACCTCGGGTTCGCCATGATGACCAATAGCTTTGCGAAAGAAGCGCAATGTAGCTGCAGCGTCCTGTTTGGCGGTTAGCAGGAAGTCAATGGTCTGGCCGGTGGAATGGTCAACGACAATACCGCGTTCGGCCATTATCTCTTCCAGGTTACGCAAACTCAGTGAGTAAACCAGATACCAGCGAACACATTGCGCGATACCGGCAAGTGAAATCGCAGATCAACATATTCGTATTCAGATCCCGGTAGAAACCGTGTTTATTTTTTCAATATAGAATTTAGGCTTGGAATTACCAAGGATAGGATACTTGATACGATAATTATCGACATGAATGCCCGCAAAGTGTTCTTATCGAATCACACTGGCAGAAGAACTTAATGTTACGGAGATTCAGTTGCACTATATCGCAGCGGACCATTATGACATTCTCCTTCAGTGGGCTGCAGAATATTCCAGAGGGTAAGAAAAAATGAGTATGGGTGAATGAAGTTATACCCCCGGTGTAATAATACCAAATTGGCAAAATATGTGATATGTGAGAAAAACCTGTTCAACATAAACAGCAGTTTCAGAGAGAATAATTGACAGTATGGCTGAAGGAAACACAATAGGAACACTTGTCAACCAATCCAGCCCCAACTCATCGGGCGGTGACACTAATCCTCCTGTAGGCAGAGAAGACCTCCATGTTCCGTACTCTAATATCATGAGGATACCGCCCAGTACAAAACCGAAATTAACACGAGCGGAACAAGACTCGCTTGCACGGGATCGTCAAGCAGAGATACAGGCACAACTCTCTAAAATTCCAACGCCAGAGGAAGTGACAGACCCTATACATACAGGGTTGGATCTCGCTTCTCTTATTCCTGTTGCAGGCTCTGTCGCCGACATTTTCAACGGTTCACTTTATTATGGAGAGGGTCGCTATGGTGAGGCTACCTTGTCGTATCTTTCCGCACTGGTGGATTGGTTTCCAGGTGCGGCAGAGATAACAAAAGGTGTTAAGTATGGCTATAAAGGGATTAAAGCAGGGATCAAGACATTCGTAAAAGAGGAAAAGTTTGTTGTAAAAGAGGAAAAGTTTGTTGCAAAGGCAGTGAGAAAAACGGAAAGAAATACTAAGAGTAAAACCAGCAGAACAGATGAGGGCTTTCAGGTCAAGGATAACAAGAAGGGAAAACCCGGTAACCGCAAGGACTGTCCGAGAGCTGGCAACCCGGTCAACCCGGTGTTGGGCATCAAGTTTATGGCGGGTGAAACCGAACTTGATTTTTTTTTACCGGCCGCCTTACCACTTTTCTGGCAGCGTAGTTACTATTCTGACCAAATCGGTAATGGCTGGTTCGGGCAAGGTTGGTCGTTACCCTTCTCAATGCGTTTACTACGCAAGGATAATGACATAGTTTTAGTGAATGAGCAGGGGAGAAAAATTAAATTACCTCATCTTGACATAGGGCAAAATCGATTCGACCGCCATGAGCAATTCTTTTTTGCACGGGAAGAGAATGGCTGCTATTGTGTCACAACGTCAGACCGCCAACTACAATATCTATTTTCTCCACTTGACTTAGGAGAAGACGACCCACAGGGAAATAGAGCACCATACCTTCCTCTGATTGCCATACAGGACACCAATGGCAACCTTATTCGGTTATTCTATAACGATGTCGGATTGCCAGTGATAATTCAGGATGCCGCAGATCGCTGGCTAGAGCTGCGGTTTATCACGCTTCAACTGTCTGATGGCAACAAAACGCATCGCCTGCAAAGCGTCGTTTTATTAAGTGACAGGGTGAACCCGGCAGAAAAGAATAATAAATCACAACCAGAAACATTGGTAAGTTATCAGTATTCAGCCGAAGGCGATCTAATCGGGGTTTATGATGAACGAGGGCAGATTAGACGCAATTTTTCATATTTTAATCACATGCTTACCGAACATAGCCAGCCTGGTGGTCTGGTTGCCCGTTACGAATATGATGTCTATACCCTTAAAGGCAAGGTCGTTCGGCATACCACTAATTTGGGACAAGTCTGGCTGTTCGATTATCGTGATGGGGAAACAAGAGTTACTGACCCCCTACAACGTGTTACGTGCTATCAGTACAATGCCGATCAGACATTCACCGGTTTTGTCGATGCTCAGGGGCATGTTACCCAAGCAAAGCTGGATAATCTCAACCGCCCCGTTACTTTTATTACACCCGGTGGGCAGCAGACACACTATACTTATAATCAATACGGCAAAGTAACTACCTTTACCGACACTGCTGGTCACCGTACAACCTTCTGCTACAATTCTCAACAACAACTCACGACCATAACCGATGTGATGGGCCATACTACTTATTATGAGTATCACCCAGAAAACAACTCGAAAAGTATTATTAACCCACAAGGGCAGCGCACGAAATATATTTATGAGCACCGGGGATTAGCTACGGCAATAAAAAGTAGTCAGGGTTTATTACGTCAGATGAGCTATAACTCTGCAGGGCTGCTGACTTCTTGGACCGATTGTTCCGGCAATACGACACACCTGACTTATGACGCCAGAGCGTGTATCGCTACTATTACCTCCCCAGATGGCACATTGGCGGATTTTACCCATAATCTTCAGGGAAAACGGCTCACGAGTTTATTTGCTGATGGTTCGAAAGAGTATTGCACCTATGACTCATTGGGTCGTCTAATAGGACGACGGGATGCATTGGGTGCACAGACTGCCTGGCAATTGGATATTGATGGACTACCGCTTAAACGTATTAATGCTAGTGGTGAAAGCTTTCATTATCAATACGATCTCGCTCGCCGATTGGTTAAGTTAATCAACGAAAACGGGTCTGAATATCGTATTAACTATGATGAAAATGATAACATTATTTGTGAAAAAACCTTTGATAACGCGGTTATCCGCTACCGTTATAACGCTAATGGGCAATTGATTGAAAAAAAAGAACTTGGTTTGCCAGTACCAGGAAAACAAGAGAAAGGGATACTTACAACCCTGCGATATGATGCATTGGGGCGTGTTGTTGAGAAAATCATCTGGAATGAAGCCCTAAATTCCAAGGTTCATAACTATTTCGAATATAACGCCGCTGGGCTACTGACACGAGCTCAAAATGCCCACAGCATTATCAAGCGCCACTACAATACATTGGGGCAATTAGTATCGGAAACCTGTGAAGTCATGGGGCAAAGTCAAACTATACAGCATGAGTATGATGATAATGGCCAACGCAGTCGAACTCTGCTGCCCGACGGGACACAATTAGATTATCTCTATTATGGGCCCGGCCATTTGCTTCAAATTAACGTCGATGGGGAGATAATGTGTGAAATTGAGCGGGATAACATGCACCGTGAAATCAATCGTACCCAAGGAAAGCTGACGAGCCATTTTCGTTACAGTCCGACAGGACAACTAATTAGTCAGCACGCTGTAGCTAACATCGGCGACACAGATTTTATATCCCCGAGCATATTGCGGCGCTATCAGTACGATAAAGCAGGAAATTTAAAAATAATGTCCGACATGTACGGAGGAGAAACACTCTACCAATATGACTTGTTAGGCAGATTAACTAAATGTGGCGAAGAAAGCTTTGCATTCGATCCCACGCATAATCTGATTGATTCTAGTGCTAAATTTGATAATCAAAAACTGGAAAATAACCACCTCATTCGCTATCAAAACAATCATTATATTTATGATTGTTTCGGAAACCTTAGTGAAAAAATTACAGATGGCGGGAAGTATGTTTACTTATATTATAATCCTGAGCATCAACTTGAACGCATCGAGGTAATTGAGGACGGAAATCATAACCGTACAACAGAATACGGTTATGATGCATTAGGAAGACGGATTTACAAGAAAAATCAAGATAATCTGTTTATATTTTTATGGGATAACGATCATTTGGTGAATGAGAGTAGCGCGGATCAAACTATCACATATTTGTATGAAAAAGACAGCTTCATACCGCTGGCACAAATTGTAACACACCCCAAAATGGCGAAAAAAATTTACTATTATCATAACGACCAAATCGGTACCCCGCGGGAAATGACGACGCAAGATGGTCAAATAATTTGGAGAGCATGCTACAAAGCATGGGGAAAAATGCAGCAGCAGGAATTACCATGGCAGAAGAACCCTAGCGTGTCACTGCCTCAACCGCTGCGTTTCCAGGGACAATATCACGATGAAGAGAGTGGATTACATTACAACCGATATCGTTACTATGATCCAGATATTGGACGCTTTATTACTCCTGATCCCCTCGGCTTAGTTGGCGGCGAAAACCCTTATCACTATGCGCCTAATCCCACTGTATGGGTTGATCCCTTAGGGTTGATGAATGAACCGGGTAGATCGTCAGGCATAAGCTCAGGAAATATCGGGGCAGCAAGCTATGCATTTGATCAGCGGACTAAAAATATGACGGTAAAAACGCACGGTATGCCTTTTGCTACCCAAACTGACAAACTGGCATCCGGTTCATCACTGACAAAACAAGTTCAAGACGTTGTTAATAAAAATGGCGGCCATGTTAACCGAGTCACCTTACAGAGTTGTTATAGCGCAGTCGGAGGTCCAGCATCCCAAGCTCAACAATTAGCCAACAAACTTGGTAAACCGGTTACCGGTTATACTGGAAAATACACCGATGAGATTAGGGGAGGTGCTACCCGAGCACTGGACGGTTCAGGTGGAAATACCAAAATGTTTCAACCTTCAAGCTCAGACATTGGTAAAACTATGAGTTCCGCCTTAAATAAGGCAGGAAATTCTGTATCGAAGGGAGTTTATAACGCTTCCAAGATATTTAAAGGGTAAATACTGATTCTGTCGCATTAACGCGTTGTTAGGGAATATAAAGCTAAGTGATATCATTGGCGCTAACAACGACAAACAATGGTTCGGTTCCGGTGATAGCGTCATCGATGTTTGCTGAAGATAGGCGATTCATTGGGGTTCAGGATGTGCGCCTGGTACAGGCGGGACTTTGCCCGCCACCGGCGAATTGGAACAAGGTCATTACCCGGGGTTCCAAGCTCAGCATGCTATAGCTGAAGAGCAACGTCGGTTTGATGCTGGATAGGATAGGCAATCGGATGACAACCATGACGCCTGGCAGGTTTATATAGCAGTTGTGTCGTATTAAGGCATCGTCGGGTAACATGCCGTATTTTTATGGTGTTACTTACTCATGCCTTTGATCCGAAATGCCTTTAGTCGCCCACGTTACCCTATCTATGTTATCGCGCTATGTGTTCGCTGGTATCTGGCTTACTCACTGAGCTTGCGTAATCTGGAAGAGATAATGGCCGAACGCGGTATTGTCGTCGACCATTCCACGCTTCACCGATGAGTAATTCGCAAAGCTATTTGTCATCATGGCTAACCCAAGGTGATCACCATCGATAAACAAGGTGCCAACACCACGGCGTTGGCTACGCTCAACGTCGACAAACCCAATGAGAAAACGATTACGGTCAGGCAGAGGCTTTGTTGAATAAATCGAACTTCTGACTGCAATCAGGATCAGATCACCACATTTCTGATCCTTAGGCACTCTTAATGTCCGATTCATTGAGTAGGTTCTTATTTTACCACACGTTTCTTGCGCGTTTTTTTCGCTACTTTGATGCTTTTCACTTCGCTTTCTACCCAACCATCCTGCAGGCGGGTGGTTAACATTTCCCCGACCTGTGCCTGTTTGGTGGTTTTCAGCAATTCCCCCCGCGGCGTTTGCGTCACGCTGTAACCCCGCGCTAATGTCGCCAATGGGCTGACCGCTTCCAATTGGCTACAGGCGACGCCAAAGCGCTGGCGATAGGCATTGAGCTGACGTTCCATCCCTTGCTGCAAGCGGTATTCCTGCTGCTGAATACGCTGTTGCAAACGGTGAATTCTGTTCATCGGCTGTGACTGCGCCAAACGTTGCTGAACGCGCTCGCTTCGCCTTGATGAGAACCGCAGTTGCTGCTGCATGCTCTCTTCTAGGCGGCGCTGTAACTTTAATAACAGTGTCTGTTGCCGAGCCAGTCGTAGGTGAGGATGTTGTTGCTGTAAGCGATGATTGAGGCGGGTGAAGTGCTGTTGGCGTTGCGCCAGATAATAGTCCATCACCATTTCCAGCCGCTGTTGTTGTGACTGCAACTGTCGCAACAGCTCCAACTGATTGCGGCTCACCAGTTCAGCGGCGGCAGAAGGGGTTGGCGCACGCAGATCGGCAACAAAGTCGGCAATGGTAACGTCGGTTTCGTGGCCGACGGCGCTGACAATGGGAATACGGCTGGAGAAAATTGCCCGTGCGACGCGTTCGTCGTTAAAGCTCCACAAGTCTTCCAGCGATCCCCCACCGCGGCCAACGATGAGTACATCACATTCAGCACGGCGGTTAGCGGTTTCTATCGCTTTCACAATCTGCAATGGCGCTTCTGCACCCTGCACGGAAGTGGGGTAAATCACAATTGGCAGGGAAGGATCACGCCGTTGTAACACCTGCAAAATATCGTGCAGTGCAGCACCGCTGGAGGAAGTAATGACCCCAATGCACCTAGCCGGGCTTGGTAACGGCTGCTTGAATTGCTGATCAAATAGCCCTTCTGCGGCAAGATGCTGTTTAAGCTGTTCGAACTGCTGTTGTAAGAGGCCGTCACCGGCAGGTTGCATGCTTTCGGCGATCAGTTGGTAATCACCGCGGGGTTCATACAACGTGATACTGGCACGAACCAGAACCTGTTGGCCATTTTGTGGGCGAAAGGTGGTGCGGCGATTAGTGGTGCGGAACATGGCACAACGCACCTGAGCACGGTCATCTTTCAGTGTGAAATACCAATGGCCTGAGGAGGGCTGAGAGAAGTTAGAGATCTCGGCAGAGAGCCAGATCTGCCCCATTTCCATTTCCAACAGTTGTCGAACCGTCTGGTTAAGGCGGCTTACGGTAAAAATGGACGGCGAAGTAGGTAGTGACATGTGACTCAGGTCAAATTCCGAAACAACAACTTAATTTTTCGATACTACAGCGCTTTTGAAGGTAATCAAGAAGTTTTGCGAGAAAGTGCTGGAGGCAATCGATTACGCTCTGTATAATGCCGCGGCAATATTTTATCTTTTCCGCATCCACCCTGGTGAGATATTGCCCATGCTACGTATCGCTAAAGAAGCTCTGACGTTCGACGACGTTCTCTTGGTTCCAGCCCACTCTACTGTCCTGCCTAACACGGCAGATCTCGGTACTCAACTGACCAAAACCATCCGCCTGAATATCCCTATGTTGTCCGCCGCCATGGATACCGTAACCGAATCTCGTCTGGCTATTTCGCTGGCGCAGGAAGGTGGATTGGGCTTTATTCATAAAAATATGCCGATTGAGCGCCAAGCGGAAGAAGTTCGCCGCGTGAAAAAGCATGAAAGTGGCGTAGTTACGGACCCACAGACCGTAACGCCATCAACTACGCTTGCAGAAGTTAAAGAACTTACCGTGCGCAACGGTTTTGCGGGTTACCCGGTGGTGACCGAAGACAATGAACTGGTTGGGATCATTACTGGCCGTGACGTGCGCTTCGTGACCGACCTGAACCAACCGGTTACTGCGGTGATGACGCCTAAAGAGCGTTTAGTGACCGTCAAAGAAGGTGAGGCACGTGAAGTCGTGCTGCAGAAAATGCACGAAAAACGTGTTGAAAAAGCGTTGGTGGTAGACGACAGCTTCCACCTGCTTGGTATGATCACCGTAAAAGATTTCCAGAAAGCAGAACGTAAACCCAACGCTTGTAAAGATGAGCATGGCCGCCTACGTGTAGGCGCAGCGGTAGGGGCTGGTGCCGGTAACGAAGAACGTATCGATGCTTTAGTTGCTGCGGGTGTTGATGTCCTACTGATCGACTCTTCCCACGGCCATTCCGAAGGTGTGCTGCAACGCATCCGCGAAACCCGCGCCAAGTACCCCGATTTGCAAATCGTTGGTGGTAATGTTGCCACCTCCGCCGGAGCTAAAGCTCTGATGGAAGCCGGTGTTAGCGCGGTAAAAGTGGGGATCGGCCCGGGTTCTATCTGTACTACACGTATCGTGACTGGCGTGGGTGTTCCCCAAATCACCGCGATTGCTGATGCAGTGGAAGCGCTGGAAGGAACCGGTATTCCGGTCATTGCTGACGGTGGTATCCGCTTTTCTGGCGATATCGCTAAAGCCATTGCTGCCGGAGCTTCCTGCGTGATGGTCGGCTCCATGCTGGCAGGTACAGAAGAGTCCCCAGGTGAAATCGAACTGTATCAAGGCCGCTCATTCAAGTCTTATCGCGGTATGGGTTCTCTGGGCGCGATGTCCAAAGGTTCCTCCGATCGTTACTTCCAGACCGATAATGCCGCTGATAAATTGGTACCTGAAGGTATCGAAGGCCGAGTGGCTTACAAAGGCATGTTGAAAGCGATCGTACACCAGCAGATGGGTGGCCTGCGCTCCTGTATGGGCTTGACCGGTTGCGCTACCATCGATGAGTTGCGTACCAAGGCTGAGTTTGTTCGCATTAGCAGTGCCGGTATTCAGGAAAGCCACGTGCATGATGTGACCATTACTAAAGAATCACCTAATTACCGCATGGGTTAATGCTCTGCTCCCCTGAGGGGAACATGGGATAAGAGAACGTATTCTTGTCCCAAAAATCTTTTTTGCTCTTTTTATCTGTTGCTGGAATTTGCCCCACATGACAAAAAATATTCATAAACATCGTATCCTTATCTTGGATTTCGGTTCGCAATATACCCAACTGATTGCCCGCCGTGTGCGTGAGATCGGTGTTTACTGTGAACTTTGGGCCTGGGACGTCAGCGAAGAGCAGATCCGCGAATTCAATCCTAGCGGCATCATCCTTTCCGGCAGTCCGGAAAGTACCACTGAGCTAAACAGCCCACGGGCACCCGAATATGTGTTTACCGCCGGTGTGCCAGTGTTTGGTATCTGCTACGGCATGCAGACCATGGCGGTGCAACTGGGTGGCCACGTGCAGGGTTCCAATGAGCGTGAATTTGGTTATGCGCAGGTAGAACTCATCACACAAAGTGCGCTGACCCGTGATATTGAAGACGCTATCGGTTCGGCAGGAAAACCTGTATTGGACGTATGGATGAGCCACGGTGATAAAGTCACTGCTATTCCATCTGACTTTGTGACCATTGCCAGCACCGATACTTGCCCGTTTGCCATTATGGCCAACGAAGAAAAACGTTTTTACGGTGTGCAGTTTCACCCAGAAGTTACGCACACCCGCCAGGGGCAGCGTCTCTTAGAACGTTTTGTCCTGGATATCTGTGGTTGTGAAGCGTTATGGACGCCAGCTACCATCATCGAAGACGCTGTTCAGCGCATTCGTGAACAGGTTGGCGAGGATCACGTGATCCTCGGTTTGTCTGGCGGTGTAGATTCTTCTGTTACCGCTATGCTGTTGCACCGTGCCATCGGTAAGCGTCTGACCTGTGTGTTTGTGGATAACGGTCTGCTACGCCTTAACGAAGCCGACCAGGTACTAGCAATGTTTGGCGATCATTTCGGCCTGAACATTGTTCACGTTGCGGCAGAGAATCGTTTTTTGAGCGCCTTGGCTGGGGTTGATGAACCTGAAGCTAAACGCAAGATCATTGGCCGCGTATTTGTCGAAGTGTTTGACGAAGAAGCGTGCAAGCAAAGCGAAGTGAAATGGTTGGCACAGGGGACAATCTACCCGGATGTGATTGAGTCGGCCGCTTCTGCTACCGGTAAGGCGCATGTGATCAAATCACACCATAACGTGGGCGGTTTGCCGAAAGAGATGAAACTGGGTCTGGTTGAACCGCTGAAAGAGCTGTTCAAAGATGAAGTGCGCAAGATTGGTCTGGAACTGGGCCTGCCATATGACATGCTCTACCGTCACCCTTTCCCAGGGCCGGGTCTGGGCGTACGCGTATTGGGCGAAGTGAAAAAAGAGTACTGCGATCTGCTGCGCCGTGCCGACGCGATCTTCATCGAAGAATTGCACAAAGCCGATCTTTACAACAAGGTGAGTCAGGCTTTCACCGTGTTCCTGCCGGTGCGTTCTGTTGGCGTGATGGGCGATGGCCGTAAATACGATTGGGTGGTTTCACTGCGTGCAGTAGAAACCATCGATTTTATGACCGCTCACTGGGCACACCTGCCTTACGATTTCCTAGGCCGCGTCTCTAATCGTATCATCAACGAAGTGAATGGCATTTCCCGCGTCGTTTATGATATCAGCGGTAAACCACCCGCGACGATTGAGTGGGAGTGATCCTGAACTCGGCATAGACCGTAACATGATTGCAGTTGGCGACCAAACGGGATACCTCAGCCGCCTTGCGTTTCTTCCGCAAGGCGTTTTGTCACTAGGGTCGATACGAGATCTCGTCACTAAAAATAGTGTTGTCTTGATGAAAATCTACACACCGAAATGTCAAGTGGCGAATACGCCTGATCCGGAGATTCAACTTCTTTTCGGCAAGCCTAAACGGTATTGACCGGGGCGAAGTGGTTAATATGCTATGTAAAGAGCAAATTAAGTATTCGGAAGAAGAAGTGGTATCTTCGGCAGACATGTTTTATCTTCTGGTAGCTTAAAAAATCCACCAAATTTTCGCTAAGTCAGGTGCCTTAGTAGGAAAAAACAAAATTCGATTAATTATTAAATAATTGGTTCACCTATCTGAAATATACTTCAGTAAGTATCTGATAAAAATATTGTTATACGGAAAGGCGACGAATGCAAATGAGGAAAGTCAGCAATGACCATGCAGGATAAAAATTTAGGCATCATGATGTATATTGACAACTCGCAGAGGATGCTAAAAGAATTTGACTGGATTTATAAAAGCTGGATTTATAGTGGTTGTTGGGCAACATCAGACCTGATTGTGGTTCATCATCCTGCACTGAGTGAGCAACTGCCGAAAGAACCCGGTATTATCTTGATCCCTCAGGAGCCATTTTCACAAGGCTCTCCCCAGTTTCATGGTTATAATTTTATCAATTCCATTGCTTGTCTCATAGGCCCACACATTGATCCGATACTGAAACAGTATCAATGGTTGCTACGCACAGATGCCGATGTTTTCCTAACCCCTAATATGGCAAACTTTAAGCCGAATTTTCCGGTATATGGCCGAGGTAATTACTATTTCTTGGCAGAGTTCCGTGAAAAAATGCTCGATTTTTGCCACCGACATGGCGTTGAACATAGGCACCGCTTTGGGTGTGGTCACTCAGTAATCCTAAGTACTGAATTAATGATTCCATTCCTGCAACGCCAGATGTATTGGTGTCAACAGTTAGTTGAGGAGTTTGGAACCGATAAAACAAACTGGGGGACTTGGCCAGGATGGTACCGTGGTGTGTTATCGATGTATGCTGCTGAAATTACTGCCAACGAACGTTGGGAAGACTATCTGAGAAACAGTCGCGAGCGCATTTTAGATATGGAAAGCTTCAACGATAATGTTATCGATACTCTAACGCTACATATTCATGCATCCCAAGTCGACAATGATTTTTCCAAGTACCGTTACTTCGAGGGTAAATATGACGGTATCGACCCCGACACGCTTGATCGTAACCGTATCCCCCAATACTGTATGTGGATCTGTCTGACATCTATTGAAGACATCAAAGCACAGGCTGGTTATCCTTGGTAAAAGTCTAAATCACTTTTCACAATAGTGGTCCACTTTACGCTATGCCTTGAACTGTGAGAATTCGCAGCCTCAAACCACAGAGGCAAGTATTTGCACAGTTTTTAAGTACATAATAATGGTTTTATAAAAAAACTAAAATTATCAACGGCATAGCTATGGTGAAGTGGACACTATGCTGTCAGTGTGTGCCAACAGAAAAATGAAAGAGGTGTTCAACGGATAATTATCGGTATTCATCTGATAAAGCCAATCTTTCAGGTTTATATCGTTTCTCTACAGGGTGAGGATAAAGCTAACAACATACTTACCCGTGAGAAACTGATGGATTGTATCGTTCAACCGCCACCGTCCATGGTGATCAAGTATTCATATGTTGATCACTGGATGGTTAGGAGACTGGAAAGGAGTTTTAAAAATTACCTGACCATGAATTCTGTTACTCTGTTGTACCGAACCCTATCCAATGAGGGTGAAAAGTCTGATGCCTTTTGTAGGTAAAATACCTTTTTTGCCTATTTTTTAAGCTTAAATCCATTTTCCAGACCAACGTGCAAAGCATAGGCGATCAGCCAGTCTGGTTCACGAGCGTTTTTTTGATTTTTACTCTGTGGTTTTGCATTCTGTCGGGCAGCGCGAACACCCCGGTAATGCAAAATGTGACGAACTTATATACGTCTGAATTATTTCAACTTGATGTTTCGCAAATTCACCCTTGAAAACTGAAAGCCGTCTACACTTGACAGAGAATTTTTCCTGTTACCCATCTTCACGTGTCATGGATAACGACTCGGATATCCAGCTTAGATAGGGATTACCATGAATACAAAGCAAACGCCTGTTGAAATGCCCGGAGTTGAAGAGATTAAAAATAATTTAATCAGCAAGCTGCGATACAGCTTATGTCTTGAGCTCAAAGATGCAACTCATGCCGATATTTTCAATGCGCTAGCCTTAACGGTAAGAGATTTCCAGTTAGACAGTTTCTTTACTACCAAGAGTAGCCAGAAAGAAGCGAAATCGAAGCGGCTCTATTATCTCTCCATGGAGTTTCTACTGGGTCAGTCGTTGCGTAATAACTTAATGAATTTAGGGCTTTTTCCTGCTGCTCATCAAGCGCTCAGCGAGTTAGGGTTTGATTTTGGGGATATTATCGCAGAGGAACCGGACGCTGCATTGGGTAATGGGGGCTTGGGCCGTTTGGCTGCCTGCTTTATTGACTCTATGGCAACGTTGGATATTGCGGCTTCGGGGCACGGTATTAAATATGAATACGGGTTATTTAAACAGTCCATCCATAATGGCAGGCAGGTTGAACAACCAGACGATTGGCATTCTATCCATTCACCTTGGCTGATTGATCATTATTCGCAATTGATGTTGATCCCTATTGGTGGGCATATAGAGGAAAGCAAAGATATTGACGGCAATTACAATCCCATGTGGATGGACTGGAAGGTGATTGTTGGCGTACCTCATGATTATTTTGTGACAGGCTACGGTGGAAAAACGGTTAACAAGCTGCGCTTATACAGCGCAAGCGCCTCTGATTCATTCGATGTTCATATTTTTAACCGTGGAGACTATTTGCGAGCAGTGAGCCAAAAAATAGCCTCTGAAAATATCTCAAAAATATTGTATCCGGCAGATGAGATCCAATCGGGAAAAGAATTACGCCTGACCCAAGAGTATTTTTTAGTTGCTTGTACCTTACGTGATGTTTTTCAGGAATTTGCCGAGAAGTCAGACGATATTACTGCATTGCCAGATGCGGTTGCGATACAGTTAAATGATACGCATCCTGCTCTGGCGATTGTAGAGATGATGCGCATTCTGGTTGACGAACATCGCTTGGATTGGTCTACCGCCTGGGATATTACACAGAGAACCTGTGCATTTACCAACCACACACTGATGCCTGAAGCACTCGAAACCTGGCCAGTCACCCTGTTCGAGAAACTATTGCCGCGCCACCTGCAAATTATCTACGAAATCAATCACCGGTTCCTTGCCGATGTGGCCAAAAAATGGCCAAAAAAACCAGAGTTGCTGACGTCATTATCGCTGTTTGAAGAGCAGGGGGAAAAGAAAATTCGCATGGCACATCTTGCTATCGTTGGCAGCCATAAGGTGAACGGAGTCGCTAAATTGCACTCTGAGCTGATTAAGCAGGAACTGGTGCCAAACTTTTATTTTATCTCGCCTGAGAAATTCACCAATCAGACTAATGGTGTCACGCCAAGGCGTTGGATACAACAAGCTAACCCGAGACTGGCAGCGTTTCTCACTCGTCAGTTAGGCGCTGGCTGGGTGACCGACCTTGATAAATTGCAACGGCTGAAGAAATTAGTGAACGATAGCGGTGCCGTGGAAGAAATTCAAAATATCAAGCTTCAGAATAAACAGGCACTTTGCCAGCTTATCTCCTCTCGCCAAGGTATTAAAATCGATCCGCTTGCGATGTTTGACAGCCAAGTGAAGCGTATTCATGAATACAAACGGCAATTGCTGAATATTCTGCATGTTATACATCTCTATCTGGGGATCGTGGAGTCAGGTAATACGTTAATACAGCCGAAGGTACATCTGTTCTCAGGAAAAGCGGCACCAGGTTATGCAATGGCCAAGCTGATCATTCAACTGATTAACGAAGTCGCGAGAACGGTGAATAACGATCCACGTACCAAAGGGCAACTGCGAGTACTCTTCCTAGAAGATTATAAAGTTTCCCTGGCTGAACATATTATTCCCGCCACCGATCTTTCTGAACAGATCTCGACTGCCGGAACGGAGGCGTCGGGGACAAGTAATATGAAGTTTTCCATGAATGGTGCTTTGACCATAGGCACCATGGATGGAGCGAATATTGAGATCCGTGATGCTGTGGGCGCTGAGAATTTTTACCTGTTTGGGGCCACTGCGGCTGAAATCAGCGCCAACCGGGCTTCAGGTTGCCATAACCGAATTTACCACAGCAACCCGATTATCCGAGAAACCGTGGATGCGCTGGTATCGGGCAGGTTCAATCTTGATACTTCTCTCTTTCAACCGATTTATCGCATGCTGGTAGAAGGGGATCACTATTGTCATCTGCTCGACTTTGACAGCTATTGCCTTGCCCAGCATCAGGTGCTCACCGATTTCTCTCAACCACAACAATGGCACCAAAAGGCACTGTTAAATATTGCAGGTATGGGGGGATTCTCGAGCGATCGTACAATCAAAGGGTATGCATCGGAAATTTGGGGGATTAGCTGTTGAGGCTAAGTACCACTTCTGCAAGGTCGTCGAACGTTAAATCGATACTCTTGGCGGGGCGAATAGCGTTCTCTGTCAGAGGTATCATCAAGCTGAGCTGAATACAGCCTTTTCAGGTAAAGGATCATCATGTATGGAGCTACTTACTCAAAGTCCTCCAGCGGAACCGCTGCAGGTGACCGTGCTGATTGTTGATGATTCAAAAAGTTATCGACATCTGATGGCGGCGGCGTTGATAAAATGGGGGTTTAATGTCTGTGAGGCGGAAGATGGCCAACAGGCATTGCAAAAGCTGGCGCAACACCCTATCCATATCGTTATCAGTGACTGGGAAATGCCCGTTATGGACGGCGTGGCATTGTGTCGAGCCATACGCAGTGGCGATTTTGGTCATTATATCTACTTGATTTTACTGACGGCCAGACAATCCATTGAGGATTTGCTGACAGGGATGGAGTCCGGTGCCGATGATTTCTTGTCAAAGCCGGTTAACCACAGCCAGCTTCGTGCACGGTTGCATGCGGCAGAGCGTGTATTGTTATTGGAAAGCACGTTGGCGGCTCGTAATGAAAAACTCTCCTATGCTTACCGCCAGATAGAATCCGACCTGCAAGCCGCGGCCAAACTGCAACACAGTTTTTTGCCAACCCACAATCTGTTTTTGTCCGGGTTTGAATTCGATTGGATGTTTTTACCTTCGGCTTATGTGTCGGGCGACTCACTGAACTATTTTCCTTTAGGGGAGCAACATATTGCTTTCTTTAGCGTTGACGTTGCAGGCCATGGCGTCAGTGCAGCCATGCTTTCGTTGGCGGTGGCCAGGGAGTTTCTTGCGGGTCGTATTAGCAACCATCTGTTGCTGAATCAAACGGCGGATGGTGAGCGGATGCCGGTTGCGCCGCATCGAGTTGTTGAGGAATTAAATCAACGTTTCTGTTTGGATAATGAACAGGTGGTCAGCTACTACACGCTGATTTATGGCGTGATCCATACTGCGACGGGTGACGGCGTTCTCTGCCAGGCAGGACATCCGACCCCCTTTATTATCCGCGCTAACGGTGAATTATCTTCTGTTGGGGAAGGGGGAATGCCAGTGGGGTTGTTTGCTGATGCGGAATACCAGGACACTCCTTTTACCCTTGAGATGGGAGATAGGCTCTATCTTTATAGCGATGGGATTATTGAATGTGAAAATCACCTTCAGGAACTTTACGGCGAGCAGCGTTTGCAGGCGTTGCTGATTGAATGCCGTGACCTAGCGAAGGATCGGGTATTCGCGCGGGTGGAAAATGCGCTTAATGCCTGGTGCTGTAGTGAATATGAGAATAGTCGGGAGTCAGGGGTAATATCACCCCAACCTTTTGCTGATGATATTTCGCTGATGGCGATTGAACGTATCAGCCTTTCAACGGTTGCACAGTAAATAAGGAGCTGTCATGAACTTTGAGATCCAGTCTGAGAACGGCGTTGAAATTATTACTCCTCTAGTACGTCGCTTGGATGCCTCGGTGGCGGGGATATTCAAACAGGATATCTTATCTTTTATCCAACAGGGAAAAAACAGTATTTTGCTGGACTTCAGCCAGGTCGATTTTATTGATAGTAGTTGCCTCGGTGCTCTGGTTTCCATGCTCAAAATGCTCAACGAACGTGGTGATTTAGCCCTTTGTTCTCTTAACAGCAATATTCAGAACATGTTCAAACTGACGCGAATGGACCGCATTTTCACGATTGGTAGCGATCGCGAAGCGGCGCTTGAAATAATGAATCGCTAAATATCGCTAACGGTGTATTAAGGAGAAACCGTATGGCAAGTGCCAACACTACGCTGTGTTTACCGGCATCATTGGCGAGTCTTGCGAAACTGAGTGAAGGGCTGCATGATTTTGTGGCACCTTTCTCATTGGATCCAGCCGTTGTTTTTCAGGTTGATCTGGCTTCAAGCGAAGCATTTACCAATATTGTCAGGCATGCCGTGAATTATGATGATAATCAGAATGTTATTGTTAATTTGACCCTTGATGGTCAACAACTGATATTAACGCTTTCCGATCCGGGCTTACCGATCCCTGCTGATATTTTACAGAATTCGGCAAAATCCCCCGGCTTTTCTCTTGATCCGCTTAATCCCTCTGGATGGCCAGAAGGGGGAATGGGGCTAATATTTATCCAGTCGGTAATGGATAGTGTGCATTATGAAACCGTGAATGGGCGAAACCTGCTCACGTTGAGCAAAAGTTTAGCAAGTAACAGCGTATGAGATTACGGCCATGGCCTTTTAAGCACTTGGGGGACCACCGCTTAGGTTGTGCCCCAACCTATCACAGGGTAACGTTATCACCATGCTGCTGGTCACCTTTGCTGTTTTAGCGCTATCAGTGCCGCCTGCAACCGCTGGCATAATTCATTTAGACCATGATATTGCTCTAAGATATCGTCCATCCTCCCTAGCGCAGCTGCTTTTTCGATATGGTCCAGTTTACTTTCCAATGGTTGACACACAAAATGGAGACATTCCCCTTTGAGTCGGTGTGCATTACGCCGAATGGCTTCTATATCCTGTTTTTCAATAGCCTCATTCAGCGCGGCTTGCAGGGAAGGGAGTTCCTCAAGGAAAATGGTTGTCAATTCATCGAACAACGTCTTATCAGCCCCTAACTGAGCCAGTGCCTGAGCATAGTCAAAAATATCTTCATCAAGAGGCTGCGGACTGTTAGTCATCATCCGCTGGATTTCGCTGCCCAGATTATCTAACAGGATAGGTTTACTGATATATCCATCAAATCCCTGAGACAGACATCTTTCCCGGTCGCCTTTCATGGCATGTGCCGTCATGGCAATAATCGGTAGATGCTTGCACGATTGCTGCGATTCAGCGGCGCGTAGATGTTGGACGGCTTCAATACCATCCATCTCGGGCATTTGTAGATCCATTAAAACCACGTCGTAATGGTTTTGCTGAAGTTCTAATAGCGCCAGTTTACCATTTCCCACCACTTGGCAAGTATGGCCGAGTTTACGGACAAAGTTGATCGCCAATTGTTGATTTATAAGATTATCTTCGGCAATCAGAATATGTAAACCATTACTTGGAGCTTGTACTGGTGCGTCAATAATGGGTTTGGGAAGTGGGACGTCTTCGGGGTTAAAAGCTGAAATGATAGCCTCTAATAATTCTGCGCCATCAATGGGCTTGGTTAAAAAACTTGAAACACCGACTTTTCGCAGAACACCTGTATCAATTCGGTTTCCCATTGAGCTTAACATGATCAGTTTGCACTGACGTAAACTTGGCGTGGACATGATTTCCAACGCAAGCGCCATGCCGTCCATTTCTGGCATTTGCGAATCCAGTAAAATTAACGGAAAACGCTGGCCTGTGTTCAATAATTCAAGAGCGGCTTTACCTGAATTGACCGTATAGGGTTTAAGCCCAGTATTGCGCAACATATCAAACAGCAAGCGTAAATTGGTTTCGTTGTCGTCCACCACCAAAACATCCATTCCCTTTAACCAGTCAGGCAATGCGATCGCCGGACGGGAAGATGAAGTGCCGTTATCGGCATTGATGGGCAGAGAAAAATAGAAACGGCTACCGTGCTGAGGCTGGCTGGAAACCTGTAATTTGCCCCCCATCATTTCAACCAACCGGGCTGAAATGGTCAATCCCAGCCCTGTCCCACCATATTTGCGAGTCGTTGAGCTGTCTGCCTGGCTGAAAGATTCAAAGATGATTGCCTGTTTATCTTCCGCGATACCAATTCCCGTATCGATAATACTGAACGTCAGCATATCCGGTGCGGAGAGGGCCGGTGCAACGCGCAAAACGACTTCACCGGTATGGGTGAACTTAAGGGCATTACCAATCAAATTGGTAATGACCTGCCGTAGGCGCAGTGCGTCACTGTGTAGAAGTGTGGGTACGTTCGGATCAATATCGACAATCAGCTCAAGCCCTTTCTCGGAGAATTTAGGCATCAAAGGACGTGTAATTTCGTGTATCAGGGTGCGCAGAGCAAAGTCTTCAAGCTCAAGGACGATTTTACCCGCTTCAATTTTCGAAAAATCGAGAATATCATCGATAATCTTTAATAAAGCGCGCGCTGATGAGTACACCATATTGATGTAATCACGTTGTTCTTTATTAAGATTAGTTTCCAGGCACAACTGTGTCATGCCTAGAATACCGTTCATTGGTGTGCGGATTTCGTGGCTCATGTTAGCCAGAAACTCACTTTTGGCCTGATTGGCGGCGTGGGCCAGTTCGACTGCCTGTTGAGATGAGGCTTCTGCCTCTTTACGCTCGGTGATGTCTTGTAGGGTACCGATGGCTCGCTGTACTTCCCCTTTGATTCCCAAGCTGACGATTTGCCCTTGTATTAGAACCCATCGTTCGTGCCCGCTTTGGTGTTTAACGCGCACCTCACAGGCAAAAACCGGCAATACTGCATTATTGGCTTCATGAACGCAGTTTAGTATCAGGGATAAGTCATCGGGGTGGATCACTTGTTGCCAAAGTGCCGAGGAAAACTCGCCACTTTGACGGTTAACTCCTAACAACAATAACAGTGCATCATTAACCTGCAACTTATCCTGAGAGCATTCCCAATCCCAAATCCCGATACGTGAAGTTTCTGCTGCCAGAATGAAGTTGTTATTTAACACTTGTCTGGCGCTGTTCATATCAGCGAAATGGGTAATATCGGTATGCAGACTGATGATGCCACCATCGGCTATCCGATGGTGCTGAATGTAAAATGTACGTTTGGCTAGGTGACGGACCTCAGAGTGCGCTTCCTGCCGATATTGATGAAATAAAGCCTCTGCAAGTTTCGACTTTCTTTGTTCGTCTAAAGCGGGATGGTCGGTTTCGAGAATGAAATCGATCATCTCTTTCAGAGTAACACCTTGCCTGATCCTGCCATGTAAATCAGGATAATACTCTGTAACTTTGCTATTCCAATAACGCAACCGTTCATCCGCATCGTAGATTAGCAATGCTGCATTGGCTGCATCCAGCGCAGGCAACAACAGATTAGCGTTCATTATACCTGCCTTTATTGGCATCATGGTGCAACTCAGCCTGACGCCGCATGAATTCCAATCCAGGGGCCATAAAAATAGCCCATGCAGTGAGCACCTCTTCATTCCACAGCGGATCGAGTTCACGCACTGTCTGCAATACTGCCCTACGCCAGTAGGCAAAAACCGAGGCTGGAAGATTCAGCCCTTCGGAACTTTGTTCTCTGGCAACATGCTCCAGATAGTCGGAAACGATATGGGTGTTTGCCACCGAGAGCATGTAGAAAAAGGATTTATAGATAATTTTTTGTTGCTTTTGATGAAGCTCGGCGTTGGAAAGGATTTTCAGTTCCTGCGTGCTTTCAATAAACAATCTGTAGAAATGAGAGAAAAAAGCGTCTCCGTGATCTTTGGCTGTGATCCGATCGTAACTGTTATTGAATAACGCTTCATAATTGGTACTCACATCATTCTCTCTTAGCCTCTCGAAGGCATGGCCCTGAGGATTTGGCCAAATTACAGCAAATATTTTGTTGCCGTTCTTTTGATTTTCAAGCGATGAAAAAACTGTCAGTACATTTGTTGTGACGCATAGGGAAAATGCAGTTTTTCTCAATCAAGTCTAGTTAACAACAAGGGAAGCGCAAGGCTTGAATACCAGGGATAGCAAACCCTGAATGAAGAGGGCACGGCGTATCGGCGTTTCTCATCACTGCCACCCGTCAGAAGCGTAAAATGCAGCGGTGTGGAGCAGCTTAATTAAGAGGAGGTATGTTAAAAGGGGACTGTGATGCGCGCCATAATCCTCAGAGCGTGAGTTCAAGGTGTCTTGGGCTAAAAAATGGCTTAACACGGTGCGCAATGACCTCGGCCTTGAGGGATACTACCCTTAGGGCTGAGGTCATTTGGACATATTACGGCGCTGCTTTGTTGACCGTTTTATTTAGCCCACTAAACTTTACGGTTAACGCCTTGCCCGCACTAATCACCAGCGGTTCTCGCGTGCAATAAGGAGGCACTGTTAGGACTATTATTGGACTTTTGGCATATAGTTTCCGGCAGTTGCTGATTGAAAAATGGCAGAGTACAGATCAAATAAATCCTATTGACCTGGACATTTCGCTGGCAAAAGTTCTGGATCAGCGGGATTTGTTGCGTTAGATAAACATATTTCAAAAAGATTAGGCCAGAGTTTCCCTGTTACAAATAATCTGTTCTCTTTTGCATCGTAGGCAATACCATTAAGAACTTCATTTGTCCTCTCGATTTCTCCGGTATACATTGGCAGGCCAGCCATATTAATCCAACGTTTAATATTACCGTTATCCCGCGGGTCAATAATGACGATCATATCTGTTTTCCAGACGTTGGCATATATTTTCCCATTTATCATTTCTAGCTCATTGAGTTTACCTACCTCAATGCCATTGATTTTTGCATTGATAGCTTTGGAGGGGTTCTCTGTAATCGTTATTGTCTCATCATTAACGGAAAAATAACGTACCGTGGAAGAACCATCGGTAGTGATAAGGTCAGTACCATCCGTTGTTATTCCCCAGCCTTCATAAGGGTAATCTATTTCTTTTATTTTTACACAATCTTTACCGTAGACGTATAACTTCTTTTCTGTATAAGTGAGTACGTAAATTTTATCTCCTAATACTGTCATGCCCTCACCAAATGCCTCATCGGGCATCTTGGCTTCGCATATTTCATCTCTGTTATTGCCTATTCTATATTTAACCAGTCTTGCGAATCCATTACGTCCAGTTGTTTCATACATATAACCCTGTTCTTTTCCTTCACGGTCTAGCTCATAGACATATTGTAAACCTTGCGTGTAATCATTTTTATCATGAAAAAATGTATTAAGGGCTTTGTAATTAAAGCTTGGAATAGGAACACTTGCAGCCAGCGTATTCTGACTGTAGGTTGTTATAATGCAGGAAAACAAAACAAAGCGTACGGCAGTTATGGTACTTGTATGTAAAAAAGTCATAGATATCATCCTAAAAATAACCGAGTTTGTATATATGCGATAAGCAAATGAATGACTTCAATGATTATTTTTTAGAGAGTGGGGTAATACTAACCCCATGCAAACTCAGAAATCTTTCATCCGTTATCCAGAAGTTATTGGTGTTCGCGTCATACGATAACGTCCCCAGAAAACCATCTGATTTCACTATTGGCTTATCATATTGATAAAGATCCTCAAGATGGAAACCAGCGAAGTTTGCAAAGTCAGTGACTCTGTAAATCTGTGCTTCATTGGTTTTAGACCATTCCCATGCTAAAACCATGTCTGATTGCCAGACCTGTCCATAAGCTTTGTACCTATCCCCCCCTTGGGGAACAATCTGTATTGCGCTAAATTTTCCTGCTTTTGTCTCTGGCGTTCCGACGCCTCTATAAACAACAACGGTACTTGGTGTCGTTTGTTGTATGCCATCAAGCCTCATCAAGCGAATACCATTACCATTAAAGTCACTCATCACTAATGGATAACTAGAGGCCGTATCCGGGTTTGGAGATAAAGCCATTCCATTAGATAATAACGGAGCAGATTCTCTAATAAAACTGAGCGTATTTTTGTTATAAAATACGAGTTTTTGCCGAACAATGTCATTAATTTTAGAACCTACTAGTACTATTACCTCGTTACCGACTACGGCCATGCCTTTGATAGGGTCTTTTTCAGGCGGAAATATTTCTCTATAATCGTTTATTTGCGACTCTTGCAAAAAAACAACCCCGCCACTACTGTTTAATTCATATTTTTCTAAAAAAGAAATCCAATTATTATCAGGTTGTTGTCTAAGAACGCGTAAGTATATTTGTGTGACGCCGCTCTCATTAACGTATTGTGAGGCTAAGACTCTTCTAAGTTTTCCATCATTTTGAGCGTTTACACGATTCAGTATTTTATATCCGTACTCAGCCACTTGAGGCACAGGAGCCTGACCTTGTGCTAATGAACTTTGTTGCCATGCAATAGAAATGAGAGATGAGTAAAACATATATCTCACGAAAATCATTGAATTATGACAAAAGCGCTTCATGCAACTCTCCTTGAGAAAGGTTATGATATTTCTTCCCCTTTAACCTTCAAGCCGCATTATATCTGCATTCTAAAGGTTGCAGAGGTAGAGTGTGATACATTTTTCTTGCAAACTACTCTTACTATTTTTTTTGATAGAAATATTCAAAAAATAATGGATAAAAATATGTACTTTGGTTGTGTCTGGGCATAACTATTGCTGAAAAAAAAGAATAAAACAAATAAATAAATAAAAAATTAAGTTAATTAAAAAATAATTAGAGTGCTAATTGTTTTTTGTGGTGCTCAATCAATACCCGCATTACTCGGAAATATTTAAATTAATTCAGGCTTATATGGTAATTCAGGAATTGAATGTAGATGGTTTTTTATGGCATTATATAGTGTTTAATGCGGGAAATGAGAATGTAGCCAAGGGACATAGTCTAAAATACAAGCCGTCACTCAGTTGGCAGTGTTTTGATAATAATAAACTGTTTGAAAACCATGCAGTTTGAACTCACGTGGACTGTTTTTGGCGTGCCCATGCAGCGAGTACTGTTCGCTCAGAAAGCTCGATATATTCTGCCATCGCCTTGGCGGCTTTTTCATTTTGCCCTTCTTTCAGTAAAGTCAGAATATGGGCATTTTTCTCAACGTAGGGCGCGTAGAATAATTCTAAATCGTTAAGATAGCTGAATGCCAGACGCAACTCGGCAGAAATATTGCAATACAGCCGTGTAAGCCGCTCGCTATCGGCAAGTTCAACAATCGCAATATGGAATTTCATATTGGCTGTGCCGACGTTTCGCCAGTCACGGGCATGGCTGTATTCTCGGGCTTCCTCAAGAGTTTTTTCCATTTGCGTTACTGATGGATGAAAAGGGTATGCGTGTATCAGGGCATCACACTCAATCAAACGGCGAATGCGATAGATATCACGAATAGCAGCCATATCCGGCACGGCGACACAAACGCCACGATTGGGTTCGTAATGTAACAATCTTTCCTGAGTTAACAGGCGAAACACTTCACGCAATGTATTGCGTGAAATATTGAGTTGTTCACTGAGAGAAGTTTCAGATAACCGAATACCTGGTGTCAGCTCACCCGCGATGATTTTTTGGCGGATGGTTTCTGCCATTTTCTCGTTCAGCAACTGCGGGGGGGCATCTTTTTTCATGAAGTTTTACACGACACTGTGATTATATGAACGGCGATTTTTGCATATTAATTTATTTAATTCAATGGGTTATTGCTTATTTTGATTGTTTTTTTGAACGAGAGTTATCCATTTCTGTGAGATAAGAAATGACAAAAAGTGATCAACATCAATTTTTAATTCCCTGCCGCCTGATTGGGCTTGCCTAATTGATTAACAATGCATAGATTATTGTTCAACAATAATTAAATAAATGATTAACAAAATGCATTAACCAATGATTCGCTGGCTACATGCTGTGTCTCTCAAATGCCTTAGCTCCGCGGATCAGCCCCCAAAAGCTTGTGTCTGTGTTTTTGAACTTGAACATAAGGCCGCTTTGCTCTCAGCGTGGATGACAGATTTTGGGGACTGCGGTGACACCAGTCTAAATAAAAACCGGAGTGAGTTCAGATGGCAGAACAAGAAATCGAAATTAAATCCTTTGCTAAGAAACGACGCTCATCGTTGATTGCGGCAGTTTTTTTAATGGCAACCTCGGCCATTGGTCCTGGTTTTATCACCCAGACAGCGGCTTTTACCGCTGTCATGGGCGCATCATTTGCCTTCGGTATTTTGGCTTCGATCATTATCGACTTTGTAGTCCAGCAGAATATCTGGCGTATGGTGACGGTAACGCAGATGCGAGCTTCGGATATTGCCAACGAAGCCCTACCAGGTAGTGGTTACCTATTGGCCGTGTTGGTAATTTTGGGGGGGCTGGTGTTTAACGTCGGGAATATTGCCGGTGCAGGGCTGGGACTAAACGCCATGTTTGGCCTCTCCCCAAAATGGGGTGGAGGACTTAGTGCGCTGTTGGCCGTTTATATTTTCTCTTCACGAAGTGTCAGTACTGCCATGGATCGTCTGATGATTGTTCTTGGGTTAGCCATGATCGCTCTGACACTGTACGTAGCTTTTGTCTCTCATCCCCCGGTTGGTGAGGCGCTTCGCCAAAGCATACTGCCCGATGAGATTAATTTCGCCATGATCACCACTATCGTCGGTGGTACGGTTGGTGGGTATATTTCTTATGCGGGCGCGCATCGACTGTTGGATAAAGGCATGGGGGGCGTGGAAAATATTAAGGCCGTTTCCTCTGGCGCGACCAAAGGGATACTGGTGGTTGGCTTGATGCGTTATATCCTTTTCCTTGCGGTACTGGGTGCGATGTCTAGCGGTGTGGTATTGGATCTTTCAAGCCAAGAGTCTAACCCTGCTTCGCAGGCTTTTGAGTACGCAGTAGGTTCCTTCGGCGTCCGCATTTTTGGTTTTATTTTCTGGGGAGCAGCGATCACCAGCGTGATTGGTGCCGCTTACACTTCGGTTACCTTCATGACGGTATTTCACAAGCAAATGACTGAACGTCAGCGGAATATGGCCACAGTGATTTTCATTGCCATTTCGTTGGCTATTTTTCTGATGCTTGGCACTGCGCCTGCTGGGTTACTGGTCTTTGCTGGCGGTTTCAATGGGTTAATTCTTCCTCTCGGTATGACCCTATTTATTTATGTGGGCTGGAAACGTGCTGATTTGATGAAGGGTTACCGCTATCCGCGCTGGTTATTGTGGGCAGGACTAATAACTTGTGCGTTCACCTGGTACATGGGTGTGCAATCCGTTAGCGCGATTTTCGATTTCCTTAACATTGTTTAAAAAATACAAGATATTGATTTGTTTTTACCTTCGATAGGTAAGTCATGGTTCGTGATGCCTCAATACCAAAACGGGTTAGTGGCGCCGAAGCGATTCTGCCGTTTTCACTTGTGTTCGCCAGCACAATTTCCTGAAACCTTGTGCAATTGGTATCAGGTAAGCCTGTTTCCTACCCGGACGGACCTGCTTGATTTGGCGAACGATCATATGACCGCTTTCGATACACCTGATGCGTTTGCTCTGGGGGAAGAATGAGATTTTTAACGGTAAACTTAAGCAGTTTTTTAGTAGAGCTCGTGTCTCTTGACGATACCTTGGCGCTGTTCGAGTCTCTCACGACACTTCCTGAGCCTGGTATTGAGGAAATTATTCCAGCAGCGCGCACATTGCTGATTTGTTTTCATCCTGAACAAACCAGTATGTTCAAGCTGTCCAAACGGATCGCCAGCCGACCACTGACGCCAGGTAATTCGCATAGCTCCCAACTTATGGTGATCCCGGTTCATTATAATGGTGAGGATCTCCCCTTTGTTGCCGAAGAAATGGGTATCAGCATCAGAGAGGTGATCTGCCGACATCAGGAAGCGACTTGGCGTGTGGCATTTACTGGATTTGCACCAGGCTTTGCCTATATGGTCTCAGATTCTGGAGGATGGCAAATACCTCGCCGCCGTATCCCACGTACTCGTATACCTGCCAGTTCTGTCGCTCTGGCAGGGGAGTTCAGCGGCATCTATCCGCGGGCCAGTCCTGGAGGCTGGCAACTTATCGGCCAAACGCTGTTAAAAATGTGGGACATGGCACGCCAACAACCCGCGTTGTTGCTACCCGGCATGCAGGTGCAGTTTGTGAGTAATAACTCTGGAGGAAAAACAGTTTTCTTACCTGTACAAACTGTCCCGAATGTTCAGTCCATTGTGGAAGGCCCAACGCTTACAGTGCTTGCTACTGGTCTGCAAACCTTATGGCAGGATGCGGGACGCGTTGGCAAATCATCAATGGGATTGTCAAGATCTGGGGCGACAGATACAAGAGCGTTACACACGGCCAACCGTATTGTAGGAAACCCAATTAATTCTCCATGCCTGGAAATCACTCAGGGGGGGTTCCAGGCACGTGCTAACGGCGATGTAGTAATCAGTGTCACGGGGGCTCCTTGCCCTTTAACTCTCTATGACTCATACGGCAAATGTTATCCCGTTGACAGTTATCGCCCACTTAACTTGGCCGACGGGGACGAGATCCATTTTGCTACACCACCTAGTGGTTTACGTAGCTATCTCGCGGTGCGTTATGGGTTTGTAGTGCAACAAAGCCTGGGCAGCGCATCGCGGGATACGCTGGCTCAAATTGGTCCTGCTCCGCTTTGCACTGGAGATATTTTGCCGGTTTGCCCTCGTCAGCATGATACAGCGGTACTACTCGATGAACATCCTATAACGGAGCTGCCAGCCATTGATGAGACTGTCACACTGGATATTATCCTTGGCCCACGCACCGATTGGTTCACTTCGGAGGCTGTTGAATATTTGCTTACGCAAGCTTGGCTGGTGACACCACAGTCCAATCGCATAGGTTTGCGCCTAACAGGGGAACAACCATTGGTACGCAGTCAACGTCAGGAGTTACCGAGTGAAGGGGCCTGTTGCGGGGCAATCCAGGTGCCGCCAAGCGGTCAGCCAGTTTTGTTCCTTCGCGATCATCCCCTTACTGGTGGTTATCCGGTCATCGCTACCGTAGCAGAATATCATCTCGACTTAGCCGGGCAGATCCCTCCTGGAGCGGCAATCCGGTTTAATGTTATTCAACCCTTTATCGAATTAACAAGGAACAACATCAGTGACTACCTCTCCGCATAAAGTCCTGATCGCCAATCGTGGCGAGATCGCTGTCCGTATAATTCGTGCCTGCTGGGACTACGGCGCTAAAGCTGTGGCTGTGTATGCCGATCCAGATGCCGAAGCGTTACATGTCAGCATGGCCGACGAAGCTTGGGCTTTGCCTGGGGTCAGCCCGGCAGACACTTATCTGAATATCGATGCACTGTTGGATATTGCCAGACGTAGCGGTGCGACCATGGTACACCCTGGTTATGGGTTCCTTTCCGAGCGGGCAGAATTTGCTCGTGCGGTACAGGCCGCTGGGCTTATCTGGGTTGGTCCTCAGCCGGAAACGATCGAAAATCTTGGCGATAAAGTACAGGCTCGAAAAATCGCTATGGCGGTTGGTGCGCCTTTGGTAACGGGTACGCCTGGCCCGGTAAGCGGCGTTGCTGAAGTATTGGATTTTGTTGCGATGCATGGTTTACCGGTAGCAATCAAAGCGGCTTTTGGCGGAGGTGGGCGCGGCCTGAAGGTTGTCTGGCAGCGGGATGAAGTGGAGGAGCTTTATCATTCTGCTGTGCGTGAAGCACAGACTGCTTTCGGACGCTCGGAATGCTATGTGGAACAATATCTTGATCGCCCACGCCATATTGAAGCACAAGTTATTGCGGATAAGCAGGGTAACGTTGTGGTTCTCGGCACGCGTGATTGCTCTTTGCAACGCCGTAATCAGAAGTTAGTTGAAGAGGCTCCCGCTCCCTTTATTAGTGATGAGCTGCGTCTAAAAATCCATAATTCGGCGCGAGATATCTGTATTCGGGCCGGTTACATAGGTGCGGGAACGGTGGAGTATTTGCTGAGCCGCGACGGTACTCTATCATTCCTCGAAGTGAATACTCGTCTGCAGGTTGAACACCCGGTCACGGAAGAGACCACCGGATTTGATATTGTCTTAGAGCAGCTCCGTATTGCCGAAGGATTGCCGCTCAGTATTCAGGAAACCCCCAAGCCGAGTAGCCATTCCTTTGAGTTTCGCATAAACGCTGAAGACGCTGGGAAAGGCTATTTACCAACCCCTGGTATAGTCACGCGGTTTCGCGCGCCGAGCGGTCCAGGTATTCGTTTTGATAGCGGCGTTAGGACGGGTTCAAATATCCCAGGTAGCTATGATTCATTGATGGCCAAACTGATTGTTACCGGCAGTACCCGCGAACAGGCGATAGTCAGGGCACGCCGTGCACTACGTGAGTTTGAAATTGAGGGGGTAGCTTCGGTGCTGCCATTCCATCGTGCAGTGATGGCTGATGCCGATTTCACGGAACAATTTGCTGTCCATACCCGCTGGATTGAAACCGATTTTGCGGAACGTATCGAATTTGCTCCGCGTCAAATACCAAAATCTGATGAAGCTTTAATCCGTAACTGGATTGAACTGGACGGTCGTCGTGTTCAACTAGGGTTACCTGCAAACTGGTTCCGTGGTCTAACATCAATGCCATCAAGTAAAGGGGAGGATATATCCACAACGACCCTGAATAATGAAACCCATATCAAGGCCCCTATCTCCGGTGTATTTCACAGCTGGATTGTAGAGGAGGGTAAAACGGTTCAGGAAGGGCAAGCGATCGCCGTTATGGAAGCGATGAAAATGGAAGTTCAGGTCATAGCGCATTGTGCCGGGTTACTGAAGCAACAAGCTGAGATAGGGAAGAGCTTGGTAGCGGGCGCTTCACTGGGTGAGATAACTTGATTGTGATCCTGTTATCTTATTCAAAAGCCTTGATTGACCTAAATCGTTACAGCTCTAATAATAGCAAGCATTGACTCGGGGTGCCCTTCTTCGTGAAGGCTGAGAAATACCCGTACCACCTGATCTGGATTATGCTCTAACTAGTGTTTATAAAGGTTAGGAAATACATGTACCCATCTGCGTACCCAGATCGATTTTTATGCAAATTATCCATCATGCTTTGCTCAATTCCAAGCTACTTACCCAGTAAGGATGTATAGGAGCTTAGGTTTGCATTACTGACGCCTTAAATTTTTATCTTTGATTTTAATAGTGTTTTTAGGATCTTTAGTTGAAAGTTGAATTTTAACCTACACTTTATTAAGTGTCTGATTTTCAGATAGTTACTAATAGCACCAGCTTAACAGCTACCAGTAGATGCGCCTAGCTTACCCTCACTCATTTGAGGTTGCCACTGCCACCAAGCCTAGATACCATTAACATCAATTTTAACCCGTTTAGTGGCATAAATGGTAACACCTCCTGACCAAACCACCCACGACCTTGCTCACCTTGCTTTCTGTGCTCTCGTTGCATTACAGACCGCTATTCAGGACGGTGCTGTAGCTTCTCCAATGGCAGAGCACCTTTTTATCGTTCGTTGGCTAGCGACTGCTCAAAAACAGAAGCGTTTTCCCAAAACAGTGGCGATTGATATTCAACTGTTGTTGGACAAAGGCCGTAAACAAGGCTTAGGAGCCAAGCTTAAATCTCATCTTGAGTATGTTTGGCGCTCATGCAGTGGCGATCTGCGGCAACAAAATGATCTCTTTAGGCTGACTTATACACTTGAGAGCCTAAAAACGTTGGGTTGGCGTAATGAGTTGGTAACGTCTGTTGAATGGGATTCCGGGACTCTTGATGACGTTGAGCCTGCATTGTGTGTAGTCAAGGTCGCGTTACAATCAGCTTTCACAAGTGATGGGCGTCTAATTACACAGCTTGCATTTAAGGTCACTGGTGATACACAGATCGTTGTTGATGCGCTGACAGCCAGCAGTCTAACCGCTGATTGCAGAGGGAATGTGGTAACGTTACTACCTCAACATTGTCAATGAGGTTTTAGCTTAGATTGGACTTGTATAGCGCCTGCAAGCCAGTTAGACGTGTTAAACCTGTCAACGAATGCAACTGACAACGCAATGTAGATCAACACTACTCGGTTGCATATGTGTACATAAATGATAAAACATGTCCTCAAGTTACCCAAACCCATCAACAAATTTAATTCAATCGACACCATTGATACGACTGATTTCAAATTTTAGGAGTACGAGTATCCCATGTTGCAGCAGAAAAAACATGAGCAAGAAATTGTTGCGGCTGTAAAGCAATTTGCCAACTCAACCAATTCGAATGATAGCGTTGTAATAGACATATCTATGTTGGTGGCTGCAACCTCGAAGCTACCTTTAACAAACCTGGAAATTTGGGAACGTTTGATTCGCTGGCAGCTCAATACTGCACTTCAAGTTCCTAAACAGTCAAACTGGAAATTTTGGGACAGACCTAAGCTTTCTTTCCCTTGGGTAGACCTATGCCACGGTGATGGCTTCATACGAGAAAAGGCATTAAAAAACCTATCAGAAGCCGCGCCAAATAGTTTTTTCTTTGCTTTGGCTGTGCGTCGCCTTAATGATTGGGTTCCCGAGATAAGAAAAGCCGCATGTGACGCACTGCCATTGATAGCAAAAACCTCAAATCCAGAGATCATCGTCGATGTATTATTTATAACACTCCCCTATTGGGACTCTTGGGGCAGAATGGGCGATGCTGAGAAACAGGTGCTAATGCAGATTATATCATTAGAAAAAGTGGCAACATCTCTTAAGAAGCGGCTTATAACATCCACATCAGGACCAATGTCTTCTATACTGGCACAAGTTGGTCGTACTAATGCACTAGATCATTCTCTAATAGATATTGCGGAATCAGCTATTCAACCATCCTTGCGGGCAAAAGCATATCGCTGCCAATTTGAAGGTAGATTCGTTTGGAGTAATGGAAAAAAATGGCTGTGGACAGATAAAGTATACGGCGAAGGAAAGTTCATTCCTTCATTAGAAGAACGTTCAATTCCTGTTTTAAAACCGTTCATGGATAACTTAAAAATGGCAACAATTGACAGATCACCAATTGTACGCCGTGTTGCTGGAGAAATGCTTATCAGGGAGTTGGAAAACCTGGGGGATCAAGCCATTATATTTGCCAAAATACTGGCGTCCGACCCATCACCTTCAGTAGCTGAACGAGGCAAATTTGCACTTAAAGAGCTCGGTACTTCCTTGTAATCGGTTTACTCATTAATTTTAATTGAAAAATTTATCGGATCATTATATTTCTTGGGTGGTATAAAAACACTACCCAGATACTTTCTATTCAAACTGGATCGTTGACTTCTTTGATCATGGTTGTACTTTGCAAGGGATTTCAGTAGATGCCGACTTTTTACTGTCCAATATAGGCGTAATAATCGCCCGACATTCACCGGGGGAGTTTGATTGAACGTAGAGGGTACTATTGTCTGTATGTGGTGCTTTTGGCGCTTCATCGTCTGATTGAAATAACCATAATAAAACAACAATGATAAGCGTGATGAGAACTGCGATTATGGCTTTTACTTTTATTGAGAGCATAGTGTTTCACCTTAATCAATATTGGATACTTTCTTAAGCACACCAGCATAAAATGCAACACAGACAGCATGATACAATACACTCGATGTATTATCCCAACATTTGATTACATATGTACCCTTAACATCTCTATTGAAGTCATAACCTTTACTTACCAGAATAAAACTGATGGCTTTCGATGCGTCGACAAGATCAATAAAAACCTCACTTTCTTTGCTGTCTATGACGATAACATTTAAATCCACGTAATAATCATAGGATGTATACTCGTCTGCGGAAGATATTTTTTCATATAAAACACCACTATTGATACCGGGTAGCTGGCTTTCATCTATCATTTCTGGGTTACAAGTGAATATATTCACTTCAAGATCGCCCCCTGGAATTTTTAGTGACGTAGGTAATCGAAAATCCAAATAGCAAACATTACCATCCACATAATAGGTTTTCATAGGATTTATCTCAACATTACTAGAAAAAGTGAAATGAAATTCAGAGGGGTATAAATGAACTGACGGCTATCCAATGGACAGCCGCCTATAAACTATAATCCTAATACGTTAATATAAAACTGACCGTTATTGTCATCGGTCTTTTGAATACGGTAGGTTATCGGTTTAGATGAGTTAAGCGCGGTGTATTTTGCATAATTTAAACTAATATCAGCCTCACACAAGTAAATATCTAACTTGGCGTTATACTGTTGTGTCCTCATATTATTAATGGTGATTGATGGCATATCATAGTCAGATTCCCGTTGACTGGCTGCTATGTAGGGTTTTCTGGCAATATCAACCACCAGATTTTTAGCATCATCACTGTTGCATTTAGGTGTGGCGGTATCGCAGCCAGACAGAGCAAGGATAGCAATACAGCTCAAAAATACCCTCATCATCATGATATTGACTCCAGATAAGCGTCAAATTGCTTATGAAACACATCTAAAAGCAATACAAGTAAATTGAATAGCAAGGAAGTAGTAATAACGATTAACGCGGTTATTCGCCATTTCTTACTCTCTGTCACCACGTTCTTGATAGCAATAAGAGCCGTTGCACTGACGTAAGTAGGCGTAGATCTGATTTCAGACACGCCCTTGGTTGTTGCGTACCGACAATCATACAAATCAGCTAAAATTGGCGGTCGCTCGTTCGAAATCGGGACTGGCTTCCAAAACCTACCATCCAAAATGAAATGGGCGTGTCTTGCCAAGGGTTACAACTACGATATAAAGGGGTGCCAGCTTGAGATCCTGCGCCATGAACTGCGGTCTATCGACTTTTCAGACCGTAGCTTACGGCTTCTGGATTCAAAAGTGATCTGCAAGAAATTGAGGGTAGATGAAGCGTTGGTTAAGCAGTTTAGGTATGCCAGTGTGTTCAACTCTGGGTATGTCAGCCTTTCCTTCAAAAGTGCGACTGTCCGCCTGTTAACAAAGGAGTTCGGACGCTCTAAAGCCAAACGTATGATCCTGCGCTGGCGTGAGCACCTAGAGCCACTCAAGCACGATCTGGCTAGATTACTGGACACTTATGAAGCTACTGGTAAAACTAACCGCTACGGGCGCTGTGTTACAAATGCGGTGGAGCAGACCTTACAAGTGCGTGGCAACGGGTACACGGCGGAGGAGTGATGTAATGCGCCGTAAGCTGCTGGCTCATATGCTGCAAGGCTTGGAAAGCTTGGCGGTCTACCAATTTGTACGCGATCATCCAGGTCTGATATGCGCGTTAGAGCATGATGGGTTTATTTCTTACCGCTTGATTGATGAAAGTTGGCGGCATCCATATTTGAAGATTGTCTTGAAAAATCAAGCATCGTAGCAATTTACCTTGGATGAGCAGCGGCTGGTGCATCTATTGTCGCTTAGCCGCTTTTAATGGCATTATGATACAATAAAATTTCGTATATTTAGTATTATAATATTGTTGAAATAAGCAGCCTATCCTTAATTTTCATATGATTGTATCTTGATTAGTTTACTATCTTCTTGCAGCAAATATTTCCCATCATCCAAAATAAAAATAAGACCATTATCCCTAGTGCTCCTTACAGAGAAAATCGAATTTTTATCTATGCAGTTTTTATCGGTTTTCATATCATCGAAACATAGTCTATCATATTTATCTTCTTTATAACCATCACCATAATCCCAAAAAGTAACAGAAAAGAAGCCTTCCTTATCAGGATTAGGGATATTATATTTATCTTTTAAAATACTTTTATTTTCTAACCACCAATCGATTTTCCCTTTATTTGTAAAGGGAAAGCTTCTTACCAAAACATCACTATACTTATTTCTTTGATGGACATCGACAATATCTACCGGGCGTCGTAATAACCATAACCACGTAGCCAACAGAACACTACCAATAAGTAATGCGCTAATATAAATTTTACCTTTCATTACGAACTCCTGTAATCTCTACAGTGGCTTCCATGTTAGTCATGAATGGTTTATAAGCAAACTGATTGAATCGCTGTAGTACGAACCAAATACGAAATAATAAAGAGTAATTGCGAAATTTTTTAATATCATCGTCATCTAGTCCAAAGTGATCTTGAACATTATAATGGACAACAGCCCGGTAACGGTCATTATCAATCTGTAGAGATCTTATAGTGATATGTGCTGCATATATATCGTGTACGGTAATACCTAGTCCGTTAACTCTATCCTGCAACCTGTCAAATTTTGGCAGCATACCACCACTTATAGCTCCTGTGATGTCGATCTTATTATCTGCCGGATAACACTTGTTTTTCCAATTAATATGTTCACTTAGAGCATCTTTGATACGTAGAAAGGAGCTATTTTTCGTTTTATCCTCAAGAATTTGCTCTTTTAACGCTGCATTTAACAACATATCCCTAAACGGCACACCATTACCTTTCTGCATATGGTCAATCATCTTTCCGATAAGTTTCTGGTAGGGGCCGTAAAAAGAAACTTGCTTTGAGAGGCTACGAAACTCATCAAAAAGGATATTAGCGCATTCCTGCCGTGTTATCTTCTTGCTTTTCAGATCCGTATCAGCCTCAAAGCCATAACCATAAGATCGGGGTTTTAGCTGTTTGGCCAACGTTAGGGTGTACGGGCTAACCTTGCTTGACACGTCATTCAGTTTAAAATCATTTTTTAACTGCGTTTCGCTAAGGTCACCACACCGCATATCATCAGCACCGTAATCATCCATGCGTTTTTGCGTTCTGAATACAGTACAAGGAAAACGCAACGCTTCTACAGGTGATTGGGTGGTTTCTGACATAGAAAATTCCTTTTTGTTGTTAACGGCTTCTCATCTTCCATATCAGACCAAGGGTTTACCCTAAACTGGGCTGAGGGAATGACTAGAAATGGAGTTTTATCAGGGTATAATAATCAAAAGCAATTCAAGTTGCAGGAAGGTAAAGAAGTTGTACACGCAGCTCGAAGTATGAAAATTATATACCTGCATCCATCCAATGCAAGAACATTCAATCTTTCCCATCAACGCCTTGTGATAAGTACTGCTGCGAGCCAATGACGTGCTTAACTCATTGACTGAGGCATATCGACAGAAAATCACGCTTTCAACGTATCGAGATAATCAGCCCATTTTTACAGCTACTCTTTACACTCAGCCTCATAGTGGTGGAGGTCATAGGTGCCTTCAATGCCCTTGCGGGAATGGCCTAAAACGGCCTCTGCGACCTCACTGGGGCATCCAAGACGTGCCAAGCCAGTACGCACTGTTCGGCGCAGGTCGTGCGGTGTCGAGTGATACGTTGCAAGAGAAAAAATGCTCTCATATCAAGTGGGAGCGTTAATACATTATTATTCATCTTGGTTATGTTTTTTTTCTATAATATTAATCTGAAACCACTTAAACCAAACAGGCCAAGCAGCATTAACATTATCCTGAAAAGCCTTCGGCTGATAAGTCGCAAGAATCTTGGACGTTACTGCCTTAACACTATGCCCCAGCAGCAAATCAACAACCATCGGATCAATACCTGCCTCACCACTCATCAATGATGCCGCGCTGCGGCGAATATCATGTGTCGTGAAATCATTGTTAACCACCGGGCGTAAGCGTTCTGCTGAATGTGCCATCGTTGTCTCACCAATGTAGCCCCAAACAAGGCTATCGCTGCCTTTTCGAGTCCAAGACCATTCCTTTAACAACTCAATGAGTACCGCTGGGAGTGGATAGATGCGTTCTTGCCGGGTTTTTGTCCTCGTGGCAGGCAGAGTCCAGATTTGAGCGTCCAGATCCAGCTCGGACCATGTCATCTTCGTTACTTCACTCTTCCTCGCCCCTGTAACCATCAGAAAACGCATTGCTGCATGTGATGGAGTATCACCAAGGCTGTGCCAGAGAGTGTAGTACTGCTTTGTACTCAGGCAGTTTTCACGAACTTTACCGATAACGGCAGCCACGGTTTTTCGATCATGTGCTTCAGATAATTTCTGAGGAACGTATACTGGCTGCCCTGGTTGGCCTTCTATACCATGAGCTTGGAAGGCGTATAACATCATGGCACGAACAATCTGGCATGCTCTATGTGCCGCATTGGTTGGCCCCAGAGCGATGAGCAATGAGTACACATGCTGATAGGTCAGGTTGTTAGGCGGAAGTTCGTAAAGGGGTTTACAGTGCTTGTTCCAGATGGATTGCCTATTTGCTTTCGAGGCTTCTGGGCATTTTGTTTTCAGCCAGTCAGTGAAGAGGGCATTCATGTCTACTGGTAGACTAGCGTCTCCTCTGCCCGGAGCTATGCCTCGTTTCACTTTAGCAACTTGCAGGCAGTGCCATTGGCGAGCGTCTTCTAGAGTATTTGCAGGGAAGGTGCCTAACGTAATGTCGAACTTGCCATGAATGTATCTCCAACTTTTGGTGATAACGCCAGAGGGGTTTCGGCGAGCGACCAGATACAAACCGGTTAGCCCGTTGTTGAACACGTTTTCCTTTTTCATGGTTTTGCTTTCTGGAACAGAGAAACGCTGAACTTCGGTTTTTGTTTTTAGCATTGGTATAATCCAGTTTTTCCTATGTACCCAAATTATACCAAAAGGCTGTTGGGATTTTTAGAGTTCTCATGAGACACATTGATATAGCATCTATCTGTTTTAGTGTTGATTTTATTGGTATTTGAGACGTTTTGGTGTTTCATGAGACAACGCCAAATGACTTGATCTGGATAATGCCAGCGTAGGGAAGTCTTGGTGTCTCAACCGATACCTGCCTTCTTGAACGCCGGTTGGGAGAAACATGTTTATTCGACCCGATGAATTGCCCCGTACCCGCGCTACGGCCTGCTTTAGTCTATTTAAAAAACACGCCCCGTTAATACACTGTCTAACCAATGAAGTGGTACAGGAACTGACCGCCAATGTGCTGCTTGCATTAGGTGCTTCTCCCGCAATGGTAGTAGAGCCCCAGGAAGCAGCGCAGTTCAGTCGCGTGGCTGATGCTCTATTGGTTAATATCGGCACCCTACATCAGTCTCGAGCCGAAGCCATGCTAGCTGCGATAGACGCAGCTAATCAGGCGAAGAAGCCCTGGGTACTCGATCCGGTTGCTGTTGGTGGTCTCGAGTATCGCACTCGCTTTGCCCAACATCTGCTCACTCTGAGGCCAGCGGCAATTCGTGGTAATGCCTCGGAAGTGATGGCCTTGAGTGGTTTGCCAACCCAGGGGCGTGGTGTCGATAGCCAAGATGATCCGCTGGAGGCATTACCTGCAGCACGTGCATTGGCACTCAGCAGTGGGGCGATAGTGGCAGTGAGCGGTGCTGTGGATTATATCACCGACGGTGAGCGCGATTGGGCCTTCACCGGCGGTGATCCGTTGATGACGCGCGTGGTTGGAACGGGGTGTGTTTTGTCAGCCGTGGTAACGGCCTTTTGTTGTTTGCCGGGAGAACGGCTGGACAACGTGGCGACCGCCTGCCGCGTGATGGCGTTGTGTGGTGAAAGAGCAACGGCCAGTTGCTCTGGACCAGGAAGTTTTACTGCTGCTTTTCTGGATGTGCTTTACCAATTACGAGAGGAGGATTTGTCATCAAACGGATTAATGCCTTAACCATTGCTGGTACCGATCCAAGCGGCGGAGCAGGAATTCAGGCAGACTTGAAAGCCTTCTCTGCGTTAGCGGCTTACGGCACCAGTGTGATCACAGCTTTGGTTGCACAAAATACCCGTGGTGTGCAGTCGGTATATCATATCGATCCAGCGTTCGTTGCTGCCCAGTTGGATTCTGTACTTAGTGATGTTCGTATCGACAGTATTAAGATAGGCATGTTGGCGAACGCAGATATCGTCAGGGTTGTGGCTGAACGGTTGCGTCACTACTTGCCTCCTTATGTGGTATTGGACACCGTCATGCTGGCAAAAAGCGGTGATGCATTGCTAGTGCCTGAAGCGGTTATATCGATCCGTCACGAACTTTTGCCTTTGGTTTCTATTATTACCCCTAACTTGCCGGAGGCTGCCGCGTTGTTGGGCTGTCGGCCCGCGGAGAATGAACGACAAATGCGTGAGCAAGGGCAAGCTTTGCTGGCAATGGGCTGCCAGGCGGTGTTAATGAAAGGAGGGCATCTCAGCCAAGAGGAAAGCCCCGATTGGTTATTCACATCTGATATCGAGCAGCGCTTTAGTGCGCCTCGTGTGGCAACTCGGCATACACATGGTACGGGTTGTACTTTATCGGCTGCACTGGCTGCTCTACGCCCGCGCTATAATGATTGGGCAGAAACTGTCGCGGCAGCCAAAGACTATCTGCAGCATGCTCTACAACAGGCAGACAGTCTGGAAGTTGGGCAGGGGATTGGGCCGGTGCACCACTTTCATGCCTGGTGGTAGGGCCGTTTTCAGTGAAGCCAAGCCTAGCTAATTCCGGCCTGATGCAGATCGTGCAAGTTGATTGCGCCTACCAGAACGCCGTCGATGTTGACAACTGGAGCTGCGCTGATGTGCTGTTCATGCAGTGCTTCTAGCGCTTCTCCGGCTCGCCATTGCTCGGGTAAATGGTAACCGGGGCGGGTGATCGCCAGATCCAGGCGGTCATTGAGGCTATTGCCCTTCACCAGCCAGCGGCGCAGGTCACCATCGGTAAATACGCCGACCACTTTTTGCCCAGAATTGCATACAGCCACTAATCCTAAGCCGGTTCGGCTTAATTCCAGCATCGCATCCACCACATTGGCATTCTCACTGACCACAGGTAGGCGATCGCCGGTACGCATCAAATGATGTACGCGATTGAGTAGCCGAGCGCCTAAGTTTCCGCCCGGATGGGAGCGAGCGAAATCTTCTGCGTTAAATCCCCGCTGACGCATCAGTGCCATTGCTAGAGCATCCCCCATCATCAAGGTGTTGACTGCACTGGACGTTGGGGCTAAACCCATTGGGCAGGCTTCACGCTCAACGCTGATATCTAACGTACAGGCTGCTCCTAATGCCAGTGGTGATTCTTTACCACCAGTGAGGGCGATCACCGGGACCTTGCTTTCTGCTAGTAGAGGAAGGATCAGATCCAGCTCTTTGGCGCGGCCAGAATAAGAGATGAAAATTACCACGTCATCACTGCCAATCATGCCTAGATCGCCATGTAACGCTTCCGCAGGGTGAACAAAGAATGAGGGTGTGCCTGTGCTGGCAAGCGTTGCGGCTATTTTCTTGCCAATATGACCAGATTTGCCGATACCTGAGATCACCGCTTTACCACGGCATGCAAGCAGTAACTCGCAGGCATGGACAAAATTGTCATCCAACCGAGCCAGCAGGCGCTGTGCTTCGGCCAATTCAATCTCCAACGTTTCACGGGCGAAACTGAGCAGAGCTGTGCTGTTACTCATCAGAGTCTCCTGCCTGAATGTTCTTGTGACCTTGTCCCTGTCGTGTGGCAAGGTCATCTGGACTGATATACTTACTGTGTGACCAAGTTATCTCCATCGGCCTTTGACTGTGATATGCGTGTTATTTGTGCGTATCCCCAGATGATGAAGTGCGGGGTAGTCGACGATACTGCCGAGTAAAATTCGGCAGGAGGTTTGAACCCTGACTTCCCTGATCGCGCTAAGATGTTTATCAAGCCGGTGGCAATTTATTCCAAGGATAATTCCTGCAATGTATCAGTGACGCCTTCAATTGAGTCCGTTGACAGTAACAAATTAAATGAATACGTATTATCAAATACATTTTCTGTATTTTTTCGGTAATTTTCTGGCGAAAATAGAGGTTCATCGAATGTCCAAGCACGGTAAGGAAAAAGCCTGAGTACTTTGTTAATCTCTTCCCTCATGTGATGGTTATACTCAAGAAATATTGGAGGCAAAAGTCGTTCGATGGTTTCGTAAGCACCTAGTAAAACCTGGGGTTCATAATCTTCTGCATCAATTTTCAGTAAATCTATCTTTTCTAGCTCGAGTGAGTCCAGCGTGACTATAGGCGTTTTTGTACCATTCTTGGAACCTACTCGAATGCAACCGAAATTACACGTGGCCCCAAGATCAATTTCAGGCACTGTTACTGTACCCGTCGCTCTTCCGACCGCTGAGTTATATGCCCAGACATTCGTCAATCCATTGTTGACCAAGTTGGCACACAGTAATTGAAAAATCATTCGTTGTGGCTCAAAAGCAATAACGGAACCACTCTCTCCCACCATCCGTGCCAGGGGGACTGTATGTGTACCTAAATTACTCCCAACCTCCACAACGCAATCTCCGGGTGAGATAAGGCGCGACATCATCGTTACCTCACCCTCACTCCACTCGCCATATAAATCCATCGATCGGCCGACGTAAAGATCATTAGCAGGAAAAGAAAACGAACCATGACGACATTTGTTTGATTTGATTTTTACCATAGGTTCCATCTAGTACACCTTTTCATTTACTCTGTGCTTGATACGCCAAGACTATATACCAAGTTCACTCAAGTTTCAGCTAGGCGACAACGTAACGAAAAATGGGTCGTAGACCGATTTGAACAGCACTTGCGCCGGCTATCTGGAAGCTTGTTATCTCTTGCCTCTCGTCTGAACCAGTTTGCTCCCGGTCAACATGCCCTATAAAGTCGTTATTCAGCCTCAAACCAGTCGCTATTTTTCAGGGTAATCGGCGCTATCGAATAAATCATTTCCTGCAAATGTTCATGAATAGCGCGCTCTGCTGCATCTGGTTCGCGTGCTTTCAAGGCTTCAAAGATAAGGTAGTGTTGCTGAATCAGACCGTCAGGGGGGGATACTTCACTGAGACTGAGGAAACGGACTCGGTCCATCGTCGCCTTGATGGTTTCGATAGTGTCCCAAGCCAATGTGCAATTGGCGATCTGCGTCAGTAGACGATGGAATTCATCATCCAGTGCCAAAAACTCTTTGATCTGAGCATTCTGCGCAGCCAACGTTTGGCGATGCAGGTTATGTTCCAGTACCATCAATTGTTCTGGTGTGATATTCGTGGCCGCACGTCGTACGATGGCACACTCCAGCGCTTGGCGAATGAAGCGTCCATCAGCCACCCTTTTGGCAGAAATCTTCATCACAAAAGTACCGCGCTGGGGTAAGATTTGCACCAGTCCAGCTTCTGCCAGTTTGATAAATGCTTCCCGTACCGGCTGACGCGATACGCAAAATCGAGTAGAGATCTCTTTTTCTGAAAGCAGCGTGCCCGGAGGAATAGTGCAATCGACGATATCTTTACGCAATAAATGATAGATTTGTTGATTGATGGGTAGGCTATTCGTGAAGTTGTACGGTTCTGACATGGCGACAATCTGAGTAGGCTTAAGAGATAAGTTCCACCATACTAGCAGATAAGTAATAAACTACGCAGTAACGTCTTTCAAATTGCCTTGCTAGGTGCCGTTATGGCACCTAGTCTAGCCGGGTTAGCCCTAAAAGTCCGGCCTCGGGCTTGAACAGAGAGCCATTCCGCATTATCTCATCTGTCTCAAGCGTAAGGTGAAGCGCTATTAAGCGTAGCTATTTAGAGGCTGTGCAGGCTGGTCGCTGCCGTTAACACTGTACTTTCTGCAGCATCTTCAACCTCGCTCAAATCACGGTCTTTTACTTCTGGCATCATAATCGCTGCTAATAAACCGATAATTGAATAAGCAATTATCATTATCGCGATTGGCCACCAAGAACCGGTGACATTGCAGAAAATACCGGCTAAAACGGGGCCGAAGCCGACAGCAACCAAACCACCGGCTTCTTTGGAAATTGCCATGCGAGTAAAACGGTTACGTGAGCCAAACATTTCTGCCATGGTGATGTTTTCCAGCGCAAACAGGCCGAGTACCGCGATATTATGAATGACAATAATGGAAACCATAATCGTGCTCACGCTATGGCTTTTGTCCACAATCATCGAAATCATTGGATAAGCTAAAATAATGGCCGAGAGGTTAATCAAAATATAGGGTATCCGGCGGCCGAACTTGTCTGAAAGCCAACCGAGTAAGGGTATGGTAATAAAGCCGATAATGGAGCTGATCATTAACGCATCGGTAGGGATGGCTTTCTCAAACAGCAGTGTTTGAACCAGATAGCCGGCCAGGAAAGTTTGTATCAAACCGGAATTGCCAGCCTGCCCAAAACGCAGCCCGGTGGCTAACCAGAAAGATTTACTGCTGAACATTGCCGATAGCGAATAGGTGTTGTCGGTTACAGTGGCGTGCTGACTGGAGATGGTTTTATCGTCATTGACTTTCTCAAATACTGGACTTTCTTTCAGATTCATCCGTAACCAGATGGCAAACAGCATGACCACCACGCTGGCCAGGAAAGGGACGCGCCAGCCCCAGACCAACAGATCTTCCTTGGTCAGGAAGAAGAACATCATGGCCCAGATCGCGGTTGCGGATAACGTACCGCAGTTGGTGCCCATCGCCACCAATGAGGAGATAATCCCGCGTTTACCTTTAGGGGCATACTCCGCCAGCATAGTCCCGGCACCAGAGATTTCTGCCCCAGCCCCCAGCCCTTGGATAATGCGCAGTAACACCAACAGTAAAGGGGAGAAAATCCCGATCTGGGCATAGGTCGGCAGTGCACCGATCAATGTGGTGCAGATCCCCATCAGGGTAATGGTAATAAACAGGACTTTCTTACGGCCGATGGTGTCCCCCATGCGGCCAAAGATAAACGCACCGATAATTCGGGCAATATAACCTGCTCCGTAAGTCCCCATTGCCAGTATTAATGCCATAGCGGCCGACTGCTCAGGGAAGAATATTTCATGAAAGACCAATGCCGCACCGAGTGAGTAAAGTTGGAAATCCATAAATTCCAGTGCAGTGCCCAACCAGCCAGAAACGGCTGCCTTGACCAGATCCGAAGTACTTCTTTCAGGCTGAATATAATCAGTGTGAGTATTTATCATTATTCTGTTCCCGCAATGGTTGTCCTGAGTACAGCAAGTTTTGGCAGCGCCGTTCCCCGTTAGGTTAAGGCGCAGGCAGGTAAAAGTGGTTGACTAGAACTTCAATAGAACCTTGCAGCACTGCCTTTGGTCATTTTCGAAAATCTTCATTGCATCAAGTACCTGAGAAAAGTCGAACCGGTGAGTGATCAGTTTCTCAGGGTGGACCTTGTGGTTAGCCATCCACTCGATGACTTGTGGAAAACGGTTACTGTTGAGCCGTGAACTGTAAATAGTGATTTCTTTACTGGTGATCGCTTGTTGGCTAAGGACACAAGGCTCGGCAGAGAAGCCCATAATGCCGATACGCGCAGCGGGAGAGGCGAGGGCAATCGCTTCAGGCAGAATGGATGGGTGGCAGGCGGCATCAATGATTAACGTTGGCTGAATAGCAAACTTATTGAGTTCGCTGGCCAAGTCGATATGGCTGTTGTTGATCGCCCGATCGGCACCGTTGGTTGTTGCCATAGCAAGGCGTTCGTCAATGCGATCGACAGCGATAATCGTTTTTATGCCGTAAACGCCGCGTAAGGCCTGTATGGTAGTTAACCCCATCGGCCCTGCGCCATAGACCAAGGCAACATCCAGCGGACTGGGTGCCATCTGCTGGCAAATGTTGGCAGCAATAGTGAAGGGCTCAACCATAGTCGCATTATCGTCAGGGATACTGTCCGGTATCCGGTGTGCATTTTTGGCCGGAAGAGTTATATATTCGCTGAAGCCACCATCACGGTGTACCCCGATAACGCTCAGTTCGCTGCAAACATTCGGGCGGCCTACCTTGCAGGGGTAGCAGTGGCCGCAACTGACCACCGGGTCACCGACAACCCGCTCACCGATACGCGAAGGTGCAATCCCTTCGCCAGTGGCATCAATATGGCCGAAGAACTCATGGCCGATAACGCGTGGATATTTGGCAAACGGATTATGACCATGATAGATATGCACATCAGAGCCGCAGATCCCGGCGCTAACAATGCGAATACGCACTTCTCCTGCTTGCGGTTGTGGCAGCGCACGATCTTCGATAACCAATTGTTCTGGCTGTTGAATGGTAATACTTTTCATTGTTACTCCTCGATTTACCAGTTCCATAGGGTGCCGTCTTCCAGGCGTGCGACAGGCAGGTAAGCGGGATCATACGGATACTTAGCCGCCAGCTTTTCGTCGAACTCGATGCCTAACCCTGGTTTTTCCCCTGGATGCATATAGCCGTTGTCAAAGGTCCAACTGTGTGGAAAGACTTCCAGCATTTGTTCGGAGTAACCCATGTATTCCTGAACGCCAAAGTTCGGCACCCAGAGATCAAAGTGCAACGCGGCGGCCATACAGATGGGGGAGAGATCTGAAGGACCGTGTGAGCCGGTACGAACCTGATAAAGTGAGGCAAAGTCGGCGATGCGGCGCATCCCGGTGATACCGCCGGCGTGGGTGATGGTGGTACGGATATAATCGATCAACTGTTCTTCAATCAGTTGCTTGCAATCCCATATGCTGTTGAATACTTCACCAACGGCAATCGGAGTGACCGTATGCTGGCGGATCAGGCGGAAGCATTCCTGATTTTCTGCTGGGGTGGGATCTTCCATCCAGAACAGGCGGTATTGTTCGACGCTTTTACCAAAACGGGCGGCTTCGATAGGCGTGAGACGGTGGTGCATATCGTGCAGTAAATGTTGTTCAAAGCCGAATTTTGTGCGTACGGCTTCAAATAGCTTCGGGGTGAAATCGAGATACTTTTCTGTCGACCAGCTTTGTTCTTCTGGCCATAGGCCTTTAGCTGCGGGTTCATACGCCAACCCTTTCCCTTTGGCCATACCATAGGTGGTTTTCATTCCTGGAACAGCACACTGCACACGGATGGCCTTGAACCCCATTTCCTGGTGTTTGGCATAATCGTCCAGCACTTCTTCTATCGAGTGACCCGTAGTGTGGCAATAGACCATGACGCCGGAGCGGGAAGCGCCACCTAGTAGCTGGTAGAGCGGCATATTGGCCGCTTTGGCTTTAATATCCCACAGCGCCATATCTACCGCTGAAATTGCCGACATGGTGACTGGACCACGCCGCCAGTAGGCACCCTTGTAAAAAAATTGCCAAATATCTTCAATCTGATGGGCGTTACGCCCGATGAGCTGCGGGCAGAGATGGTCTTTCAAGTAAGATGCAACCGGCAGTTCACGGCCATTCAAGGTGGCATCACCAATACCGATCAGACCATTTTCTGTGGTGATTTTTAGTGTGACAAAGTTCCTTCCCGGGCAAGTGACAAACACCTCGGCTTTAATGATCTTCATGACATCCTCATCCTGTTTTAAGGCGATAAGCTATACCCGAAAATAAATGTGATATTACTACCATACAAGTATGATTTTTGAAATTTGCCAATGAGGATCACATTAATGGCTTGATCGGTAGGAGAATAGAAATAAAGGAAAGAAAGGACAGCCCGTGTTTCTGTGCTGCGCTTAAGCTGTCATTATTTCAATAAGGCACAGTCTGGAGGTAGGCGGCACGCGATGGCATTGGGCAGCACTTCAATACGAAAATGTTTGCCTTTTAGGGGTTCACCATCTAGGTTGAAGGCGATTTCATGGGGAGCATTGATCTCCAACCAGGGCAGCGAAACATCAATTATGTTGCTGTTCTCTTCACCGCTGAATAGGGAGTTGACCAGTGCAGGCAGCAGTTCTTCGGTGGTCAACAGGCGCACTTGCAGTAAACCATCGTTAATCAGGGCGCCGGGACATAGCTGCTGCCCACCTCCTGCCTGCTTGCCGTTGCCGATACCGATGACCAACGCTTCTCCAGACCAATAGAAATCTGGGCCTTTGATCTCGCAGCTATCGGCTTTTAGCGCATCCAGACGCAGCAGGCCATGAATAAAGTAGGAGACGGCTCCTAAAGTTGATTTGAGTATTTCTGGGGTTTCGGTGGTGATGCGTGTACCAAAACCTCCGGTCGCCATATTGACGAAGCAACGATCGTCGTTCACTTTTGCCAAGTCGATGGGGACTGCCCGGCCCTTGATAGCCAGTGCGAGTGCCAACTCGGGCTGTGCGGGAATTGAGCAGGCAGTGGCAAAGTCGTTGGCTGTGCCAAGCGGCAAGATACCCAGTTTGGGGCGTTCTTCTATCGGCAGTGTTAGCAGCGCGGTAGCCACTTCGTTAATTGTGCCGTCACCGCCACCAGCAATCACGGTTTCCGCTTTCAACCGTTGGGCTTCTATGACAAAGCGGGCTGCATCCCCTTGTTCCCAGGTTACGCGAACATGCAAGATCAGGCCTTCACTCCGAAACTTGTTCACAGCGGCTCGGACTTGCTCGTTGCTGGCTCCTTTACCATTGATGATAAGCAGTGAAGGGGGGTATGGGTTCATTCCTGACCGCCTCTGGTGAAGAACTGTGTGGTATTTAATGGGTTCATATAGCCTATCCGGGTGAGTTATCTCAATGGGCGTGAGTCATTGTAGATCATTTTTAGGGCACTCAACCTGGTATTAGCTAACTGGACGATCGCTCACTCCGCAAACGGCACGTAGCATGGATGCCGATTGCCTTCATTATTTATCGAATCAGTCACCTAGGCCGTGTCCCTCAATTACCGGTGGTTCCGTCGAAGACCCAAAAACCCGTTATCAAGGCGGCTCACGCCTTGCTCTGCGCGCAAATTACCGCCAGCGTGGCTCGCATGCAATTGAGGGACACAGCCTAGCTTACCTATGTCACTCAACTGTCTACCAGTAACCCAAACTTTTTGGGTATATACCCTTCAGTCTTCAAATTGCATGGGTGTTGGCTTTATCCGTTCGCACCCGTAACATAGTGAGCTATGCTCCTGCCGACTCTCAGACTTACCGCCTACATGCAACTCGAATTATTTTAGGCATAGCTGTTTATATTTAATTTATGGACGGTGCTATTCATTTTTTAATGTACTATTTTTATTGGATACGGTAATTTTTTTTGTTATTATGCAATTTATATTTATTCATATAACTTCAATTTTCATATGGGGCACTAAACAAAGCTGTTTTAGTTCGGTAAACTAAGCGATTGAGCTAAGTGAATTCGATTAACCTTCATGTGACTTGACGAATAATGGAAATATGTATGCTGAGGATGATTATGCTGATTCCGTTAGGGAATTATAGAATATTCTGTGGGATGAAAATAGAAAAGTTCTTTATTTATTTTATAGTGTTTTACTCCCTATTAGGTAACATAAAAAATGTTCGTTCAGTTGAGGTGCCATTCACATATTATGGGGTTGATAATGTTGATGCTATTGTAGATCTTAGCGGTCTTCCCATTCGTAGCCTGAGTGCTGGTACAATAATTTTGGATAATGTGAAACCTTATTTTAATTATACAGTAAAATATTATTTCCTTAGTAATCCTAGAGATAGAGATAGAGATAGAGATAGAGATAGAGATAGAGATAGAGATCAGTCTGTGTATTTTTACCTAAATGGGGAAACAAGTTTACCGCCCTAAAATATTAACCCAGGGTATTTGAAACTTAATGACGATATTGATGTGAAAATGGAATTCATTATTCCTAATGGGCTCACTGTGGCGAAGACTCAGCCCCTGCCAGCAAGCTGGTTTTCAATAGGTCGCTCGATTCCAGCAAGCTTTTACTTGCAAGCACCTATCAAATTTATAGTATTTGTAACGGTTCATGTGATGGTTAAGCTAAGACGGGATATTATCGGTGGAGCGATAATGACGCCGACAAATCTAACAATTTTAACCATGTATGGTGGATTGGTAACTGAAAGTAATCCATTGCCTCAAAATAAAAATCCGCAACCGGTTGTACGTGTTATTTTAACAGGGAGAATATTACCAGTTCCGGCGAAATGTGTTATTAGCATCAATAATAAAAATGAATATAATATAGACTTTGGTGATGTGAATAGCGCTGAAATTAGTAGCGATGATAACCGATATGGTAAAAGCATAGCAGTCGATTACCGTTGTGATCAAAACTACAATATACCTGTGAAAATCAACTTGGTTGCTGCGCAAAGTGCTTTTTCCAGTAATTATATTGCCAGCAGTAATCGTGATTTAGGCGTGGTAATGAAGTACAATAAAAATATTGTGAGGCCTAACAGCAGTTTTAATACCCGATTACAAAATGGACAAGGTCATGACGTTATTTATTTTGCGCCTGTCAAAAATCCAGCACAAAAAAAGGCCATTGATGGTAATTTTACCGCAAACGCAGTTTTGATTATATCTATGCAATAATTGTCTTTTTCACACCAATCTGTATGGACATTGGCAGAGTCCGTTACTCGCCCCAAATCCCTTAGTGCAAGGATAACTGGTATTCAAAAATGTACTTAAAATATAAAGGGTATATAAATTTTACGTTTTTATGTGGACTGGATTTTTAATTTTCCGCCATACGGTATTACCACTATGAAAACATTTATCCAGCGGACATGAATTGTGATGGTAGTATTTTTTAGTAATAGGAAAATGTTCCTATCAGGTGACCCGTTAACTGTTATTACTTAATTAATATATGGCAAAAAATCACCAAATCATTCAACGGGTAATTACCCCATTAATTAATCTCAATTGTGTGATTAATAATTTATTTAAAATAAAAAGAAAATGCCAACCCAAGGGAGATTGGGTTGGCTAAGGAGGTGGTTCCTATTATTGCTATGTAAATACTTTTATTCTTAATTTTTAAGCAGCATGATAATAACCAAGCTATCCTAAGATTGATGTGATCAGATTCTAATATTTGTTAAAATCTGCCGCCTTAAAAATTTCACTGAATCTACGTCAATCTTGCGGCAAATTACGGAGCAACAATGCGTAATTGAGGTCTATGTCCTCTGGGATCGGCAAATAAACGATATGGCCATTACCGGGTGCGACGTCGATATCTGCACCTTTCTTGCTTTTCATATTTTCTATAGTAAACATTATGTTACCTGAAGGTGTCATTATCTCCACGCTATCACCGAGCAGGAATTTGTTTTTAACATCAACCTCGGCAAAGCCGTTGAGACGAACGCCGGTGAATTCACCAACGAATTGCTGACGTTCAGAAATCGAAGAGCCGTAATCATAATTCTGATGCGTTTCATGCGTATGGCGGCGCAGAAAGCCCTCGGTATAGCCACGATGTGCGAGACCTTCCAGCGTGGTGAGCAGGCTTGGATCAAAAGGCTTCCCGGCAATGGCATCATCTATAGCTCGGCGATAAACCTGTGCAGTCCGTGCGCAGTAGTAAAATGATTTGGTGCGGCCCTCTATTTTCAACGAATGTACGCCCAACTGGGTAAGGCGTTCAACATGCTGGATGGCGCGTAGATCCTTTGAGTTCATGATGTAAGTGCCATGTTCATCTTCAAAGGCGCTCATGTACTCGCCGGGTTTCTGTGCTTCAGAAAGCATAAACACTTTATCGGTTGGGGTACCTATCCCCAGCGTTGGCTCAACGTTTTGCACCGCGACAGGTTCATGCATGTGGACAATGTTACCCGTATCATCCTCTTTACCTTCTTCCGCCTTGTACTGCCAGCGGCAGGCGTTAGTACAGGTTCCCTGATTGGGGTCACGCTTGTTGATATAGCCTGAAAGCAGGCAGCGGCCTGAGTAGGCCATGCAGAGTGCGCCATGAACGAAAATCTCCAGTTCCATTTCTGGCACTTGGCTACGGATTTCCGCAATTTCATCCAGTGACAATTCGCGGGAAAGAATGACGCGCGACAGCCCCATTTGTTGCCAAAACTTAACCGTGGCCCAGTTGACCGCATTGGCCTGTACCGAGAGATGAATGTCCATATGTGGGAAAGCTTCCCGCACCAACATGATTAAGCCGGGATCGGACATAATCAGCGCATCTGGCCCCATATCGATGACGGGCTGCAGGTCACGCAGGAAAGTTTTCAGTTTGGCATTGTGCGGCGCGATGTTCACGACTACATAGAATTTTTTGCCCAGCGCATGGGCCTCGTTTATTCCTTGCGCCAGATTCTCGTGGTTAAACTCATTGTTACGTACCCGCAGACTGTAGCGTGGCTGGCCAGCGTATACCGCATCTGCGCCATAGGCAAAGGCATAACGCATGTTTTTCAAGGTTCCAGCAGGGGAAAGCAGTTCTGGTGTAAACATAATCATTCTCGGTCTGATTTCAGGTCAGTGCTGCGTCACTCAATGGCGCAGTGAAAGCGTGAAATTGTAGCGGTAGAACGGCAGGAAATCAGCAATTAACCGGGGTTTTTTAGGGGCTATTGATGTTCATCATGTCAGTTTGCATTTCTCAGCCTCCCAACGGTAACCCACGCCGTACACGGAGCGGATAAACGCTTTATCGCCTTCGAGCAGTTCCAACTTACGGCGCAGATTCTTGATATGGCTGTCTATGGTACGATCGGTGACCACGCGATAATCGTCGTACAGATTGTCTAGCAACTGCTCGCGTGAAAATACGTTGCCCGGTTGGCTGGCCAATATTTTCAGCAATCGAAACTCTGCTGGCGTCAGATCCAGAATTTGGCCCTGATAGCTAGCTTGAAAGCGCGGTTCATCAATATGCAGCGGGGACTCGTCATTGGCCTGTTCCTGACGCCGTAAGCAACGACGTAAAATAGTTTTTACCCTAGCGACAACTTCGCGCGGGCTATAGGGTTTGCAAATATAATCATCTGCACCGATTTCCAGCCCCAGTAGCCGATCGATTTCCTCAATTTTGGCCGTCACCATCATAACCGGAATATCGGTAAACCGACGCAGTTCGCGGCAGATCGTCAGTCCGTCACAGCCTGGTAGCATCAGGTCAAGCAAGATCAATGCGGGTGGATGCGCATGTACAGCGGGGATAACGTCGTTGCCGTTGGTTAGCCAGTGTGTGGTGTACCCTTCAGCCTGAAGATAATCGACCAACAGTTGGCCTAACTTGGGCTCATCTTCCACAATCATAATCTGCTGGGGCTGATTGATATTTTCCATCAAAAACCTTGTTATTCTCCCGTATTTGGGAAGTCTACCGTAACGCGCACACCACCGAAAGGTGAGTGTCCTGCCTGGATCTTACCACCGTGTGCTTCGACGATGTTTTGACAAATCGCAAGCCCCAATCCCGAGCCGCCACTAGCGCGGTTACGCGATCCCTCAGTACGGTAAAAACGTTCGAAAATGCGAGCGAGTTGTACATCGCTTACGCCAGGGGCACTATCCTGCCAGTAAATTCGAATGCTTCCTGGCAGGTGCTCAAGACCGATCTCTAGCTTACCGCCTGCATCGGTATAGCGCAGACTGTTTTCCAGCAGGTTATTGAACAACTGATTCAGGCGGTCAGGATCACCAAACAGCGTGGCCTGTTGCGGCAACTGTGTGATGATCGTCAACTGTTTAGCGTGAAAACGCTCACGAAAGGCGGCTACGGCGATCTCCAGCAGATGCACGCAATCAACCTGTGATTTGCGGTAGGCGAGAGCGCCAAGGTCGGAAAGGGAAAGCTGGTGCAGATCGTCAACCAGTTTAGTGAGTGTTGAGACTTCCGCTTGCAGTGAAACAAGTGAGGCAGGCGTAGGCTGGCGTACTCCATCTTGTAATGCTTCTAGCTCGCCGCGCAGGACTGCTAATGGAGTCCGTAACTCATGGGAGATATCCGCCATAAAAGCTCGCCGCATCTGTTCGTTTTTTTCCAGTGAGACAGCGAGATGATTGAAGTCTTGCGCTAGTCTGCCTAGTTCATCTTGGCTGCTCACGGCAACCCGCGTGCTGAAGTCTCCCGCAGCTAACCGGTGTGTTCCTGCCACCAGCCGTTTGACCGGGGCCAGCAACCCGCGCGACATCAGCCAGGTGACGGCTGCAGCCAGTAATGTGGACAGCGCAACGATCATCCAACTGGTCTGGCGTTGCTGGCGATCAAAATTGATATCGGCGTTACGTGTCAGTTTCTCTGGAGGCGTCGCCATTACCCAGCCGACGATTTGATCGTTATAACGGATAGGGTGGCGGGTCGTCTCTTGGGGAATAGGGCCACCATGCCCAACCAATCGATTGTATTGGTCATCCACCACCCAGAACTGGGTTCGCCACCCTTTGGGCGGTAGGCTCTGGTTACTGTCATTGCTCCGTTCAAAAGAGCGCATGATCCGGTAGATCACCTGATCGTTGTTACGCAGAAATGCCCAGCTACCGTGTTGGTGATATTGTTCCTCCAGCGCATCGCCCAGCATCGAGATACGTTGTTCATTGCTGTGCTTGATATAGTCGATGAAACCGCGCTCAAAGCTGATACGCACCCCCCAATGCATGGTAAGCAAGGCCAGCATGCAGGTAGCGAAAATGGCCATGAAAAGCTTACTGGTGATAGTTAGTCTCATTGCGTCCTCGTTGAGCCGGTGTCCAGTTCTTTTTTAAACTTGCGATTAGTGGCGGTATCTGGCTGCTCGTACTCGCCCCAGTCACTTGGCTAGAGTAAGCTCCTAGGGACTTTTACTCAGGCAGCGGTGCCAGTTTCTTGCCACGTCGCAACTTCATCTGCAACCGGTCGAAGTAGAGATACACCACCGGAGTGGTATACAGCGTTAGTAACTGGCTCATGATCAGTCCACCTGCGATGGTGATCCCTAAAGGTTGACGTAATTCAGCACCATCCCCGCTGGTTATCACTAAGGGCAACGCGCCAAACAGTGCTGCCAGCGTGGTCATCATGATCGGGCGGAAACGCAGCAGGCAGGCCTGGAAGATGGCATCTTGAGCGCTAAGCCCGCCATTGCGTTGTGCGTTCAAGGCAAAGTCCACCATCATGATGGCGTTCTTTTTGACGATGCCAATCAGCAGCATAATTCCAATTAAGGCGATCAGGCTGAACGGGGCATTAAACAGTTCTAGCGCCAACAATGCGCCCACGCCAGCTGAAGGTAGCGTAGACAGAATAGTCAGCGGATGGATGTAACTCTCGTACAGCATACCCAGCACGATATATACCGTAGCTATAGCGGCAGCGATAAGAAACAGTTGCGAGTTCAGCGTTTCCTGGAACAACTGAGCGGTGCCAGCAAACGTGCCGCGCACGGTAGACGGGACGCCAAGCTGGGTCATGGCACGTTCGATAGCCGCCGTTGCCTCAGAGAGACTTCCACCGTCCGGCAGATTGAATGAGATGGTTGACGCGGCCGATAACCCCTGATGATTAACCGCCAGTGGCGCATTGGCCGGCCGCCAATGGGCAAAGTAAGAAAGTGGGATCGCTTGGCCGCTGCCGTTAATCACAAACATTTTTTCCAACGCACTGACATCCTGGGTATAAGGTGGAGCCACTTCCATGACCACTTTGTACTGGTTCAACGGCTGATAAATAGTGGATATCTGGCGCTGACCGAAGGCGTTATTGAGCAGGTTGTTGGCATCGGTGACTGAAATGCCCAAACGAGACATGGTTTCACGATCATAGGTCAGATCCAGCTCAGACCCTTTATCCTGCTGGTCGGAGTTAACGTCGGCCAGTTCTGGCAACGCGGAGAGTGCAACACGGATTTTCGGCTCCCATTCACGGAGTTCGCGAAGATCGTCTGCCAATAGCGTGTACTGATAACTGGCATTAGATTGCCTTCCACCAGCGCGGATATCCTGTACTGCAATCAGGAACAGGCTGGCACCAGGTTCTTTAGCCAGTTTGGCACGCAGCCGTGCGATCACCTTTTGTGCATCATCGCTTCGTTCCGAGAGAGGTTTTAGTGAGATAAACATCGAACCGCTATTGGTGCGTGAACCGCCGGTAAAACCGGTGACGTTATCGACATCTTTGTCATCCTGCACGATCTTCATAAAGTCTTCCAGTTTACCGCGCATCGCCTGGAACGAGATGCTTTGGTCAGCCTGGATAAAGCCCAACAGACGGCCGGTATCCTGTTCCGGGAAGAAGGTTTTCGGGATACTGATATAAAGCCAGACGTTGAGCGCGATGGTGGCTAAAAACAGTGCCAACACCCAGCGAGCATGTCCCAAAACCCACTTGAGCGAACGCCCGTAGCCCTGTTGTAAGGCGATCAGTACTCGTCCAAAACCGCGCTTGCGTCGTGGCTCACGAGTTGGTTGATAACGTAATAGATAAGCGCACATCATCGGCGTCAGCGTCAGCGAAATCAGGAGTGAAAGCCCGATAGAAACCGAAAGCGTGACGGCAAACTCGCGAAATAACCTGCCGGATAATCCGCCCATAAACAGTAATGGAATAAATACCGCGACCAGCGAGATACTCATGGAAAGGACGGTAAAACCGACTTCACCCACCCCTTTCAGTGCGGCGTTAATCGGTTTCATACCGGCTTCAACATGGCGCGAAATATTTTCCAGCACCACGATGGCGTCATCTACCACGAAACCGGTGGCGACGGTGAGTGCCATCAGCGACAGGTTGTTGAGGCTGAAACCGCACAGGTACATGGCAGAAAAAGTACCGATCAGCGAAACGGGAATAGCCACCGCCGGGATCAAGGTTGCGCGGCCAGAACGCAGAAAAATAAAGACTACCAGGATCACCAGACCGATGGCGATCATCAAAGACTGCTCCACCTCAGCCAGCGATGCACGAATGGTGGGGGAACGATCCTGGGCGATATTCAACTCAATGGATGCAGGGATATTCTCCCTTAGAGTTGGCAATTCCGCACGGATACGGTCGACGGTTGCAATAATATTGGCAGCAGGCGCACGGCTAATGGTCAGAACGATTGCCGGTTTGGCGTTGGTCATCCCAGCGTTACGCACATCCTGTACCGAGTCGATAACGTTCGCTACATCACCGAGGCGCACTGCCGCGCCGTTATTATAGTGAATAACCAATGGCCGGTAGGCGTCAGCCGTTTTCAGTTCATCATTAGCCTGTATTTGCCAGCGCTGTTGCGGGTCATCCACCGCACCTTGCGGGCGGCGCACATTGGCGTTGGCAATAGCTTTGCGCACCGTATCCAGCGAGACCCCCTGATTAAACAGCGCCCCAGGGTTAAGCTCCACACGTACAGCAGGCAAGGAACTGCCGCCCACAGACACATCGCCCACCCCTTCGGTTTGGGCAATTCTCTGTGCCAGCTGGGTGGAGGCGAAATCATAAAGCTGACCCTGGCTATAGGTATCCGAGGTTAACGTCAGGATCATGATCGGCGCATCAGAGGGATTGACCTTACGGTAGGTGGGTCGGTTAGGCATGCCGGTGGGTAAAAGACTCTGGGCGGCGTTGATGGCAGCTTGAACGTCACGTGCTGCGCCGTTGATATCGCGGTCGAGATCGAACTGTAAAATCACCCGTGTGCTGCCAAGGGAACTGGTCGAGGTCATTTCATTGACCCCCGCGATACGGCCTAACGCCCGCTCCAGCGGCGTTGCCACTGAAGAGGCCATGGTTTCCGGATCCGCCCCTGGTAATGCTGCGCTAACGACTATCACTGGCAGGTCAATCTGTGGCAGGGGTGAAACCGGCAGAAGCCGAAAGCCAATCATTCCAGCGATAGTGATGGCCAGCGTTAGCAGGGTTGTTGCCACTGGCCGATGGATAAATAGAGCAAAAAATTTCACGGCAACTCCTGCTGAGCCGCTTGCCGGCGGGTATTACGTGCCAGTTTGTCAAACAGCAGGTAAATCACCGGGGTGGTAAACAGCGTGAGAATTTGGCTCACTACCAGACCGCCAACCATACACACGCCCAGTGGTTGACGCAGTTCTGCCCCTACGCCAGTGCTCAGCATCAGAGGCAGCGCCCCCAGCAATGCCGCTAGCGTGGTCATCAGGATCGGGCGAAAACGCAGTAGGCAAGCCTGATAGATAGCATCGTAGGGCGTTAGCCCTTGTTCACGCTCGGCGGCCAAAGCAAAGTCGATCATCATGATGGCGTTCTTTTTGACGATGCCGATAAGCAAAATGATACCGATGATGGCGATCACATCCAGCTCATGCCCAGAAATCATTAGAGCTAGTAAGGCTCCTACACCTGCGGTCGGCAAGGTGGAAAGAATAGTGACTGGATGAATAAAGCTTTCATACAGTACGCCCAACACAATATACATCGCCACTATCGCTGCCAGGATCAGCCAGAGCGTATTACTCAGTGAGGCTTTAAAGGCTAGCGTTGCCCCTTGGAACTGGGTGGTAATGTCTTTCGGCATATTGAGGTTTTTCTCGGCCAGCGTAATCGCATCCACGGCTTCACCTAGCGAATAATTATCGGCAACGTTAAACGACACGGTAGCCGATGGGAACTGAGCGAGATGGTTGATCGACAGAGGGCCAAAGCGTTCTTCCACTTTGGCAAGGGTACTCAGTGGCACAGTGGTGCCGTTACTGCTGGTCAAACGAATATCGTTTAATGCCGCCAGCCCAGGCGTGTGGGTAACATCATGTTCCAGCACTACCCGATACTGATTGGCCTGGGTGTAAATGGTGGAGATCAGACGCTGACCAAAGGCGTTGTAAAGCGCGTTATCGATATTGCTCATGGAGATCCCCAGCCGGCTGGCACTGTCACGATCCACATTGACATAGGCAACCAATCCTTGATCCTGCCAGTTGCTGGTGACATCCGACAGTTGCGGGGCCTGTTGTAATTCAGCCATCAATCTGGGCACCCATAGGCTGAGTTGATCAAGCGACATGGCCTGCAAGGTGAACTGGTATTGCGTTCTGCTGACCTGGGTGTCGATGGTCAGGTCTTGAACCGGTTGCAGATACAGTTTTACGTCGGGGAATTGCGATGTCTGTTGCTGCAGGCGGGTAATAATCGCCGGAATACGCTCGCTGCGTTCACTGAGAGGCTTCAGGTTGATCTGCAAGCGTCCGCTGTTGAGGGTGGCATTGCTGCCATCAACCCCGACAAATGAAGTCAGGCTGGCAACTGCCGGATCTTTCAGAATTTCAGCGGCTACCTGCTGCTGGCGTTCCGCCATATTACTGAATGACACGCTTTGCGGCGCTTCCAGCGTTCCCTGAATGATGCCGTTATCCTGTACCGGGAAGAACCCTTTCGGGATAAGCAGGTACAGTAAAACCGTTAGCACTAGCGTGCTCAGCGCCACGGTTAGCGTCAGTCTAGGGTGGTTCAGTACCACTTTCAGCCAAATACCATAGCGTGCAATTACGCGTTCAAAGAATCGCTCAGAGGCACGGGAGAAACGGTTTTGTTTACGTAATGACTCGTGGCTTAGCATCCGTGCGCACATCATTGGTGTTAGCGTCAGTGATACCAGGGCGGAAATCAGGATAGCAACTGCCAGGGTTACGGCAAATTCGCGAAATAAACGTCCAACGATATCACCCATAAACAGCAAGGGGATCAGCACGGCTACCAGAGAAAAGGTGAGCGATATAATGGTAAAACCGATCTCTCCAGCCCCTTTTAACGCGGCATCAAGCGGTTTTTCCCCTTTCTCTATATAGCGTGAGATGTTTTCGATCACCACGATGGCATCGTCCACCACAAAGCCGGTGGCAATAGTGAGCGCCATTAACGTCAGGTTATTGATCGAGAACCCCAGAAAGTACATGGCAGCAAAAGTGCCCACCAGTGATAGCGGTACCGCTACGCTCGGGATAATCGTCGCGGGTATGTTACGTAGGAAGACGTAGATCACCATAATGACCAGCACAACCGCCAGTAACAGCTCGAACTGCACGTCGCTGACTGACGCCCTTATGGTGGCGGTGCGATCGGTTAATATTTTTACATCTACCGACTTGGGCAGGCTCTTGATCAGTTCCGGTAACATTTCGCGGATACTGTCGGCGGTGGCGATCACGTTTACACCAGGTTGGCGCTGAATATTCAGCACAATCGCCTGTTCTTTATTGGCCCATGCGGCCAGACGGTTGTTTTCTGCTCCCTGTTCGATAGTTGCAATATCTTGCAGACGAATTGCAGCACCGTTGCGGTAGGCGACAATCAGTTGCCGGTAATCCTCGGCGGTTTTCATCTGATCGTTGGCAGAGAGCGTGACTGAACGTGTCGGGCCGTCCAGATTGCCTTTCGCTGAATTGACGTTGGCATTGCTGATGACGGTACGAATGGTTTCACTGTCGAGCCCGTAGGCGGCCACCGCATTAGGGTTGAGCTTCACGCGAACTGCCGGGCGCTGGCCACCGGAAAGGGTCACCAGGCCTACGCCGGTTACCTGCGAAATCTTCTGCGCTATTCGGGTTTCCACCATGTCTTGCACTTCGGTCATCGGCATGGCGTTTGAGGTAACGGCCAGCGTCAGGATCGGCGGATCGGCCGGGTTGACCTTGCTGTAAATCGGTGGGTAGGGCAGATCGTTGGGTAACAGGTTGGTGGCGGCATTAATTGCGGCCTGCACTTCCTGCTCGGCAACATCCATTGGCAGTTCAAGCTGAAACTGGAGTGTAATAACGGACGCGCCGCCGGAACTCTGTGATGCCATCTGTTTTAGGCCGGACATCTGCCCGAACTGGCGCTCCAACGGGGCGGTGATCGCCGAAGTTACCACATCCGGGCTAGCGCCTGGATACAGCGTGACTATCTGAATGGTGGGGTAATCCACTTCCGGCAGAGCTGAAACCGGCAATGAGCGGTAACCGATAATCCCCGCTAGCAGGATGGCCAACATAAACAGCGTGGTGGCGACCGGGCGTAGAATAAACGGGCGAGAAGGGCCACCGCCGCTATGGTGAGGCATCGATGACATCAAGATTTCCCCTGAGCTTTGACTTGGTGTCTGGGGAGTGGTGCTACAGCGGGGGACAGTGGTTCAAGAACTTCAACCTGCATGCCTTCTGTCAGACGGTCAATACCGTCGGTTACGACACGGTCACCAGCGTTGACTCCTGCACTGATGACCACTTGCTGGCTGTCTTGAATACCCGCTGTAACCGGATGTTTGCTGACTTTGTTGTCTTCGTTCAGTATCCAGACAAAGTGGCCCTCATTCCCCATTTGCAGAGCAGCGCTTGGGATCACAATTGCGTCATGCAGAGTGTCTACCTTTAGCCGGGCGTTAACAAACTGGTTTGGGAACAGCGTATCTTCTTGGTTGTCAAAACGGGCTTTCAGTTTAATGGTACCGGTAGTGGTATCGATCTGGTTATCCAGGCTTAATAAATTGCCACTGGCTAATTGCTGCTGATGGGTACGATCCCAGGCTGTGACGTTGACTACACCGGCTTTCTGCGCTTTCACCAGATCGGCAATATTGCTTTCCGGTAGGGTAAATATGACATCAATGGGATGGGTTTGGGTGATAACGACAATGCCAGTACTGTTGCCACTGGTAATGTAATTCCCCACATCGACCAGCTTCAGTCCTACTCGTCCATCGATAGGTGCGGTGATTTTGCTATAGGTAAGTTGCAGTTTTGCACTGTCGACGGCACCTTGATCGGCCTTGATCGCTCCCTCAGTCTGTTGTACCAGCGATAATTGGGTATCAAGCTCCTGCCGCGACACCAGATTGTTTTTTACCAGTTGTTGGTAACGGGCCAAGTCTCGTTTTGCATTGGCTAATGTGGCCTGATCTTTTGCCAGTTGCCCCAAGGCTTGGGTTAATTGTACTTGGTAAGGGCGTGGGTCGATCTCTGCCAGCAAATCACCGGCTTTTACCTGCTGGCCTTCGGTGAAGTGGATCGCCATCAATTGGCCTTCAACGCGGCTGGTGACGGTGACAGTATTGGCCGCGATGGCCGTTCCTAAGCCAGAAAGAAAGCGTGGCACGTTTTGCTGCTTGGCCGTTGCCGCTTGCACAGGTGACATGAAGGCGTTACGTCTGCCACCCGCTCTTCCGTCAGGACTAGCGCTTCCTGAACCCATATGACGCGCACCTGGTGCCGTATCAGCAATCTGGGGTGTGCTGAAATGACGCCAAATCAGTATGGCTGCAGTGACCACAACAACGGCAGTTATCAGGCGGAGCATCAGTGAACGGCGTTTTGGTTTTGCATTCATAGTGGTGAACATTCTCTCAAGAGGCTGGCGTGTAGGCAGTTATTGCCAACAGTGATACTCCTCACAGGATACTATTTTAGCGAATGTTAGAGAGACAAAAGTGAAGGAAATATGGAATAAATGTCAGGTTTTTTAGGAAAGGATATCTTTGCGCTGCGGTAAGCTATTTTGAGTCGGTGGAATAACGATGCCAGGTGCCCATCCTTGGCGCGTTTCTCTCCGTTTGTTTAAACAGTTTATAAAGAAAATGGCGTAATGTCTGAAGCGCTTTGTAAGTTGAAAATCCGCTATTATTTTGCACTGCTGCAATGTTTTGCGAAGGTGCGATCGACTCCCCATGGCCCGCAACCCTGTACGATCAGCATAATGCACATAAGGATATAACATGATTCTGGCAAGTAGAGCAGCCAACTATACCAAGTGATAAGATTCAAGCCGCTGGGAATGTGGTGTAGCCCAACGGTAAATAATGCCACCAGGTTGATAACCAGAAGTACCAATGCGCTTAAACGGGTGAATAAACCAAACGCTAGCAAGAGACCAAACAGCGTTTCGCAGGTTGCGACAAAAACGGCCATAAACGCCGGGAAGAAAATACCTGCCTCGGTAATGGTTTCCAGCATTATCGCTTGATTGGCTGGCACAAACACTTTGTTAAAACCTGAGGAGAAGAAAAAAAGACCAAAGGCGATCCGCATGAGTGTGAGCGGCAGAAAGCTAGCGTTTCCGGGGGAACGGAACAACAGTGACAAGTATTGTGACATAGAGAACTCCTTATTTTTCAGTAAGTATCAGCTTATAGGAAAATCATGCGAGTTGCATCAAGACGTCAGCTCGCAGATCGGTTCTCTAGGCTGTGTCCCTCAATTGCGCGCCAATGGCCCCAGCCCGAAGGGTCGCGCCCCAGAAGCACGTTCTCTTTGTTGTCGGGCTTGGCTTGAACAGAGGGCCACTCTGCCCTTCACCCTCCGCCTTGATAACGGGCTTGTGGGTCTGCGATGGTGCCACCGGCAATTGAGGGACACAGCCTAGTGATTAAGGTGTTTACCGTTTTTTGCGATACAGCACATGTTTACGCAGGGGGTGACCTGGTGGCAAGCGAGGGTGCTCGAAGGTTTCACCGCTGAACGTCATGCCGATCCGAGTCATCACCCTGCGAGAGGGATGATTGCTTTCGGCGGTAAAAGCGACCACTTCTGCCAGATTAAGCGTATTAAAAGCCACTTCCAGTGCGCAATTTGCCGCTTCGCTAGCATATCCTTGGCCCCAATGCTCAGCGGCCAGCCGCCAGCCAATTTCTACACAGGGTGAACAGGGCAGGTCATTGCTAGGGATAGTCAACCCGACAAAACCAATAAAAGGGCTGCCGCCCTTTACCTCTATGGCCCAAAACCCCCATCCCTGTTGCTGTATCAATGTACGGATACGCTCGGCCATTGTGTCACTTTCTGCGCGGCTCAGAGGTGCTGGAAAATATTTCATTACGTTGGGGTCGGCATTGATTGCGGCAAAGGCTGGCAGATCGCTGTCTTGCCAGCTTCGTAGCAGTAGTCTTGGTGTTTCGCGGAAAATGCTAGCCATGGTGTTCCCTTATCAGGGACGTAATCGCCCCCTGGTTCAAATTAACGAAACAGTGTTTGCGCCCAGCGGCCCAAACCGGCTGTAACCGAACCAAAATCGTTACCGCCAACGATCGGTATTCCCGGCAGTTGTTGTTGCAGCGCACTGCGCAGCAAAGGCGAACGCGCGCTGCCGCCTGTCAGGTAAATGACCTGCGGCGTACTCTTGCTGGTAGTCAATGCGGCGCTAACCTGTTCCTGAATACGCATCAACGGCTGAGTAATCGCATCGGCTAGTTGATCCTGACTGAGCGTTATCGCCAGTTCCGGTTGCACAAAAGCCAATTGAGCACGAAAACTCTCTTGCTCTGACAGCGCGATTTTACTCTCTTCCGCTGCCCGTACCAGCCTGTAGCTCAGGCGTTGCTGGTAGACTTTCATTAGCCGTTTAACTTTCTCTGGTTCAGCAGCATCGCGGATCAGGTCACGTAATAGGCGGCCATTGGCAGAGCTGTAAAAATCGTTTTGTGCGGGAACATCGTTAGTTGCAACCGCATTCCAGTAAGGCAGTGCAGGCAGAGCGATGCCTTTATCAGTTTCTCCGCCCATGCCGAACAGAGGCATCAATTGTTTGAAGGCTAACATGATGTCCAGGTCGTTGCCGCCCACGCGGCAACCACTGTGCCCTAGCAGACTGTGTTGACGATCGACACGATCGCGCCATTGTGGGCCCATTAGCAGTAATGAACAGTCGGTGGTCCCGCCGCCGATATCGACCACCAGTACGGTTTTTTCTTCGCGCAGGGTTGCTTCAAAGTCCAACCCGGCGGCAACCGGTTCGAATTGGAACACGATCTCTTTAAAACCGGCTCGTTTTGCGGCACGTTGCAGAATGCCGAGGGCTTGCTGGTTGGCTTCTTCCCCGCCCATGCCTTGAAAGTTGATGGGCCTGCCAATCACGGTCTGTTCGATGCTGTCTTGCAATATTTCTTCGGCCTGATGCTTAATGTGAAACATCATAGCGCACACCAAATCCTCAAACAGCGCGATTTGCTGAGGCTTCAGACCGTTAGCCCCCAGGAAAGATTTTGGCGAGCGTACGAAATAGACTTCTTGCGGATCTTCAATATATTTTGCCAGAGCCTGCAGGCCAAACATCACACTGCCGCCGTTAACCGGAATATCTTCTTCACGATTGAAGGTTATGGCACGTCTTAATAGCTGTTGGTTTTCTTCGCTGCCGGTTGGGATCTGCCAGTGGCGATGCAGCCATTCACTGACTGCCTCACGGGTTGGTGCGCAAAGCATTGAAGGCAGATACGGTTGGTTATTTTCCAAAGTGAGTAATTCCGGGATGTTGTCCCGCATTACCGCAACAGAACAGTTAGCTGTTCCATAATCGAAGCCAATAAACATGTTATTTATGTTTCCCCATGCCAATGAAGGGAGGCGACTTTACCCGAGACGGAAGCGGTGAGCAACGTGTGTGCTCGTAACCGATGAAAAATTTACCGGTAGATGTTTGGGCATGCTTTGCAACCTAACGCCTCTTTAACGCCTATTCTAATTGGCACAATCTCTTAAAGGGGATATTTCAGATAGATGACGGTAGCACCTGAATTTTGAAGGTGATGGATCTATGTCCGATTTCCGCACGTCAGGCACAAACGCGAGTTACATAATGAAGAAAAAACCGACGCAGAGCGATACCATGAATAATCAAAACCAAGCGCTATATGCTGCGCTGAGCGCGCGTGACCGTAAATTTGATGGGCGTTTTTTTGTCGGCGTTTCCTCTACCGGTATTTATTGCCGGCCTGTATGTAGCGCCCGTACACCCAAAATCGAAAACTGTACCTTCTACCCCAGCGCTGCAGCTGCCGAATTAGCTGGTTTCCGGCCTTGTTTGAAGTGCCGCCCAGAATTGGCACCGGGATTGGCACTTATCGATCTGGGTAATCGTTACGCCCAGGTAGCCGTGCAGTTGATTGAGCAGGGCTATTTGTCAGAATATAGCTGTGAACAGCTTGCAACCCGGTTAGGTATTTCCGATCGTCATCTGCGGCGCATTTTTGCCGAGCAATTTGGCGCCTCGCCTATTGATTACGCCCAGTCACATCGGTTGTTACAAGCCAAGCGCCTGTTGGTTGACACGGATTTGCCACTGAGTGAGGTGGCATTTGCTGCCGGTTTTCGCAGCCTGCGTCGTTTCAATGAACTGTTTAAGGCCCGTTATCGTTTGATTCCTTCGGTGTTGCGCAGCACGGCAGGGCGGCATGAGCAGGCCACCCATGGGGGATTGGTTTTTCATCTAGGGTATCGGCCTCCCTACGATTGGCCACGTATGCTCGGCTTTTTACAGGCCCGTGCTGTCAGCGGCGTCGAAAGTGTGGTTGATCAGCAATATCAGCGTTCAATTGCCGTTAATCAAGGAGGGATTGAGTATCGCGGTTGGGTCAGTGTGCAGCCGGAGGCGTCACATAACCGGGTGCGCGTCGAGATTTCCGCCTCGTTAAGCCGGGTCACGACCGAAGTCTTACGCCGCATTCGTCAATTATTTGATCTGGATGCCGCTCCTGACCACATTGTTGATACGTTAGGAGAGCTGGCCGCAGGGACACCTGGTTTAAGGTTGCCAGGCTGTGTTAACAGCTTTGAACAGGCTGCAAGGGCAGTGTTGGGGCAACTGGTCAGTGTCAAAATGGCGGCGACCTTTGCAGCTCGGATGACCGAACGTTGGGGAACGACTCTGGAGCAGCCTTATGGTCACGTTACTCACTTGTTTCCCGATGCGGCGTGTGTGGCACAGCTGCAACCTGAAGAACTACGTTTAGCTGGGGTCCAACTAAAACGCGCCGCCGCATTGATTGGCATTGCGCGAGCAATGACGGAAGGACGTTTGCAGTTGGATAACGTGCTAGATATTGGGCAGGGTATTCAGGACTTGACCTCCCTGGCGGGTATTGGCAGTTGGACGGCTAACTACATCGCGATGCGAGCCTGGTCGTGGCCGGACGTTTTCTTGTCAGGCGATTATCTTATCAAACAGCGTTTTCCCGGAATGACCCCACGTCAAATTGAACGTTATGCCGAACGTTGGCGGCCATGGCGTTCTTACGCCACTCTACATCTTTGGCACAACGATCGCTGGGTTCCTTCATCGGATACCAAAGTAACCACTATCGAGTAAATGGTTTAATGGCTGTTCAACCGCAACGGTGTCGCCATCTACCAGATCGACACCAATCGTTCTCAGTGCTTCCAATGTGACCTGCTGATGTGCCGGGCCTGCTAGCGTTTGTATCTGAATTCTGTGTGCTGCGCCATTGAGCATAGATACCATCAGTTCATCCATTTGGTTACAGTGCACATCGGTGATGAAGCGCTCGTCGATGCGGATGTAATCAACCGTTTGGCCGTTCAATTGTTCGAACACATGCAGATTGCTTCCAAAGCCGTTGACGATGAGTTTGCAACCCATCGCTTGCAAACGACGGATAAAGGCAGCGCCATCGTGAGGGTGATCGAGAATGACCGTTTCATCCACCATCAGATACAGTGCTTGGGCCGGAAGTTTTGAGGCGGCCAGTGTTTCCTGCATAAAGTGTTGAAAGTCAGCGTCTATTACGCTGTTTGTTGCCAAAGGCAACGAAATAGAAATCCCTTTGAGGCGAATGGCTTCGGCGTATCTTTCCAAAATTTGGCTAACTACCCAGCGATCAACGTTGGGTAGCAGACCGTAAAGTTGCGCTGCAGCAAAAAAAGCCTCGGATGTCAGCATACGTTCGTCTGAATAGGTGATACAGGCCTTGACCTGATAAAAACAGATTGCCTGTGGGGTTTTTGGGGGGGAGACTGCGCTGACGCGCAGTTGTAATTGTTGTTTGCCAATAATATCGAGAACTTCCTGCTGCGTTAGCAATTCATGCCGATGTGCCATTTGCTGTTTCTGCCGGCCCTCATAAACATGAACTTGTCCACGGCCACGGTGCTTGGCGGTATAGCAGGCGATATCTGCCTGAGCCAGCAACTCGCTACTCTTATTGCTTGTGGCATTAATCTGTGTGATACCGGCACTGGCACCCACACGGTAAATTTTTCCCTCCCAATAAAAAGAATATTCGCTTATCAGTGTAACCATTTGCTGCATCAGCGTTTTGGCTTGTGTTAATGAACAATCGAACAGGATCAGACCAAACTCATCGCCACCCAGACGAGCCAGACAGTCGCTGTTACGGAGTTGTCGCTGCATTAGCTGGCTTATTTCCTTGAGCAATGCGTCACCGGCGGCGTGACCCGCTGTATCATTGACCGCTTTGAACCTGTCGAGATCGAGGAATACCAAGGCGTGTTGCTGCTCGTTGTCTATCAGGTTGGTAATGGCAGTCTTCAACCGCTTTTCAAAACTGGTTCGGTTTAGCAGATTGGTCAGGGCATCGTGAGAGGCGTTATAACTGAGTTTCTTCATCAGTTCCCGCGATTCAGTGACATCTTGCAGCACCATGACGACACCCATAACTTCACCCTCAAGTGTTTTCAATGGTGATATCGATTCTTGGACATCAAAATAACGGCCATCACGATTGTGGAGTACCAGAGCATAATCTTGTGGCAAGTGTTTACCTTCTTGTAAACATTGTTGCACCAGGTTTTTGATCTCAGGACCCTCTTTACCATCGGTCATGCGCACAACGTCATTGATCTGCATCCCGAGCACCTGTTCTAACTGCCATCCACACATCTTTTCAGCAACCGGATTCATAAAGGTAATACGCATTTCTTTGTCAGTAGAAATCACGCCTTCACCGATGGCATCAAGTGTGATGTGTAAACGTTCTTTTTCTTCATGCAGTGCTTCGGTCAGTGATTTGATTTCCGTCATGTCGATATTAGTACCTATAATCCTGATGGCTTTGCCGTGCTCATCAAAAATAGTATTCCCTTGGCCTCGAATATGACGTATGCCGCCAAAACGGGTTTTGATGCGAAACTCCATCACAAATGGTCTAGGGCTGACGATAATGGCAGACATATGTTGTTCGACACGTTCACGATCATCTGGCAACAGCAATGAACGCCAAAACTTTATGGTAGGAGTCTGGTCTTGACTTAACTCGTATATTTCAAACATACGCTTGTCCCAGGTGAGGTGTTCTCTATCCAGCACCCATTCCCATACGCCAATCCCGCCCGCTTCATTAGCCAGCGTAATCCGCTCCATCAGTCGATGGTTTTCTGCTTCAGTACGTTTTAATTCATTGATGTTTTCTATCTGAATAATAAAGTATAAAGGTTGTGTTTGAGCATCGCGCACCAGCGATACCGCTAACAGTGTCCACACGCTTTCACCATCGCTGCGGATATAACGCTTTTCCATTGAATAGCTACTAATATTGCCATCCAGAAGATCGTGCAATTGCATCTGGTCGGTATCTAAATCATCAGGGTGGGTTATAGCTTGTAACGTTAGGCTGCTAAGAGCTTCGGGTGAATAATGCAATAATTTGCAGAGTGCTTTGTTGACCTTTAACCAGTTTCCAGTAGGGGAGACTAAAGCCATACCGATAGCCGAGTATTCCAATGCGTTGCGGAAACGGGCCTCGCTTTCGACAATACGCTCCTTTTCCACTCTGAGGGTATGCATGAGCATTGTCATGGCGTGTGCAGGGATCAGAATCAGTAGTAGAGGCAGGTAGATTTCAACGTTAGGGAAATAATGCCCACTTTGTTGAAAACGCAACAACCCAAGTGAGATCATGACCGTGATCATCAGTGTGGTGGTAAAGTAAGTAATGAAGGCTTCTAGCCTTTTCAGGCTGATTGCTGCCCAAAGCAGCGGCAGAATAACAAAATTAAATGGATATGGCATGCTGAACAGCGCTAGATAGCTGAAGGTGAGTGTGCCTGTCAGCACGAACAACAGTTTCAGCATGTTCAGATTTTTTAATGTCGAACGGCGGTAGAGCAGCCCAACCGGGGCGAGAGCAAGCACGCCTATCGCCTCAGAAATAAACCAGGTGGCAAAGGGTTCCCAGAATGATTTCCCCGGTTCAAGTACTAGTGATGTTGCAAGTAGTGCACTGAACATAGGGGTAAAGATCACGGCGCAAAACACAAACTTCAGCCAGTTTGTCAAACTGCCAAGAGGATCGTTGGGAGGCAAAGTTTGCCTTAACAGCAAGGTGCAGACAATGGCTTCCAGTAAGTTAATCAGCGTAAGTTTGACCGGGAACCAACTGAAACCGAATAGCACGAAGCTGGCTGTACAGATACTGAGCCCACTTAATAGTAACGGTACTGACCAACTGTGGGGTGGCCGATGGTACAGTATCATTATAATGGCGGCGGTAGGGAACCATAATGGCGTAAAGTGGTTGGATTTTGCCGCCAGTGACAAGCAAAGATAGGCTAGCAGGAATATCATCATTACGGTCAGTAGCGAATGAGCGAACACGTAGCCTCTTGGGCTCGTTGGGTGATTCACTGTGCTGATGTCCATGGGTAACCTTACTTGTGCAGCCATTGGTAAACATTGGGCAACGGATGGTCGAGAACTTTCTTTATAGAGGGTAGTACAGTGTTTGGCGAATTCCTATGCATATATATTCATCATGTTATGAACCATAGTCCTGTTACTGGGATGATGAGATCGCCCATCAGTGCTCCCCACTCCCTCATTCGTGGATTTGCTATTTTAAAGCAGGAAGAGGGTGGCTAATCCAAGAAAAATAAAAAAACCACCGGTATCAGTCAGAGCGGTAATTAATACGCTGGAACCTACAGCAGGATCCCTGCCTGTTTTGAGCATAACCATCGGTATGACGACACCCATCAAAGCCGCTACCAGCAGATTTAGCAGCATGGCCAACATCATCACGCCTCCCATCGCCAGATTACCGTACAACAAATAGGTGACCAGCCCCATAATACTGCCCCAGACGATGCCGTTAATTACAGCGACGCCGAGCTCTCTGAGTAACAGCCTAGAAATATTACCCACTTCGATTTGGTGCAGTGCCAGAGCACGCACAATCATGGTAATGGTCTGATTACCGGTATTACCGCCAATACCCGCAACAATAGGCATCAGGGTTGCCAGCGCCACCAGTTGCGAAATTGTGTGCTCAAATAGACCAATCACTCTTGAGGCAATAAATGCAGTGCAAAGGTTTATCGCCAACCATGCCCAGCGTGTTTTTACGGCTTTACTGACAGGGGCAAAAACGTCTTCTGCCGGGCTTAATCCCCCCATACGGCGCAGTGTGGTATCGCTTTCTTCGTTAACGGCATCGACGATCTCTTCAATCGTCAGACGGCCTAGCAGTTTGCCTTTTGCATCGACGACCGGTGCGCTGATCAGGTCGTAGCGTTCGAAAGCGCTTGCCGCTGCTTCTGCTTTGTCTTCTGCCTGGAAAGTGGTGGGATCGCTGTCCATAACGGCGGAAACGGGGGTTTGTGGATCGTTGAGCAAGATCGCTGTTAGCGGCAGCTCGCCTAACAATGTGTTTTTGCGATCGGTAACGAAAAGTTTGTCAGTGGCATCTGGGATCGTTTTGCGTTGACGCAGGAGCTGATGTACATCCCCCAACGTCACCTCCGGACGTACCGAAATCAGTTCGAAGTCCATCATCCAGCCGACGGTATCCTTAGCATAATGGACCATCTCACGGATCTGAGCGCGTTTATCCTGCTCAAGGGAAGTGAGCAGGCGCCCCATTAGATTACGTGGCAGGTATTGAGCCAGATAGGCCTGTTCGTCAACATCCAGCGTTTTGATTGCCTTGAGAAGGTCTTTATCGCTCATCTCTTCAATCAAACTATCCCAGACAGGTTCTGCCACCTCAACCAGCGTTTGACCGCGTTTGCTAGTATTGACTAATCGCCACAGTGCCAGTCGCTCGTCCCGAGGTAATGCTTCTAGCAAGTCTGCTAGGTCAGCAGCGTGCATGCTTTGCAGCAGATGAGTGATTTCTTCGATACGATTCAGCAATTCCTGTTTGCTGAGTTCTTTTTCATTCCCTGTATGGCCGAGAATACCCTCTACCAGCGGTTTATTATTTAGCAGCAGGTTAAGGACACGCTGACGATATTCAGCGACTTTTTTAACGTTATGTGTTGCGGCAAACATGGTATTCCTTAATGCTGATTGGAGATACAGGGCGTTGGTTCAACTCTCTTTTCAAGATAGAGCATAGCCGTGATTAAGGTCATTTTTATCAGTTTTACACATGAGATATGAGGCCAGTAATAACCACCTGCGTTATGCCTACGTTACCTCGTGTTGCCGGAGCGGCGGTAACTGAGTGACATATAGGGCAGTAAGCGATTTTAATGTAACTAACACTGATGCAATTTGAAGGGCATAGGTATATTTGTGGCCTTTGCTATCACAGTGGCAAAGTCAAGATTATGCTCAGTCTGTGTCTCTCAATTGCCTATCGTGCCGTCGTAGTCCCAAGAGCCCATCATCAAGATGGAGATTTAAGGGTTAATGTTTTTCAACCTCTTGATGGGGCTTTGGGATGCTTCTCTTCAGACTGGGGGCATTGAGCGTATAACTGCTTTTGTTGCTCAATTATCACCTCTCTGCAACTTGAAGTCACTTGGATATATACCCAAAATAATTCGACTTGCGTGTAGGCGACAAGATCGCGAGTCGCCAGGAGAATAGTTCACTATGTGACTGGTACGAAAGGACGTAGCCAACACCCAAGCAACTTGAAGTATGACGGGTATAAAACGGTTCAGCAGTACTGTCTTTGTCATGCACTTGGTTATTTTTTCTCATATTGTGTAATTTGCAATTACTTATTTTGCTACCAGGAAATGACAGTACCTATTTTTTTGAGTATGTTTTCGGCAATCCATCCATTAGCATATTGAATGTTATATGGTGATGACGAGAAGTGACCATACCTGCTGACTTTCAAGTTTTTATGGTATTGATGGCTCTTATGCCGCAATTTGCCGTTTTACCCTCATCATTAGGGTATGTTTATTTCATCCTATTGATAAATCTATTTAATCATTTTATGGAATTTATCTGATTTTTTGTTGTGTATTAATAGGTTATTATTAAGATGAAAGTGTCATAACCATGCTTATTCGTCTTTTACTTATTAATAGCCGGTGGTCAAATCTTAAGCTGTCGCAGTGAATAACATTCACAGCCATTCTTGATGCTGGATCCGCAGTGTCTGCTGACTTTTTGAATGGTTTGGGGCCGGTTTGCAGCTAGCCTTGTCTGCGATGTCAATACGCTTGAGCGACTAGATGAATCACGCCTTAGCGGATAGCGGATACAGTATCTTGATGGGTATTTTAAATTTCTGGAATAAATTACGGGACCGTTGGTGGGGGCAGCCTATGTTGCTGAGCCTGATATTGTTGCCCATTGCGGGGTGGCTCTCGCCACGTCTGATGCTCCCTGAGGGAAAAGCTTACCTCGTCTTCCTACCTCTGGCTGTCTGCTTTTCTTTGTTGATGGTATATGACTGGCGTGCTCTGCCAGGCCTTGCCGTTGCCATTATTATCCGTTACTCAGATGGTAATATGGCCTACGACGTTATCATGACCTTGATTTACCTGTGGTGCTTGAGCGTTTGTTGGTTAGGGTACCGTTGTCAATCACAACGCCGTTGGAGTGCTGGGCTGACTGAGCTGAAACTCGGCAAATACCGGCTTATTTGGCTAACGCTAATGCCGCCTACGCTGTTTATTTTTACTTTACAGTTGGTGATTAGCCTTGATTTATTGCCTGATGAATTTGGCTTTCTTACTGGCAGAGGGGTTAACCTACATACATTAATCAACTTTCAGGCAGTTTTGATTGGCTGTCTGTCTTCCATGAAGCTGTTTTACTTTGCGTTGCGCATTATTAATAATCCCAATTTCGCCAAAGTACTGTTAGGGCGCATTCGCCGGGAGATGGCGCCATCAGTTAAAAAAGGCGAGTTACAGCTGTGGTTTGCCGTCCTCAGTGTGCTGATCTTGGTGCTTGGCTACCACACGGCAGATACTAACTCGATGCAAGTACCTGATTTTACTCTGACGCTAATACTGCCAGTTATGCTCTATAGCGCCATGCGCTTCGGTTTTCAGTTCAATAGCATCATTTGGGCTATAGCCCTGCTGGTGTTGTTCTTTAATTATCCTGGTTACGTGCAGTGGAATAATTTGTTGCATAACCTGACGATGATTTCTTCAATGATGCTTGCTTTCACGCTTAGCATCCTTTTGGCTTCAGCGATACACACTCGCCAGCGTATGGATCATGCCAAGGCTCAGAACGCATCGTTGAAGGATCCGGTCATCGGGTTGCCAAACTTGCTTGCTTTGAAACGCGATATAGCGAAATCCCATCGTTCCATACTCTGTTTTCTGCGTGTTTCAGAGTTGGATTTGCTCAGTCGTAACTATGGCATGCAGTTGCGTATCCGCTTTAAACAGAAGCTGGCAGAAGCCTTGAACACGTTGCTAGAAGAGGGGGAAAGCGTTTACCACCTGCCTGGTTATGACTTGGTGTTACGCATGAATGGTTCTGATAGCGAGGCAAAGGTCGCTAATATCCAGAGTGTGCTTGAGAAGTTCCGGCTGATGTGGAATGGTTTGCCCATTCATCCCCCATTGGGGATAAGTTACTGTGGCATTTATTCGGAAGTGGAACATCTGCATTTATTGCTGGGTGAATTGAGTTCGTTGGCAGAAATGTCACTGACCAGTGGCCGGCCAGAGAACATGCTCAACGATCATCACGTTGCACAAGGTGAGATTAAGCGAAAAGTTTCATTATTACATTGGGTTCAACGTTCGCTGGATAACGATAGTTTTGTGCTGATGGCACAGCCTATTGTGGGTGTTCGAGGTGATACCTATCATGAGATCCTTTTGCGGATGCTGGATGATGAAGGTAATACACTATTACCAAACGAGTTTATGCCGGTTGTACATGAGTTTGGTTTGGCTTATCAGCTAGATCGGTGGGTGTTGCAGCAAACCCTTCAGTTTATGGAATGTAACCGTGAAGTTTTGCCCAGTGCGCGTTTTGCCGTTAACTTTTCTCCGTCTTCGCTATGCCGTCCTGGCCTTTGTCATGACGTGCGTGATGCGTTGCGAAAATACCAGATTGAGCCTTATCAACTCATTTTGGAAGTGACTGAGTCGCACCTGGTTCAGGATATTCGGTATGCCAAAAATTCGCTGAAAGAGCTACATGAACTGGGTTGCCGTATTGCCTTGGATGATTTTGGTACAGGCTATGCCAACTACGATCGTCTAAAAACGTTGCCAGTGGATACGCTGAAGATCGATGGCAGCTTTGTGAGTAGAATGCTCACCAATAAAGTGGATTACCAGATTGTTTCGTCAATCTGTAAAGTTGCTTTAATGCAACGACTATCAATTGTGGCTGAGTATGTGGAAACGGCTGAGCAACGCGATGTGCTTAAAAGCTTCGGGGTGGATTATATGCAAGGATATTTTATTGGTGAACCCCGACTGCTCACATCGTTGCTTCCCATGGTTTCATCTTCCAGGCAAGTTATAGTGCCAAAGTCTAGCTAACACTGGGAGAGATGCCTGGTTTTAGTTCGGGGCATCATGAAGGATGCTGGGTAACTCGGCCTGTAAACAGGCCGAGTACGGCTCTGCTATGCGAGGGGGTCTTCGCTTTGTGTAATCTCTTCTTCAATGATCAATTTCCAGCCGACAACATCATTCCAGTTCGCCTGTTCTTGCTCTAAATCCAATTGAACCAGGTTGTTTTGGGTCAAGTAGCCGGCAGGGAAGCGCAGCGTCCAGTGGTTATCATCGGTGTTCAGGCGCAGAGTCTCAGGTGTGGTGGTAGCTTGCCGCTGGTTGTTAAGCAACGTACTTAAGCGCAACAGTTGAATCAACGGCAGATAATGTTTTTTCTTGAACAGATTCAGCCTTGGTAATTCCTCAAGTTTTATTGCTTTACGATGGAAACGTACAAGTGTGGCCAACAATGTTTGCTGCTCCTGATTGAAGCCAGGCAGGTTGGTATTTTGCAGAATATAGGCAGAATGGCGATGCATGCCGCTATGATTGATGCTCAACCCGACCTCGTGCAGCATAGCGGCCCATCTTAATAGTGCTGCGAGTTGTGGCTGTACTAATTTGGTATTTTGCGCCATCCACTGAGCGTACAGTAGTTCGGTTGTTTGCAAGACGCGTTTAGCTTGTTCACGGTCGATATTATAGTGTTCAGCCAGACTTATTGCCGTGCGACTACGAATATCCTGATGGCGGAAGCGGCCTTCCATCTCGTACAGCACACCTTCACGCAACGCACCATCGGACAGCCGCAAATCGCGAATGGCCAACGCATCGAATACACCGCACAAAATTGCCAGCCCGGATACAAAGACTGATTGACGTTCTTCAGACAGCCCTGGCAGGCTGATGGCACTGAAATTTTTAAACTGCAACACTTGCTCTACCAGCATCTCAAGGCGGTCAAGGGTAATCAAACCGTCTTTTTCGCCTATTGCTACCAGAACCTCATAGGTCGCTTTGATGGTGCCAGAAGCGCCTAATGCATATTGCCAGCCTTGAATGCGATACTGCCAGGCCAAGGTTTCCAGCTTTTGTGCCGCAGCCAGACGAGCGCGCTTGAAGTTGGTCTTATTGATTTCCCCTGTAGGGAAAAACTGTTGTGCAAAGCTCACACAACCCATGCGCCGGCTTTCCGCCAGCAAAGGCTCAAAGTCTTCACCAATCACCAATTCAGTAGAGCCACCACCGATGTCTATCACCAATTTACGGCCTTTCTCTGGTTGAGTGTGTTCTACTCCCATAAAGATAAGGCGAGCCTCTTCCTGACCTGCAATAATCTCGATCGGATAAGGGATCACTTTTGCTGCTCGTTTTAGAAACACCTCTGCGTTGACTGCCTGGCGCAAAGTATGAGTACCGACTATGGTGACGTTTGCAGCGGGAAAACCTTGTAGCCGTTCAGCAAACAGCGTCAGGCAGGCCAAGCCTCTTTCCATTGCCTCTTCACTAAGCACATTATTGCTGTCTAAACCATCGGCAAGGTGTACGCGCTGTTTTAAACGGCTTAATACCTGTAAAGCGCCGTTCACGATCCGTGCGATCACCATGTGGAAGCTGTTTGAACCGAGATCGATGGCAGCGATCTCTAACGGTTTATTGGTTGTGGTGTTTTTTAGTGGCATAGTTGCTGGCCTAGTTTCATGGTTGTTCCAGAGCTTTTAAATACTCATAAATAGCCACCTGTGCACGTACTTTGCGGCGATTACCGCGCGGCACATACTGGTTGCTCAGTTCTTTATCAATGTAACGGGCTTTTACTGTATCGCTGAACAGGATCTCCAAAATATCAAGAACACGCTGTCTTAACGTTGGGTCCAACAGGGATACGGCCACTTCGATGCGGTAATCTATATTTCGCGTCATCCAATCTGCAGAAGAGAGATAGACCCGCTTGTCACCTTTGTTTTCAAATACATAAACCCGATCATGTTCCAGAAAGCGATCTACGATGCTGATTACTTGAATATTTTCGCTGACTCCTGCTTGGTTAGGGATCAAAGAACACATGCCGCGAACTAACAGACGGACTTTAACGCCAGCGGCGGAGGCGGTATATAACCTATCTACCAGCCCAGTATCCACCAGATTATTCACTTTCAGCATAATGCTGGCATTTTCACCCGACAATGCGTTGGCAATTTCGCGGTCGATCAGCTCATATAACATCCGGCGTGAATTCTGTGGTGAAACCATCAAATTATCGAAAGTGACTGGTCGGTATGGATTTTCAATGAAATTGAATACTCGACGTACCTCATTAGTGATGCGCGAATCAGCAGTAAGTAACGAGTAGTCGGTATAAATACGGGCCGTTTTCTCGTTAAAGTTTCCGGTACCTATATGAGCGTAGCGCACAATATCATCGCCTTCACGGCGGGAGATCAGGAATAGTTTGGCGTGGATCTTTAGCCCTGGTGCGGAGAAAATGACATGTACGCCAGCCTCTGTCAGTCGTTTCGCCCAATGGATATTGGCGGCTTCGTCAAAACGTGCCTGCAGTTCTACTACAACGGTCACCTTTTTGCCGTTATGCGCAGCGTGGATCATCGACTCAATGATGCGTGAGTCTTTGGCTACGCGGTAAATATTGATTTTGATTGCTAACACGCTCGGATCGAATGATGCTTGGCGCAGTAGTTCCAGTACGTGTTCGAAAGTATGGTACGGATAGTACAGTAATACATCCTTTTCGCGGATTGCATCGAAGCCATTACGGAATTTATCGAACCAGATATGGCGCAGACGGGGCATTGGCGGATTGACAAGATTGGCTTTGCCAACGTTAGGGAAACTGATGAAGTCTTTAAAATTATGGTAACGGCCACCAGGAATGACGGAGTCATAGTTGGAGATGCCTAATTTATTGCGTAACAGTTCCACCATTTCATTTGGCATGTCGCGCTGATAAACAAAACGTACCGGTTCGGCGGTCAGACGCTGTTTCAGGCTGGAGGACATAAGTTCCAACAGGCTGGACTCCATTTCAGTCACCAGGTCGTACTCCGCATCGCGGGTCATTTTCATCGAATAGGCGTTGAGTGCATCGTAATCAAAGAAGCCTTTGAAGATATCACCTAAGCAATAACGAAGGATATTATCTAAAAGAATCATTGGTTTGCGGCGGCGGGGGGCTTCTGGTGGCAAATTAACGAAGCGAGGTACTTTATCGGAAGGAATTTCCAGTAATGCATAATCGGTGCGTATACCACGAATAATCTCTACCGCAAGATAGGTGTAATCGTCTTTCAGGAACTGTACCAGGTTAGTATCGTGGTTGATCACAATCGGGGTTATGTGTTGGCGCAGATGTTGCTTAAAGTATTGCCGCAACCAGATTTGCTGGTTCTCAGACACTTGGCGTTCGTTGATCAGGAAGATTTGATTACGAGCCATTTCTAACAGCAAATCGTTATACAGGCTGTCGAACTCCTGATCGGTTTTTAATACTTTGGCCTGGATTTTTTTCAGCAAATGACGTGAAGTACCGGCTGAGCCTTGTTCTTCGTTGATCAATATACGCCGCTTCAGGTCGGCAAAACGGACTTTGTAGAACTCATCGAGGTTATTGGAGTAAATACCCAGGAATCTCATCCGCTCTATTAACGGATTACCTTTATCAGCGGCCTCCTGTAATACTCGTTCATTAAAAGATAACCAGCTTAATTCTTTGTCGATATAGCGCTTTTCCTGACCCATTGCCACTCCAGTTCAGTTTCAGAAAAGGATCCGGGACATGGCGCCCGAATACTGCTCCAGGTTGTGTTCCTTAGACTGCCTCACTTTATTATGGTCTGGAGTGCTGTCGCAGACCTAACAGCCTGTTATCAAGTTGAAAGGCACAACCTAATCTCTTATTTCATTATTGCGAGAGATTGACTGGAATGTCCAACATATCTCCGGTGTTATCAATGCAGGCTTCACAGCCTGGCGTTATTAATTTTGCCGGTAGTAACAGAAGAGACCGTCTATCGGATACCGATTTCACGGCGACAAAGTTCGTTAGCGCTGTGGGCTTACTCATGCACAGATGCTGTAGTGGATTGTGTTGTCGAGTTTTACGTCGCTGCGCAACGGCGAACGGAAGATGATATTGTGGCTGAAGGTGTGTTATCTCTGTTGCCATGCCGTTGAAAGCGGCTGCATTATTCGGCCCATCCATGGGCCCGCTACAACGAGCGGCCCCAAATTGGTCTATCGCTCAGAGACCGTTTTTTATCGGCGTCTGAAGTTACTCGGGTGTCGTTATTTTGATGGTTTGTTTTGCAAAATATCCAGTATTTCGACGGCATCGCTGGCAGTTTTGAGTGAAGTAACTTTTGTTGGGGCAGGTTGAGACTGTTGGGAGGTTTTTTGCATGAGTTGTGACTGGCCAATGAAGATACCACCTTTTTCAATGGAGATTTCGTCGGCAAAAATATCACCACGGATGCTGCCTTTGGCTTGAATTGACAGTGTATCAGCGTAGCAACGCCCCTCGACTGAACCATTAATCGTGATCTGTTGAGCACGGATTTCGCCTTTGACATGGCCGCTGTTTTCAATGCGAACCATATGCGTGCAAATGATATTTCCTTCCACCTTTCCTTCTACAACAATGTTACCGTCGCCTTCTATCACACCGGTGAACTGGGACCCATTAGAGATAAACGTGTCTTTTTTGGCGCGAACCGGTTTGATAGCGTCAGCAATCTCTGCCAAGGCTACCGTTTCGGCAGGAGAGATGGGTTGTGAGGCAGGATTTTCAAGCGTTTCCTGTATATTGGGTTCATTAATGGCTTTTTTTTGCTTACTGAATGACAACATTTTATTCATCCTTGCTATTTTGTAGATAATCACGATGGTCACCAACAGCAAAGCTGCCGGTAACACGCTGTTTAAGTTGTACTCGGTGAAGCTGAACCCCGTCAGCCAGAGTATTATAAACAAGGCCCATAATACCCATAGACACCATAATAAGTTGTAATTGCGCATGTTTTCAGGCCGTTTGGATTCCATTCTGCAACAAATTGCGGTATGCCTGCGTTATCTGCTAGCAACCAACATCATTGTTTCTTTGGAGCGAGCCGTCTTGCACAGGATGATACTCAATAATATGCACTAATTCATCACTCAGTTTACTCATAAAGGTTAGTGAGTAGCGAGGGTGAGAAATCGCAACGTCACTGTGCTCCTAGAGAGGCTATCCTCCTTGTCTTTCTGTTACTGACCCCGAGGATTACCGCCTTGCTGTCGGGGTCTGAATTTTGCCATATACTGTGGTTGGAAGATGCACATACGCAGTACGGTACGGTATTCACCATTCACAAAGAATTCGTCAATCAACTCGCCTTCCACTTCAAATCCCAGTTTACTGTAGATATGAATGGCTTTCGGGTTCTCTTTGTCGACTATCAGATACAGTTTGTAGAGGTTTAGCACCGAGAAACCGTAATCCATCGCCAGTTTGGCGGCAGTGCTGGCATAGCCTTTGCCTTGATGTGCCGGGTCGATAATGATTTGAAATTCGGCACGGCGATGAATATGGTCTATCTCTACCAGTTCAACCAGCCCTACCTTGGCATCCTCATGTTCAATGATAAAACGCCGCTCACTCTGATCGTGAATATGTTTGTCATATAGGTCGGCAAGCTCAACAAAGGCTTCATACGGCTCTTCAAACCAGTAACGCATAACACTGGCGTTGTTATCCATCTGGTGGACGAAAGACAAATCATCGCGCTCCAGTGGGCGAAGTCTGACGCTGGCATTGCTGGGCATGCATGTTTCTCCATATCGTAAAAGTGTGAAAAGTATAACTTCAGATAATAGATTCTGGTGAAAAAAAACGGTGCCTTGCAGGACACCGTTTGATAAACCTTCAGAGTACAGCCATTAGTCCGCTGCATATCCTTGCAAGGGCAAGCGTTTTCCGTCCAACCAGGCTGCGTTGTCACGCATTGCTAATCTGCCCTCAATGAACCAATTTACTACTAATGGGTAAATAGTATGTTCCTGAGTTTGCACCCGCTCAATCACGTCATCTTCTTCATCGTCTTGGAAGATAGGTACTTTGGCCTGCAGGATCACTGGGCCACCGTCGAGTTGCTCAGTGACGAAGTGCACTGAAGTACCGTGCTCACTATCGCCATTGTCAATAGCCTGACGGTGCGTATGCAATCCAGGATATTTTGGCAGCAGAGAAGGGTGGATATTCAGCATGCGCCCTTGGTAGTGCTGCACGAAGGCGTTACTGAGGATACGCATATAACCAGCCAGTACCAGCAGGTCGGGTTGGTATTGATCAATGGCCTGTGCCAGCGCGCTGTCAAACGCTTCGCGATCGGCAAAGGTTTTGGCATCCAGGGTATGGGTGGCAATACCTGCTTCCTTGGCGCGCTGTAGTCCGTAAGCTTGAGCCTTATTGCTGAATACCGCCATAATGTTGGCGGCAATACGGCCTTGCTGGCAGGCATCAATCAGTGCCTGGAGATTGCTCCCTTGGCCAGAGATCAATACCACAATATTTTTCATCACTGAATAACCACTTGTTGCTCGTCTGAAGAAGCCGACAGTTTACCGATCTTCCAGGCTTTTTCACCTGCAGCAGTCAATAAGGTAAGCGCTTTTTCTACTGATTCTTCTGGCAGCGCAATGACCATACCGACACCACAGTTAAACGTGCGATACATTTCGTGGTGGCTGACGTTACCGGTTTGCTGTAACCAACCGAAAATGTCAGGCCACTGCCAGCTTGATTCGTCGATCACCGCTTGTATTCCTTCTGGTAGCACGCGCGGGATATTCTCCCAGAAACCGCCACCGGTCAGGTGTGCTATGGCGTGAACGTTGACGTTTTCAATCAGTTTAAGTATGGATTTGACATAAATCTTGGTAGGTGCGAGCAGATGGTCGGCTAACGGTTTGCCAGAAAGCATTACCGTGCTGGGGTCGGTATCGCTTACTTCCAGAATTTTGCGTACCAACGAGTAGCCGTTAGAGTGTGGCCCCGACGCTCCCAAGGCAATCAACACATCACCAGATTGTACTTTACTACCATCGATAATTTCGGATTTCTCAACCACGCCCACGCAGAAACCTGCCACGTCGTAGTCTTCCCCGTGATACATTCCCGGCATTTCAGCGGTTTCTCCCCCCACTAATGCACAGCCGGCTTGTTTACAGCCTTCGGCAATCCCCGTTATGACGCTGGTAGCCGTCTCTACATCCAGTTTGCCTGTGGCATAGTAATCTAGGAAAAACAAGGGTTCTGCACCTTGAACTACCAAGTCGTTAACACACATCGCCACCAGATCGATACCGATGGTGTCATGGCGTTTTAGATCCATTGCCAAGCGCAGTTTGGTGCCTACGCCGTCGGTGCCTGAAACCAGTATTGGTTCGCGGTATTTCTGCGGTAGTGCACATAGAGCACCAAACCCTCCAAGACCACCCATAACTTCTGGACGGCGGGTCTGTTTTACTACACCTTTGATGCGATCTACCAATGCGTTGCCAGCATCGATATCGACACCTGCGTCTTTATAGCTGAGAGTGGTTTTGTCGGTCACTGCGCGATCCCCACGACGGTTTGCGGTTTGAAAATGGTGCTTCCGGTGGTGATACCGGAACAAGGCGCAGCAATTCTAACAGTGTAAGCAAACGTTTGCGAGAACCTTGTGGAACAGCGCTAATTTTCAGACTGCCCTCTGTAGCGCATGTCTCGCGGGCAAGTAGATTGCTGGCAGAAAGTTTGGTCATAGGGTTCGGCTGTGCCCCTGAGGAAAATCACACGTTCTCACCGGAATGAGGACTTGCTGAAATTCGATTTATTTAATTAAAACTAAAAACGTATTTATTTCGATCTGTGAAATATATCTTAGTATTTTTTTTTGTGTGTTGTTAACGTTATTCACGAATTTTAAAGGTTAGGAACATTCTGCTTATAGCTATATTTTTCACTCAGAGAGGAACGTCGTGATCAAAACGAATAATGTATTTATTGGTGTGTTTATTTCTCTTGCGCTAGTTGGTTGTGACGGTGGTAGCAATAATATTGGAAGTGCTACTAACAGAAACAGTACTACCTCACCAAATAGTACTACTTTACCTTACTTCTCCGATTGGGAAAATGTTAATAGCGTAATCAAAAAAGATCCTGCTATGGAGGCGGAAATACAGCGTATTGTTTCTATGATGACGCTAGAGGAAAAAATAGGGCAGATGGTACAGCCAGACTTACGCGATGTTACCCCCGAAGAGGCTGAGAAATTTAAACTGGGTTCGATCTTGAATGGTGGCGGTGCATTTCCTGCAGGCAATAAGTACGCTACGGCTGAAGACTGGGCGAAGGAAGCAGACAAATATTGGTTAGCGATCGAACGTGCTTATGAAGGGCGTGGATTCAGGGTTCCATTTATGTGGGGAACCGATGCGGTACACGGCCATAACAACGTATTTATGGCGACTGTTTTTCCTCACAATATTGGTTTGGGAGCAGCCCGTAACCCAGATCTGATTGAAAAAATCGGTGAAGTGACAGCGCGAGAGGTTGTTGCTACCGGGTTAGACTGGACTTTTGCACCGACGGTTGCCACGCCGCGTGACTACCGTTGGGGACGGGTATATGAAGGGTATTCTGAAGATCCTGAAATCGTTTATGAGTATGCAAAACGCATGGTCCAAGGTATTCAAGGGGGCGAGGAGGGATTAAAGGGGGAGTATAACGTTATTTCTAACGTGAAACATTGGCTCGGCGATGGCGGAACGCTTCACGGTGTCGATCACGGGCAAAACCGCTATACAGAAGAGTATCTGCGTAATATCCATGCCATGGGATATATCGGTGGTTTGAATGCAGGTGCGCAGGTTGTGATGAGTTCCTTTAACTCTTGGTGGAACCCTGCCAACTACGATCCAATGGTGGGTAATAAAGATTATCAGGCTTCAAGTAATGGGTCTGACTATATGCAAAACCAGAAAATCCATGGGTCTAAGTACCTCATCACTGATGTTCTCAAAGGTAAAATGGGTTTTGACGGTTTGGTCGTGACTGACTGGAATGGCCAAGCTGAAATTAATGGTTGCTCCGCTGCTAACTGTCCGCAAGCCGTTATTGCAGGCAACGACATTTTCATGGTGACATCTCGTAATGATTGGCATGCCTTTTATCAAAACGTTATCGATCAGGTTAAATCGGGCATTATCCCGATGGAGCGCATTGACGATGCGGTAACGCGTATTCTACGTGTGAAGATGCGTGCAAATTTGTGGGAAAAACCGATGCCAAGCCAGCGTGCTTTGGCTGGTAAGCAGGAAATACTCAGTGCTCCTGAACACGTTGCGATAGCGCGTCAAGCGGTCGCTGAATCGCTGGTACTGTTGAAGAACGAAGCACAAACACTGCCTCTTAAGAGAGGGGGGAAATACCTGGTTGTGGGGTCCGCTGCCAATGATATCACCAAACAAACAGGAGGATGGTCACTATCTTGGCAAGGGGATGGTAACACCATTGAAAAAGACTTCCCGAATGCGCAAACCATGCTTATGGCAATGAAAAGCGTGGTAGGTGAAGATAATGTCATTACCGATATTGCAGCTGCCAAGCCTGAAGAAGCATTGGCAGTAGTGGTTATTGGTGAAGATCCCTATGCTGAAATGTTTGGCGATATTACAAAATCTCAGTCACTTGAGTTTGCTTCACTCAAATCGGAGTATAAGCAAGATTCAGAACTGATTCACTCCCTCAAAAAGCAGGGGTTTAAAGTGGTCACGGTGTTCTATTCCGGGCGCCCTTTGTATATCAATGAAGAGATCAATAATTCTGACGCTTTTGTCGCGGCATGGTTACCCGGCACGGAGGGGTTGGGAATTACGGATGTTCTTTTCGGTGACAAAGATTTTAAAGGCAAATTATCCTATACATGGGGAGCCACCAAGTGTTCAACTACGATTAACCGTGCGGCTCCAAATATTAAAAATTATGCTACGCCTGTCGATGGGATCACAGGAGAAGTGATAGAGCAAGAACTTGATGGTGAATATAGACAACTCTTTCCATACGGTTATGGTCTGAACTATGCGGGCAAAACAGACGTTTTGGCAACGGAAAAGGACTTAAATAATCTTCCACTTGATCCACGTGATTACGGCTGCGGAATGTCTGCTCCAGATATAGGGACAGCCGATACTCCCTTGGAGATCTACGGTAAGGATGCTAAAGGCGAGTTTGTGGCTGCCATGTCAGGCGATATCAACGGTTGGTCTAAGGTCGAGATAACGAAAGGCGAAACGACCATTGGTGCCGTTACGACCAAAGGTATCGACTATCAAGGTATGCAACAATCAGCACTTAACGTTAATTTCACCGGGGAAACCGGAGAGTTTGTAGGTAAGTCGGCTGCTCAAATCTATATGCAAACACCTGACGGCAAGGGGGCTGATTACAGCCGCTATGTAAATGCTAACGCGACTATCGAGTTTGATATGCGTGTCAATTCGGGTCACCCAGCGCTTGTGAATTTGTCTACGCATTGTGAGTACCCTTGTCGTGGTGAAGTGAACATAGCCGATGTTCTCCCTGAACCCTCAAGCAACTGGTCTACAATTAAGATCCCTGTTCAGTGTTTGGTAGAAACGGGTATGTCTTACCAAATGATGAGCACACCTTTCCTCATTTATACTGCCGAGGCGATAAATTTCGACATAGGGGCAATCCGTTATGTCCCTCAACCGAACGGTTTACCTAAAGATGCGATCTCATGTGAGACTTTCCACAAAGGTTAATGCTATGACTGGAAGGTGTGGTCTAGAGACGCTAATTTTATCAACGGGTTGGTAACGTCGGTAAAACTGAACCCATTGCCTGTTCCTGTCCTGGTGATTGCTATGAAAATTAGGCTCAAAAGGAACAGGCATTAACTTCAATAATGTTTCATTTCGTTAAACGTTGCCAATAGGGGAACCTCAAAGCCTCTTGGCGCAGGCAATTTGAGTACTCCACCGTCTGACCCGTATAAGGAGCGCACTGGATAGTCAGCGTTTTGTTGATCTTGATCCGGCTAATGGTAGTGGCGTGATGACAAAAAGGCGTTATAATCCCGCGGTTTTTTGGCCGTCAATCGCCTTAATAGGAGAAAAATAATGAAGATCGTTGAGGTGAAACACCCGCTGGTTAAACACAAGCTTGGTCTGATGCGTGAACATGATATTAGTACTAAACGCTTTCGTGAGCTGGCTTCCGAAGTGGGTAGTTTGCTGACCTATGAAGCGACTGCCGATCTGCTGACGGAAAAAGTGACCATCGAAGGTTGGTGCGGGCCAGTTGAAGTTGAACAGATAAAAGGGAAAAAAATTACCGTTGTGCCAATTCTGCGTGCAGGGTTAGGCATGATGGAAGGGGTACTTGAGCACGTGCCGAGCGCACGCATCAGCGTGGTTGGTGTGTATCGTGACGAAGAAACCTTGGAGCCGGTGCCGTATTTCCAGAAACTGGTATCCAATATTGCTGAACGCATGGCGTTGGTTGTTGACCCGATGTTGGCTACTGGCGGTTCGATGATCGCGACTATCGATCTGCTGAAAAAAGCCGGTTGTAGCAGTATCAAGGTATTGGTATTGGTTGCTGCTCCAGAAGGGATCGCTGCACTGGAGAAAGCACACCCTGATGTTGAGTTATATACCGCCTCTATTGACCAGTGCTTGAACGAAAAAGGTTATATCGTTCCTGGTTTAGGCGATGCGGGCGATAAGATATTTGGGACTAAATAAATATAAGCCGACCAGAGAGTCGGCTTTTTTACGTTCTTTTTTCAGGTTTCTGCACCATTGGTGGCGCCCTGAAATTAGTAGAACATTTATTACTACGTTTACACGACTGAAAATAACTCAGAGGAAAAGACAACATGACCCGTCGCGCCATTGGCGTTAGCGAACGTCCGCCGCTGTTACAGACAATTCCACTTAGCTTCCAGCACCTCTTCGCCATGTTTGGCGCGACGGTACTGGTGCCAATCTTGTTCAAGATCAACCCGGCGACCGTCCTGCTGTTTAACGGCATTGGTACGTTGTTGTATTTATTCATCTGTAAGGGCAAGATCCCGGCCTATCTCGGTTCCAGCTTTGCATTTATATCACCAGTGCTGCTGCTGTTGCCGTTGGGTTATGAGGTTGCTCTCGGCGGCTTTATTATGTGCGGTGTACTGTTCTGTCTGGTAGCTCTGATCGTCAAGAAGGCGGGTACAGGCTGGCTGGATGTGATGTTTCCACCTGCGGCGATGGGCGCAATTGTTGCCGTGATCGGTTTGGAATTAGCCGGTGTGGCAGCCAATATGGCCGGATTGCTGCCTGCTGAAGGTACAGCAGCAGACAGCACTACTATCACAATTTCACTGGTGACGCTGGGCGTAACGGTATTAGGTTCGGTGTTGTTCCGTGGTTTTCTGGCCATTATCCCGATCCTGATTGGCGTATTGGTGGGTTATGGGTTGTCGTTCTTTATGGGCGTGGTAGATCTAACGCCAATTCGTGAAGCACACTGGTTTGCCTTGCCAACCTTCTATACGCCGCGCTTTGAGTGGTTTGCTATCTTTACTATCCTGCCAGCGGCACTGGTAGTGATTGCCGAGCACGTTGGCCATCTTGTAGTAACAGCAAACATCGTCAAGAAAGATTTGCTGCGCGATCCTGGTTTGCATCGTTCAATGTTCGCTAATGGTATCTCGACCGTGATTTCCGGTTTTTTTGGGTCAACCCCCAATACTACCTATGGAGAGAATATTGGTGTTATGGCGATCACCAAAGTTTACAGCACCTGGGTGATCGGCGGTGCGGCCATTCTGGCTATTCTGCTTTCTTGTGTGGGCAAGCTGGCGGCGGCGATCCAGGCCGTACCTGTGCCGGTTATGGGCGGCGTTTCTCTTCTGCTTTATGGTGTGATTGGTGCTTCGGGGATACGTGTCTTGATTGAATCCAAAGTAGATTACAACAAAGCACAAAACCTGATCTTGACTTCGGTGATCCTGATTATCGGCGTTAGCGGTGCCAAGGTGCATATTGGTGCGGCAGAATTGAAAGGTATGGCGCTGGCAACGATCGTTGGGATTGGGCTGAGCCTGCTGTTTAAACTGATCAGTCTGTACCGTAAGGAAGAAGAGGTAATCGATGTGCCAGAAGAGCGGTCAGATCATAAATAACGTGTAACATTGGCATATTAACGGCGGGTATATATAAAAATAATTCGAGTTGCTTGATGAAAAACGCAATGAAATTTGTCAAGCAACTTGAATTATGACAAGTATACAGCTAAAAAAGGTGAATGCCCGCCTTTATCGATTTATTCAATATCTTGTTGGTTAACGATGATCCAGTTTTTATCGGCGGTGGGTTGTTGGCCTAATGTTTTTTGCTGTTTTATCGCTTCCTGCTGTAATTGCGAGAGTTTTTTCAGGGTTTCTGGATTTCTGCTGATCCACAACCGTTTCCCAATTTGAGCATCGGTGCTGTTCAATAGCATATAGGTATCGGAGTAAAGCGTATCACCACCCACTAAAACCGGTTTTTTCCATTGGTCAATGTAGCCGATAATACTACCAGCTTTGCCTTCGAACCAGGTCATTGGGTTAACAATATAAGGTGTGATAGTCAGGTCTTGGTTTTTTTCCGGAAGGTAATTGTTCGTTTTTATCTGCTTGCGTGCGGTGGTCAGCTCGCCTGTTTTTGGGTTGAGCAACAGGGTATTGATGCCGATAACATTTTGCGGTTTTACGTTATAGCCATATTTAGGGTTGCTGGCTACCATGCGTACTAACTCTTCGTGCGCAGCGCTCATAATGTATACTTCAATACCGTTTTCCTGCAATTTTGCAAAGAGTTGCTGCATACCTGGTAATGGGCGTGGAGGTTCAACATTCTTTTCTTCTAATTTATTTTTTTTTATGTATTTAACGGGTATTTTACCCTTAAGTGACATAAGCTCATCAACCTGCTGATTTAATTCCCTTAAGGTAAAACCTGAAAAAATCTGCGCAGCCCAAGGGTAACAGATTAAATCATCCATTTCACAAAGGCGATGATAGTAGCTATATAAGCTTTCTGCCTCACCGAGACTGTCATTAAATGGTATTAATATTAACGAAGGATCTATTTTCTCTCTTTTCAAAATACCTTTGTTTTCCATGTAGGGAATGAGCGACTCCTCCAAGTCATTTTTATAAGTGGTATTATCCATATCGAAAACGGCAAAGTCACCTTTATTAGCCCTTTCACCGATCATTTCACTCAGCTGTTTGGCTTGTTCCTTAGGCCAATGAGTTAACTCTGTTGTGTGTGCGGTGAAGCTGAAAAAAGCCGTTAAAAAAGCTATCGACAAATACATTCTTTTTTTGATTTTAAACATGAATACTCCCTCTTTTATTAATTTAACATTTTAGTGATTATATATAGAGATTTAGACGAAATGTGGGGGTGGATCGCAAATTTAGTGACTTAATCGTTCGGTGATTTAATATTAAATTGAGCGTGTGAATATGTTTGTTTTAATATATATACCCAAAATAATTCGGGCCGCATGTAGGCGGCAAGTCTGAGAGTCGCCAAGAGCATAGTTCACTATGTGACTGGTGCGAACAGGACGAAACCAACCCCCAAGCAACTTGAAGAGTGAAGGGTATACTCAGGTTTGCTCAATGTGTTAACCGGACGACAAACCGGTCAAGGCCGATTTGAATAGCACATGTGATTTTCCAAGCGCCGCCGCCGAGTAACTCAGCTTACACCGCTGTAGCTTGAATAGGATATCGCTGAAATATAGTTGGGTGGTGGAAGAGCGAACGAGAACCGGGATTGTTTTAGCTGGATAGGCAGGTTTTGGGGTAAAAATTGTATTGGTGTCATTGTTCTCACTGCGGGTTCAACAGCACTTGGTTTATGTGGTAGACTTGCCGTGTTTTTATGCCAGTTTTGGTTGAGGTGCTTTTCTGAATACGCCGGCACAGCTTTCACTGCCACTTTATCTTCCTGATGATGAAACTTTTGCCAGTTTTTATCCGGGCGAAAACCCATCCTTATTAGCTGCGCTTCAATCCGCCATCCATCAGGAATATGGCGGCTATATCTATTTCTGGTCACGCGAGGGCGGGGGACGCAGTCATCTGTTGCATGCATCCTGTGCCGAACTTTCGCAACGTGGTGATGCGGTAGGTTATGTTCCTCTGGATAAACGGGCTTACTTCGTGCCAGAAGTACTGGACGGCATGGAACAGCTGGCTTTGGTGTGTATCGATAACATCGAGTGTATCGCCGGTGATGAAGCGTGGGAAATGGCGATTTTCAACCTCTATAACCGTATTTTAGAGACAGGCCGCACCCGCTTGTTTATTACTGGCGATCGCCCACCTCGCCAGTTAAATCTGCATCTGCCCGATCTGGCTTCACGTCTTGACTGGGGGCAAATCTATAAGCTTCAACCTCTGTCCGACGAAGAGAAACTTTTGGCATTGCAATTGCGTGCCAAGTTACGTGGTTTTGAACTGCCTGAAGACGTTGGGCGTTTTTTGTTAAAGCGCTTGGATCGTGAAATGCGTACGCTATTTATGACACTGGATCAACTTGATCGGGCCTCTATTACCGCTCAGCGCAAATTGACTATTCCGTTCGTAAAGGAAATCTTGAACTTGTAAGCGCCCTGCTTATGGCCGTTTCAGGTATTCACCTTTCTTATTATACTCGTCATACTTCAAGTCGCATGGGCGTTGGCTTTTTTACTCCGCTCCTTCGAGCTCAGCACAAAAGACGATGTCTGACATCTTGTTGGGGCAAACTGCCCCTCCCATTGTAGGGATTTAAAGGGGGCAGTTCAGCCAACAGGCTTCACCGGCAGGAGTTGCAAAGAGTTATTCCGGGTTTGTTTCCCCTTCCTCCTTGCTCTCTTTGCTTTGAATAAGCCCTAATGCCAGATACAGGTCAGGAACCAGGATCAGATCCTGTTCCTTATCTTCTGAACGATTAATGCGAAACCACCGGGTCAATTCGGTTCGACGACCTGCAAGTACCAGGCTGATACCACGTAATTTGAGATCTTGTTTCAACTCGTCGATAGCCGCGAGCACGCTGACATCGGCATGGGTGAAGCTGGCTACGGCATCAATCACCACCCAGCGAGGTTGCAAAGGTGAGCTTTCCACCAGACTGATGATCCGCCGTTTGAAATAGGCGACGTTAAAATAAGTTAATGGGGAATTAAAGCGGTACATCATGACGCCGTCGACCGGTTTAATGCCGTTACTGCTGTCAATCGAGTGGATCAAGCCTTGATCATTTACCCCAAGCAACTGTTCTGTAGGCCGGAAGACAGTCTGTAGAAACTGCAGCAAACCCAGTAGAACCGCCAATCCAATGCCGGGAATGATCCCCACCAAAAGTACGCTCAAGAAAGTAAACAGTGCAAGACTGAACGCGCGGCGATTGCGCTTACGTAACCGGAAGATGCTACGCATATCCAACAGCGACCAAGAGGCGTAAATCAGAACCACCCCGAGCACGGCAATAGGAATAAATTGCAGCGGTTTGCTAAAAAAAACGACCACCAGAGAAATTGCCAAAGCAGCAATCACCGAAACTAATTGGCTCTTGCCCCCGTTGGCATCGTTCACGGCGGTACGGGAATTGGCTCCACTAATAGCAAATCCCTGTGAAAGCCCGGAGACGATATTCACTAACCCTAGAGCCCGAAACTCATGATCAGCATCAACCTCATAGCCATTTTTTGCCGCAAAGCTGCGTACGGTCAGCATCATACTGACGAAACTAACGACCGCGAGGTTTAAAGCGGGGATTACCAAATCACGCAGTAACCCTGGCTTAAAGTCTGGCCATTCCACCATTGGCAACCCTCCACCGGTATAGGCTGAAACCGTTTCTACACCAAAACGCGGTAAATTAGCGCCCCAGGTCAAACAGGTAATCAGCACAACGGCGAAGAGGGGGGCTGGCCAGTTGGGCCGGCAATAACGAACACCAAGCAGGATCAGCAGTGTCAGCAGCGAGACTCCGACCGTCGGTAAATGGCTGTTGAGTAAGTTTCCTGGTAGCGCGTAAATGCGTTCAATCAACTCACTTGAAGGGGATGCATACCCAAACACCTTGCTAATCTGGTTAACGATAATCGTCAATGCCACGCCGTTCAATAACCCGTTCAAGATTGGACGTGACAGTAGGTCGGCAATTGCTCCCAGTTTGAAGCGGCTGGCAATCAGGCACCATGTTCCCATCATCAGGGTCATAACGATAGTCAGTTGCCAGTGGAGTTCGGTATTGCCAGCGGCAAGTGGCGCCACAACGGCGGCAATAACTGCGCATGTTGCTGCGTCTGGGCCGACGATCAGTTGACGTGAAGATCCAAAAATAGCGTAGGCGATCATCGGCAAAATGCAGGAGTAAAGGCCGACAATTGCACTCACACCGGCCAACTCGGCGTAAGCAATCGCCACTGGCAATGCAACCGCAGCCACCGAGAGGCCCGCGCGGATATCAGGTTTCAACCAACTACGTTCATAAGCCAACAGGTTCATCAGGCCTGGGGCAATACTTTCAAGGGATTTCCGCTGCATATATCTTCCATCAGACAAGGTAATAGGAATGTATACTCGTCACCATTCAAACTGCAGCGGTGTTGGCTGCGTTACGCGTCCCCTGCGTAGTTAAATAATTTCCAGCACTTGCTCCGGTGGCCTTCCAATACGCACTTTGCTACCGTTCACAACAATAGGGCGTTCAATCAGTTTTGGATTTTCCACCATCGCAGTAAGCAGTTGCTCTTCGTTCAGGGTGTCATCAGCCAGTTTCAGCTCTTTGTAGAGCTCTTCTTTTGTGCGCATAAGCTGTCGTGCCGTGTTGAAACCCAGTTCTTTCAACAAATTCTTTAATTCACCTACCGAAGGAGGTGTTTCAAGATATAAAACCACTTGTGGTTCTATACCATGTTGCTCTAGCAACGCCAGCGTTTCACGGCTCTTTGAACAGCGAGGGTTGTGGTAAATAGTGATGTTGTTCATTTCAATCATTCCTTGTTCAAATCAGTTACGCTGGAATTTACTGAAGGCCATTTGCAACTGGCGCAGTTGGTCTATGCGTGCATCATAACGAGCCTGATTAAGGCTACCGAGTTTTTGCAATGAACTGGCGTTGCTGAGTAAGTCGATCGCCTGATCAAAACGCCCCTCTAATGCTAGGCTTTCTGCTCGAGCAGACAGTTCTTCGTCGCGTAATCCTTGCGCGGCATTAGCCTGAGCCAGCAGGTTCCAACCGTTGGGATCGTCCGGGTAGGTAAAGGTGTAGCGGTTGAGGATCTTTGATGCCTGAGCAGGTTGATTACTCTCAACGTAAGCATTGGCCAGGTTGAGCAGTAACACCGGATTTTTGCTTTGTGCGGCGTTGACGGCTTCCAGGCGGGCAACTGCCTGCGAGGACATATTCTGACCGAGATCGATGTCGGTCATCAGATCTAGCAACCAGACGTTTTTCGGATCTTTTGCCAGCAAGGGTTGAATAGTATTACGTGCTTCAGCGTACTTTTTCGCATCGTAGAATTGGAGCGCACGGCCATACTTCGCTGCCATTTGCTCTCTTACATTACCTTTGCTGTATCTTTCCAGTCGTTCATCGGTCAATCCGTAGTCTTTCGAACTGTACATGCCAAGAGTACGTACCTTGGCCAGCAGGTAGTCCTGGCTGGATTGCACGATATTGCGTGTCATCTGATTAGCACGGTTCCGCGCGTCAGAGAGGCGGCTGTCAGGCAGAGGATGTGTCAGCAACATCTCTGGCGGTTTTGAAGAATAACGGGACTGATCGGCCAGTTTTTGCAGGAAGTCAGGCATGGCTTCCGGATCAAATCCTGACCGCTGCAATACCTGAATACCAATACGATCGGCCTCTTGCTCATTGGCTTGGGTGAAACTGATAGCGCCCTGTTGCGCTCCAGCCAAGGTACCACTCAAGGCGGCGATTCCCATGGTAGGATTCGCCATCGCCAAGAATATAGAACCCAGCGCACCAACCCAAGTCAGTGGCGCATTACGCTGCTGATCCTCTATGGCTCGAGCCAGGTGGCGTTGGGTTACGTGTGAGATTTCGTGTGCCAGCACCGAGGCCAGTTGGCTCTCGGTGTCGGTTTCACGAAATAATGCCGAATGCAGTACAACATTACCGCCGAAGAAGGCGAAGGCATTTATTGCATCGTTACGCACCAGAAAGAAATGAAATGGTGTTCTTACCGAATAGGCATTTGCCACCAGCCGTTTACCCAACTGGTTGATATACTGGGTTAATAAAGGATCGGTGATTAATGGAGCATTGGCACGCATTTGGCGTAAATAAAAATCACCCATAACTTGTTCTTGTGCAATGCTCAATGTTCCTCCGGCGGTTGTACCTATATCCGGTAGCTGGTCTTGTGTTTGTGCATTAACCGGCGCCAGTGCAGAAGCACTCAGGGTGCCGAGCAGTAAAACGACTAAAACTGTTTGGGTGAACCGGGTGTCCATAGTTAGGAGTTTCCCTCAAATAAATCATCAACTACCAAAGTGTCATCATCACATAAGAGTTATTCTTCCGTGCCTGACTCTCTAGTACAATCCGTGCGAGAGTGCATTAGCTCACCAGATAATCTTCTTGTGGGCCTTACGCCTAAGTGGCGCTATCAGATCATAATAGCCAGCCACCGCCGACAATGAAATGTTTGTCCGGCGATATAATTGTCGTCTCTCGAACTGGCTACTTTGCGGTCTCTTTCAGCTCACGGGTATAAGCTATTTGAAATTGTGTCAAAACAAACAAATAGGGCAACATAATAAATCGCCGTGCGTACATAGAGGCACAGGCTGGAGTGATGCCCCTAAACGGCAGTCGCCCACTTGTATTGATAAAATAAGGAGTAATCTCTGATGTTAGAGATGTTGTTACAGTGGTATCGGCGCCGTTTTACCGATCCGCAGGCCGTTGCATTGTTGGTCATCCTGATAGCCGGTTTCTGCATTCTCTATTTTCTGCATGGTATCTTGGCACCTTTGCTGGTGGCGATTGTGCTCGCTTACCTGCTGGAGTGGCCTACGGCGCGCTTGCAGCGACTGGGTTTTTCGCGTACTTGGGCGGCGAGTATGGTGTTGATCGTGTTTGGCGGAATTACCTTATTGTTGGTCTTTGTGGTTGCGCCAACTGCTTGGCAGCAGGGGATCAATCTGATGACCGACTTACCCAGTATGCTCAACCAGTTCTATGACTATGCGACGACCTTGCCGAAACGTTATCCGGCACTGGTGGATGTAGGCATTATTGATATGATGGCAGAAAACCTGCGTGGGCGGTTGTCTGGCATGGGGGAGTCAGTGGTGAAATTCTCGCTGGCCTCCTTGGTAGGGTTACTGACCTTGGCTATCTATCTGATCCTGGTGCCGTTGATGGTGTTCTTCCTGTTGAAGGATAAAGAACAGATGATCAATGCGTTACGCCGGGTCTTGCCGCGTGACCGTGGGCTTGCCGGACAGGTATGGACCGAGATGAATCAGCAGATCACCAACTATATTCGCGGTAAGGTGATGGAGATGCTGATTGTAGGCGTTGCAACCTATCTGGTGTTCTTCATCTTGGATATGCGTTACTCCTTGTTACTGGCCGTGCTGGTGGGTGTTTCTGTTTTGGTCCCTTATATCGGTGCCGTTCTAGTGACGATACCGGTGGTCGTAGTGGCGATGTTCCAATGGGGGATAGGTGCTGATTTTTGGACGCTGATTATTGCTTATCTGGTGGTGCAGGCATTGGATGGTAATCTGTTGGTACCGATCCTGTTCTCTGAAGCGGTCAACCTGCACCCGTTGGTGATTATTCTTTCGGTTATTATTTTTGGTGGTTTGTGGGGATTCTGGGGAGTTTTCTTTGCTATTCCTTTGGCAACGTTGGTGAAAGCAGTGATCCACGCGTGGCCGGATGAGTTGCTGGTTGAAAGTCATTAAGGTGCACAGCCTAAAATAAAGCGCAGCAAACCTGTTTGCTGCGCTTGGGATAGGATTATTACTGTTTGAGGTAATCCATCACGATATCGTGATGGTTAGTGGTCTTGAAATCATCAAACACTTTTTCAACTTTGCCGTTGGCGTCGATCAGGAAGCTGATACGATGGATGCCATCATAGGTTTTGCCCATGAAGGTTTTTTCACCCCATACCCCAAACTGCTGTGCGACCTGATGATTTTCATCAGATAACAATGTGAAGTTGAGCAATTCTTTCTCGGCAAAACGTGACAATTTTTCAGGTTTATCGGTACTGATGCCAAGCACTTCGACACCCGCCTTTTTAAACTCATCCATGTTGTCCCGCAACCCACAGGCCTGTACGGTGCAACCCGGCGTCATGGCTTTAGGATAAAAATAAACAAGGACTCGTTGTCCTTGGAAGTCTGCCAAACTAATTTCCTCGCCATCCTGGTCTGGTAAACTAAAGCTTGGCGCTGTATCACCGGCTTTCAATGGGCTCATCACTACTCTCCATCTTTTTCGTCATGCTGCGGATAATTCGCAACGCTAATACTGCCTTGTGCATTCAATTCTGTACATAGGCGATAGAAAGCTTGTTCAATATTTGATGCATTCTGGTCCCCAGAACTATGGGCGGTGATCTGGATATAGAGTTGGGGAGGCAAGCCTTTTTGTGCCGGTTGGGTTCGAGACACTAATTCAGCGATGTTCATCTGTTTAGTGTCAAACAGACCGGTAAAACGCTCAATAATATGCGGGGAGTCTCTAACTTCGACTTGTACCCATACCGTTGCCGGCATCGGTGGCCTTTCTTGCGAGTTTGTGCGTTTCATCACGATCAGTAAATCCAACTCTGCTCCTTTTTGCGGCAAAGTTGACTCAATCAGGGTGATTGCGTTCCAACCGCCGGAGAGCAGCATGATGAAGGTAAACTCTTCACCCAGCATGGCCAGACGGCTATCTTCGATATTGCACCCACAGCTGCTGACGTGGCGGGTGATGGTATTGACGATACCGGGGCGATCCGCACCCAGTGCAGTAATCACAAGATAGTGTTCATCTGGCTTAGGCAAAATATAGCTTCCTGTCGTGCTCAATGGGGTTATCATGGTAAACATAAAAAAAACCGCCTGCCAAGCGCTTACAACACGTTGTTTGCTTGCTTTTGGATAGGTGTCAAAAGTACCATGAGTAACTTGTTTGTAGAGGAGACGGCCAATGTTTACGGGAAGTATTGTTGCACTAGTGACGCCGATGGATGACAAAGGTGCTGTCGATCGTGCGAGCCTCAAAAAACTGATTGATTACCATGTAGCCTGTGGGACTGCAGCTATCGTTTCCGTCGGGACTACCGGTGAGTCTGCTACGCTTGCCCATGATGAACATATCGATTTGGTATTGCAGACTCTGGAACTGGCCGACGGCCGAATTCCAATCATTGCCGGGACCGGCGCCAATGCCACCAGCGAAGCCATTTCACTGACTCAACGTCTCACTAATACGGGCGTAGTAGGTTGCCTTACGGTAACTCCTTACTACAACAAGCCTACTCAAGAAGGTCTGTATCAGCATTTTAAAGCCATTGCTGAAAGTACCGATCTGCCACAAATCCTTTATAACGTGCCTTCACGTACCGGTTGTGATCTGCTCCCGCCAACCATCGCACGTTTAGCCAAAATCAGAAATATTGTCTCTGTGAAAGAAGCCTCAGGGAACTTAAGTCGTGTTAGTCAGATCCAACTGCTGGTTGATGATGAAGATTTCACTTTACTGAGCGGTGACGACGCCAGCGGTTTGGACTTCATGCAACTGGGGGGCAAAGGGGTGATCTCAGTGACTGCCAACGTGGCCGCGCGCGAAATGGTGGAACTTTGCCGCTTGGCAGCGCAAGGCAACTTTGCCGAAGCTCGCCGCTTGAATCAGCGCTTGATGCCGTTGCATCAGGATTTGTTTGTAGAAGCAAACCCAATTCCGGTGAAATGGGCCTGTAAAGCATTGGGATTGATGGCAACAGATACGATGCGTCTGCCTATGACGCCGTTGACTGACGCTGCTCGTCCTGTTGTGGAACGTGCGTTGAAAAGCGCCGGTTTGCTGTAACTCTTAGGAAAATTTGATGGCTTATTCATTGCAAAAGTCGATGGTAGCAAAAGTCGTGGGCATAGCGCTTGTCATGACGCTGGCGGCGTGCTCTTCCGATCAGCGTTACAAACGCCAGGTCAGTGGGGATGAATCATACCTTGATGCTGCCCCCCTAAAACAGTTAAACGCACCGTCCGGCCTTATTCTGCCGGTACAAACGGGTGACTATAACGTGCCGGTAAGTGCGCAGAAAGGCCAAACAGGCAAGCAACTGGATATTCGTCCTCCTGTACAGCCGCTTGCTCTATTGAGTGGTTCTCGCGGGCAAAATACGAGTGATAGCGGTACGTTGCTGTTTGAAAATAGCCCGAAAAACCAGAATCTATGGCCACGCGTAGCCAGTTTGATTCAGGCGAAAAATATGCCTATTGCTTCTCGCCAGGACGCTGACCAGACGTTGACGACCGATTGGGTCAAGTGGAGCCGGCTGGATGAAGATGACCAGTACGAAGGCCGCTATCAGATCACGGTGGAGCAACAAGGCTATCAACAGGCGCTGGTAGTGAAAACCCTCGAACTTCGCCAACAGGGCAAGACCGATAAGGTGACTAACCCTGTTGAAGTTCAGCGTTACAATAGCATGATGATTAATACTATTGTTGAAGGTTTGGACAAGCAGGAAAATCTGACCAGCAGCCAGACAGCCAAGCGTACAGAAACGCTGGATGTACAAAATGGTACTAACGATGCTGGCCTGCCGATGCTCATCGTGCGTGCACCGTTCCCGGTAGTATGGGAGCGCCTGCCAGCAACACTGGAAAAACTCGGTATGAAGGTACGCGACCGTAGTCGTTCCAAAGGCTCTGTTTCTGTGACCTATAAATCTCCGAGCGCTAAAGATTGGGGTGCAATGGGCGTTAAAGCTCCTGGACTGAAAGATGGCGATTATAAACTGCAGCTCGGTGATTTGAATAACCGTGTCAGTTTGCAATTGCTCGACTCCAAAGGTAAACCGTTGTCTCAGGCGCAAAATGATGCACTGATGCCGGTATTCCAGGCGGCTTTCAGTCAAACAAGCGTTAAATAGTTATCTTGAAGGGGCTATGGCCCCTTTTTGTTTTTTTGCTACGGTATCGTTTGCGTTCCTGATTTATCACAATCTATCCGTTGTTTTTGAAGACGCAGAGTTGATGATTGCATTAATCGCGCCCTTCCAACGGCTGCTTGCATTCATTGGGCAAGTTGGTTTCTGACCGCTTCAGCATTGGGTTGCCGTAAAGCGATTGGGGATAATGATCAGCACGCTAAAGAATTAAATCAGTCAATTTCATACCCGGTAGGTAAGCCATCGACCCACCTTTTGGCCACCGGAAGGTATAACCTTATTGGAGTCACTAAGATGCAAAAGCTAGCTGAGCTGTATCGCGGAAAGGCAAAAACTGTCTACACCACTGAAAACTCGGATCTGTTGGTGTTGGAATTCCGTAACGATACATCAGCATTGGATGGTCAGCGTATTGAACAGTTCGCTCGCAAAGGGATGGTGAACAACAAGTTCAACCATTTCATTATGAGCAAACTGGAAGAGGCGGGGATCCCCACGCAGATGGAGCGCCTGCTGTCAGACAATGAAGTGCTGGTAAAAAAACTGGATATGGTTCCGGTTGAGTGCGTGATCCGCAACCGTGCTGCGGGCTCACTGGTGAAGCGTCTTGGTATTGAAGAGGGTTTGCCACTCAATCCACCGCTGTTTGATCTGTTCCTGAAAAATGATGCCATGCACGATCCTATGGTGAATGAATCCTACTGCGAAACTTTTGGCTGGGTGAGTAAAGCGCATCTGACACGCATGCGTGAGCTGAGTTACAAAGCCAACGAAGTTTTGAGCAAACTGTTTGATGATGCTGGCCTGATTCTGGTCGATTTCAAACTGGAGTTTGGATTGTTCAAGGGAGACGTTGTGTTGGGGGATGAATTCTCGCCAGATGGTTGCCGCCTGTGGGACAAAAAAACGCTGAATAAAATGGATAAGGATCGTTTTCGTCAGAGTCTCGGGGGCTTAATTGAAGCCTACGAAGAAGTCGCTCACCGTATAGGTGTCAAGCTCGACTGATGGTCGTTTAGGCGTTGTTCGCTTATTGCACGCGAACAACGCCGTAATACGCTCAAATACCTGCAATCCTCCGGAACGTTTCCTAAAAGCTTGACCTTTGTATGGTCTGGCTTGATGGTGGACGACGTTATCATTGGTAATTAAAGGGCGCAGACAGGGTGGTCTCTTGTGCGGATATTCTGAGCAATGAGCCTCTAGTGGGTGAAAATCATCCAAGCGCGTCCTTCGCAGCATCGTTTCTGACTATTTCGCTGAATTACTCTCTTTCCGCTGTCTACAACACCTTATAATGATAATCAGTGAGCGATTGTTAGAAATCTAATTTGGAGTTTATGTATGCGTTGGCAAGGGCGTCGGGAAAGTGACAATGTTGAGGATCGTCGCGGTCAGTCTTCTGGACTTGGCGGCGGTATAGGCGGGGGCCGTGTTCCGATCCGCGGCAAAGGGGGGCTCGTCGTCCTGGTTGTGGTACTGGTTGCTGGCTATTATGGCGTCGATCTGAGCCCATTGCTGAATGGCGGCGATCTACCACCGCAGCCACAGCCACAGCAGCAAAGCGTTAGGATCAGCCCGAAGGATGATGAACAGGCTAAATTTACCTCGGTGGTACTGGCATCTACCGAAGATACTTGGCAAGAAATATTTCAGCAGATGGGGAAACGTTATCAAGATCCCAAGCTGGTGATGTACCGGGGAGTTACGCGTACCGCTTGCGGGACCGGCCAATCTGTTATGGGACCATTCTATTGCCCTGCGGATGGTACGGTATACATCGATCTGTCTTTCTATCAGGATATGAAAACCAAACTGGGAGCTGGGGGCGATTTTGCTCAAGCTTACGTGGTGGCGCACGAGGTTGGGCACCATATTCAGAATCTTCTGGGGATTGAGCGTAAGGTACGCCAAATGCAGCAGGGTGCGAGCAAGGTGGACATTAATCGTCTATCGGTGAAAATGGAGTTGCAGGCTGACTGTTTTGCTGGCGTTTGGGGCCATTACGCAGAGAAGCAACAAATGCTGGAAGCCGGTGACTTGCAGGCTGCACTGAATGCTGCGCAGGCGATTGGCGATGATCGCTTGCAGCAACAGAGTCAGGGGCGCGTTATACCAGACAGTTTCACCCATGGCAGTTCAGAACAGCGATATACGTGGTTCAAGCGGGGATTCGACAGTGGCGATCCTAATGTCTGTAATACTTTTGCTTACCGCTGATCCTTCTAAGTGCCGGTATTTATTATCGGTACATTTCTTTCAGGTCTGACATTCCAATGTTACAGGCAATGCAAAAACGTATGCAGCGACAGGGCATACGCCGCTTGTTGGTGATGAGTGGTGAAACACAATGGAGCCATGCTCAAGCTCGGCAACTCATGGCACTGTTGCCTGGTGATTGGCCATGGGTGGGGAGCGATGCTCCTGCTGACGTTAAGGCCGGGCCAAGCAGCAGTGTGAAAACGCTATTGGGGCAAGAGCGGTTACATGCGGTTTTTGACGCATCACAAGCGCTGGATGTAGAGGCGCTGGCTCAGCTTTGCGGAACGTTACGTGCTGGCAGTTGGTTACTATTACTCGTGCCAGCTTGGCGGCATTGGGCGCACCAACAAGATGGAGATAGCCTGCGTTGGAGTGACTGTTCGCAACCTATCCCGACACCGAATTTTATCCACCATCTGCAAAGGCAGCTTTCGGCTGACAGTGAAGTGTCTGTTTGGCATCAAGGTCAACCATTGCAGTTGGCGCCTTTGCCAATACGTCCAGACTGGCAAGCGCCACAGGGCGAGCCTAGCGAGGAACAACAGAAAATATTGGCCCGGCTGCTTGAGGCAGAGAAGGGGATCTGGGTACTGACTGCTGCACGTGGTCGAGGGAAATCAACGTTGGCAGGCATGTTGATGGCCGCCAGCAAGTCGACCTGTTGGATCACTGGGCCGAGTAAAGCGGCTACCGAAGTTGCCGCTGAGTGGTCTAAGGGCAAGGCACAATTTTGGGCTCCTGATGCGTTATTACAACATTGTGCTGAACACGCGGCGGCTGATGCCGATTGGTTGCTGGTGGATGAAGCTGCGGCGATCCCTAGCCCTCTGTTACAACAACTGGTTAGTTATTTTCCGCGCGTATTGTTGACTACAACGGTGCAGGGGTATGAAGGCACTGGACGAGGGTTTCTATTGAAATTTTGTGCTGCTTTGCCGCAGTGGCAATCGCTAAGCTTACAGCAGCCAATGCGTTGGGCCGCAGGGGATGCTTTGGAACGTATTATCGATAATGCGCTGTTGTTCAATGAAGAATCCGTCTGGCGAGCCACCAGCTCCTCATTGGCTATACAGCATATTGAACAGGCCGAATTGTGTGCCATCCCACAGCGTTTGCAGCAATTTTATGCGCTGCTTTGCAGTGCTCATTACCGCACCTCGCCACTGGACTTGCGTCGATTGATGGATGCCCCAGGCATGCATTTCAGCGCGGCATCGCAAGGGGAAGATATTGTGGGGGCGTTGTGGTTGGTGGATGAGGGCGGATTATCTGATGAATTAGCCCACGCGGTGTGGGCGGGCAGAAGAAGACCGCGTGGTAGTCTGGTGGCGCAATCCCTTGCTGCGCACAGTGGGCAATGGTGGGCACCGACGTTACGTTCGCGTCGTATAACCCGCATTGCGGTATTACCTGAATTACGCCAGCAAGGGGTTGCCAGCCGTTTAATTGAACAACAAAAACAACGCTCACAGGGGCTAGATTTTCTCTCTGTCAGTTTTGGCTATACCGAAGCTTTGTGGCGTTTCTGGCAATCTAATGGGTTTACCCTGGTGCGCATTGGTAATAAACCTGAAGCCAGTAGCGGTTGCCATACAGCCATGGCACTGCTGCCACTCAGTGAGCAAGGGGATAATCTGTGTCGTGCGGCGAGCAAACAGCTGGCGCGTGACTGGCGGTGGTTGCAGCAGCACAGTAGCCTCCAACTCACTGTTGTTGATGATAATAGCGATCACTATTTGAATCAGGAAGACTGGCGGGAACTGGCTGGCTTTGCTTTTGCTCATCGGCCATTAGAAGCCAGTCTAGGGGCCCTACAGCGCTTGCTGATGGCAACTGAATTGCACTGCGCGGCATTGCGCAACTATTTGCAGCAAAAGCAGACTGTCGCGCAATGTGTTGTCTCTCATGGTTTAAGTGGCCAAAAAGCACTGTTACATCTCTGGCGGCAAGAGACAGCCCAGGCTTTGCAACAACTCAATGCTCAACATTGTCATTATTGGTATCAATGGTCGCAGTCATTGCAATAAATGGAACGAGTTGTTCAATAAAAACCGATTTTCCGGATTTGTCAGTGGCGTATAGTTACCGGCAGACGCTTGGTATACGGTCCGGCATAAGGAGTTTCCATGAAACATGAATATTTTGTTGTCCAAAGCCCTGCCACACCGGCGGAACAATTGATCCTGCTATTTCATGGTGTTGGGGATAATCCGGTGGCGATGGGCGAGATAGGCAGTTATTTCGCCAAAGAATTCCCACAGGCATTGGTTGTGAGCATTGGTGGTCCTTTTGTTTCCGGTCCTGGCCGTCAGTGGTTTTCTGTTCAAGAGATCACGGAAGCCAACCGTGTGCAACGCATAACCGAGGTAATGCCAACGTTTGTTGAAACCGTGCGTTACTGGCAACAGTACAGCGGTGTGAGTTATGCAGGAACGGCACTGGTAGGGTTTTCTCAAGGCGCGATTATGGCGTTGGAAGGTTTGAAGGCGGAATCGCAACTGGCTGGGCGCGTTGTGGCCTTTAGTGGCCGGTTCGCCCAACAACCAGAAACGGGCTTTGGCGAAACAGTGGTTCACCTTATTCATGGTGAAACAGATACCGTCATTATGCTGGAGCATGCCCGCGCGGCAGCTGCCGGATTACAAGCGGTTGGCTGTGACTTTACTTTAGATGTTGAGGACGGAGTCGGCCATGCGATTAATCAGGGAATGATGAACAAGGCTTTGGAACGTTTGCATTACTATGTGCCACAGCGTTATTGGGAAGAGGCAATGTTTGGCAAGCGTGGTGATTTGATCGCATTCAGATAAACGTCAGGGCGCAGCAGGCGCCCTGACATTGATGACAGAATCGTTTTCTAACCCGAGATACATTGGAGTGGGCTCTCCCTCATCATGGGTTTCGTCACAAACTGAGAGTGCAATATGCGTCCTAAGGTTATTTCTTCTTCGGCCAATCGTCCTCATCATCCCATTGAGCATTATTATCGCGGTGAGGCGGGATTTTGGGTTTATGAGTGAGAAATTTTTTATGGTCAAGGCGGCGTAATTCCTTGATCCCATTCAGGACCATGCCAACCAATATAACCAGAATGATCCACCAATAGTCAGCTAACCATTGCATATTTATGCCTTTCCCTCATGGTGTATAAAACGCGTAAATATCGATGGTAAATGCTCTTCGAGCCATTGTGCACCGGCCACGTCCTTGTCCCGCCAGGATGCTAGCAGTAGCTCAGGCGTTAATAAATGCTCGGCCTCCTTTGCCAGTGGGCGGTAGCTCAGGTGCCAAGGTTCTACGGCGACGCCACCTTGGTTTTCGGTAAATGGGCGGTAGAAACCAAACTCGGCCATATGCGCAGCCATCCACTGATCCAGTAGATGGAAATAGCCGCCTTCTTGATATTCCCAAGGCTCTAACTGCAATTTTTTCCCTTCCGGCAGTAATGATGGGGCGTAGACATCCAGATCGCTGCCCCAGTGATGGCGGCTTGCGCCTGGCAGTGCCGACCAACGCAGGATAGCTTCACAACGCTCGGCCACCGGTAGCTGCATAACATCTATTGGTCGGCAATGTTCATTTAACACAGGGCGTTTACCGCAGAACTTGTCGTTCCAGATGGCCAATTGCCTGTCGAAATCACGAAAGGTACTGGCCGGTTGCAGATCCAAACCGGCTGCCTTTGCCGCCTGCTGCATGTGTTCAAAGGCGGCGACGGCAGCGGGTTGCAACCGATGGTGACCACTCAGCACGGCCAAGTGTTCCGTTGACTGGCCGGTCAGCATTTCCGGTGTCATCATGCGACCAATTGCTCCATGATACGTTGATACATGCGGCTGAGCAGTTGCAGATCTGCAGCGTGCACACACTCATTCACTTTATGGATGGTGGCATTAACCGGCCCCAACTCAACCACTTGGGCTCCCATTTGTGCGATGAATCGGCCATCTGAAGTTCCGCCAGTGGTCAGCAACTGCGGGGCTATTTCCCCATAGTGCTCCACCGCATTGACCACAGCGTCGACCAGAGCACCGCGTTCGGTAAGGAATGGTTGACCGGACAACCACCATTCGAGGCTGTAGTTTAATTGGTGGCGATCTAGCAGCTCCTGCACACGTTGTTTGATCATGCTGTCGGTGAGTTCAGTACTGAAACGGAAATTAAACTGAACAAGCATCTCGCCAGGGATCACGTTATTACTGCCAGTACCTGCCTGCACGTTAGCAATTTGCATGCTGGTTGGTGGGAAAAACTCGTTCCCTTTATCCCATTCAATAGCAACCAGTTCGTTTAGTGCAGGTATTGCGCGATGTACTGGATTATCTGCCAATTGTGGGTAGGCCACGTGCCCTTGAATGCCATGAATACGCAGATTGGCGGTGATAGAACCACGGCGGCCATTTTTCACCACATCCCCTACGCGCTCGGTGCTGGAAGGCTCGCCTACCAGACAATAATCAAGGCGCTCATTGCGTGCCATCAGGGCTTCGACCACTTTTACGGTACCGTGAGTGGCGCTGGCTTCTTCATCTGATGTGATCAGGAATGCCAGGCGGCCTTTGTGGTTGGGATTTGCTGCAACAAAACGTTCAGCGGCAACCAACATGGCAGCCAATGAACCTTTCATATCGGCAGCACCACGGCCATACAGCATGCCGTCTCGGATTGTTGGTTCAAACGGCGGGTGATCCCACTGCTTTTCATCCCCGGCTGGCACGACATCGGTGTGGCCGGCAAACGCCAGCGTTGTGCCATGACCACGCCAGGCCCAAAAGTTTTGTGTATCGCCAAAGTCCATCGGCTCAATGGTAAAACCAATAGCTTGCAGGCGAGCGATCATCAGTGCCTGACAACCTTCATCATTCGGACTAAGTGAAGGGCGCTTGATGAGTTGCTGTGCCAGTTCAATAACAGGGCAAATCATGAACTAACCTCGGAAATATATTGCTGATAGCTATCGGTACTGAATCCTAGCAGGGTATTGCTCTTGCCATCATCCAGCAGGGGACGTTTGATGATTGCCGGGTGTTCCAGCATTAGGGCAATGGCAGCATCGGGATTATTACACGCGGTGCGCTGCGCTTCGTCCAGTTTGCGCCAAGTGGTGCCACGTGTATTGAGCAGCGGCTGCCAGCCAAGACGTTCAACAAAACGCCGTAGGCGCTGCTCATCCAGGCCATCTGCGCGATAGTCGTGAAACTGGTAAGCAACTCCCTGTTCTTCCAGCCAACGGCGTGCTTTTTTAATGGTGTCACAATTTTTGATACCATACATGGTTAATGTCATAAGAAAAGCCTTCTGTGCATAAAACACCGGTAATGGCCGATGATAAACCGCGCGTGGCGGAAAAATGAAAACCAGCGGTCAGCATGCCGAAAAAAAGCAATGAGTTCCATACAGAATGACTTCGTTACGAGCTAAAAGCCAAAAATCATGACCGAGGAGCACAATTAATGGCGATACTCACCATTTTTCGAATGTTCCTGGCATTGACCACATGAGGGGATTAAATGCGTCTAGCTTGCTGATCAATCTAAAAAGGTACGTCATCCACGTTTTAATGGCGGGTATGGTTCCTAAAATGCTTCTTTTGGTTAAAAAAACAGCGTATAATTCTAGCCTCCAATGAAGGAGGTAGTTAAATTATTATGGTTGATCGTGAGTTAACAAACTGGAAAGACTTCATCGATGAGATGTTAGGCAACTAACACCGCGTTGGAGCTTAAATCAAGGCTGATTGTTTTTTATTTTAAACACCTTGGGTACAAAATTAAGTTTGTAATAAAGCAGCACCGGTTCCCCGATGCTGCTTTTTTTACGTCTGCTATTTGGCTTTTTTATCGTTAGATAGCGTTATCGCCTGTTTGCCTGGGAAACGTCGGCGTACTAAAACAAAGAATAGCGGTACGAAGAAAATAGCCAGTATGGTTGCAGAAATCATCCCCCCCATCACACCGGTTCCTACCGCATGTTGGCTGCCTGAACCTGCACCAGAACTGATCGTCATCGGTAATACCCCGAATATGAAAGCGAGCGAGGTCATCAGTATTGGCCGTAAGCGCATGCGCGAGGCCTCTAGCGTTGCTGCCATCAGATCCTTGCCTTTGTGGTTGAGTTCGCTGGCAAACTCAACGATCAGGATGGCATTCTTGGCTGACAAGCCAATGATCGTCAGCAGCCCAACTTGGAAATACACATCGTTTTCAAGCCCGCGCAGCCAGGTTGCGGTTACGGCCCCAATAACGCCTAACGGAACGACCAGCATGACCGAGAATGGAATGGACCAGCTTTCATACAGCGCGGCCAGGCACAAGAAAACCACCAGCAGTGAGATAGCGTAGAGGGCCGGGGCTTGGGAACCTGACAGACGTTCCTGGTATGACATTGCTGTCCATTCCAGGCCAAATCCGGCTGGCAGTTGGTGGACAAGTTTTTCCATTTCGTCCATGGCGGTTCCAGTACTGACACCGGCAGCTGCCTCCCCCACAATCTCTACGGCTGAACTGCCGTTATAGCGTTCCAGACGTGGCGAACCATATTCCCAGTGTGAAGAGGCAAAAGCGGAGAAGGGCACCATGCCACCGTTACTGTTGCGTACATACCATTTGTTAATATCTTCCGGCAACATGCGGAATGGAGCAGCAGCCTGCACATACACCTTTTTTACCCGACCACGATCAACAAAGTCGTTAACGTAACTGGAACCCCAGGCTGTTGACAGGGTGTGATTAATATCACTGATGGAAACACCTAAGGCTTGTGCTTTGCGCTGATCGATATCGATTTGCAGCTGTGGGCTATCATCAAGGCCGTTATGACGAACGCGTGACAGTTGGACGTTTTGTCCTGCCAGCCTTAGCAATTGATCCCGAGCTTCCATAAGCTTGGTGTGCCCCAGACCAGCGTGATCTTCCAACTGCATGTCAAAGCCAGAAGCATTACCCAATCCGGTTATTGCCGGTGGACTGCTGGCGAAAACCCGTGCTTCATTGATTCGGCTAAAAGCTTTGGTAGCTCGCTCTATAATATCGAATGAGCTATTGGCACCCGAGGTACGAAGCTCCCAATCTTTGAGACGAATGAACATTCGAGCAACGTTTTGCCCATTGCCTCCAGGTCCAGATCCGATAGTCGCGAAGACCGACAATACGTCTTCTTTTTCTTCGTTTGTGAAGTAGTGCTCAATTTTTTCCACCACTTTTGTGGTTTGTTGCAAAGTGGAGCCGACAGGTAACTGTACTTGTACAGTGAATACTCCGCGGTCCTCCTGTGGCAGAAATGAGGTTGGCAACTTAAGGAATAGCAGTGCCATACCGCCAAGCAGCAACAGATAAATGATCATGTAGCGTATACTGTGGTGCAGTACTCGTGCAACGCCCCGTTCATAGCGTTCGGTATTGCGTTGAAACATACGATTAAACCAGCCAAAAAAACCACGCTTGCCATAATGGTGGCCCTGAGCGATAGGTTTTAAGAGGGTGGCACACAGGGCGGGGGTGAGGATCACCGCCACCAGTACCGAAAGCACCATGGTAGACACGATAGTGATCGAGAATTGACGATAGATAGCTCCAGTAGTGCCGCCGAAGAAAGCCATAGGAATGAATACCGCGGAAAGCACTAGGGCAATTCCCACTAACGCGCCCTGGATCTGCCCCATGGATTTACGTGTTGCATCCCGTGGAGAAAGGCCTTCCTCACTCATCACTCGTTCGACGTTTTCTACTACCACAATCGCATCGTCCACCAACAGGCCAATGGCTAACACCATGGCAAACATCGTCAAGGTATTAATACTGTACCCGAAGATTGCTAGGATAGAGAAAGTGCCCATCAGTACCACAGGTACGGCGATGGTTGGGATCAATGTAGCACGGAAATTTTGCAAGAACAGGTACATCACCAGAAACACCAATACAATGGCTTCCAGCAGGGTTTTTACCACATCCTTAATTGAGGCTTTGACGAATGGCGTGGTCTCATAAGCAATTTTTGCCTCTAATCCAGGAGGGAAGTATTGTGAAAGTTCGGCAATTTTATCTTTAACCAATTGGTCGGTACGCAATTCATTAGCGCCAGAGGCCAGCTTGATGTTCATCCCAGTGGCCTGGAGCCCGTTATAGCGGCTGAGAAAATTGTAGTTTTCACTCCCCAATTCAATTTTCGCGACATCATCCAGCGTCACCAGGGAACCATCCTGGTTAACGCGCAGTGTAATTTGACCAAACTGCTCCGGTGTTTGTAATAGGGTTTGGGCGTTGATGGTGGCGTTGAGCGCCTGCTTATCGACAGAGGGGGTACCTCCTAACTGGCCCACTGCCACCTGAGCATTTTGTGCGTTGATGGCATTGACAATATCCTGTGTTGTGAGTTGATAACTGATGAGCTTGTCAGGGTCCAGCCAAATACGCATTGCATATTGCGAACCGTAAACGTCCATACTGCCAACACCATCGATACGGCTGAGTGGGTCCTGCAGGTTAGAGACGATATAATCTGCGATGTCTTGTTTGTCCATACTGCCGTCAGTGGAAACAAAAGCCAACATCATCAGCGTGGTATCGCCAGATTTAGATACTGACACGCCTTGTTGCTGAACCGCTTGAGGCAGGCGCTTTATGGCTGTCTGCAACTTATTTTGTACTTGTTGCATAGCTTGGTTGGGGTCGGTGCCGGCTTGGAAAGTCAGCGTGACTGAGGCCTGACCGGTATTGGTGCTTTGTGACGACATATACATCAGATCGTCGAGGCCGGTCATGTTCTGCTCAATAATCTGGGTAACCGTGTTTTCCAGCGTTTGCGCTGATGCCCCAGGGTAGGTAGCACTGATCCGCACGTTCGGCGGTGCCAGGTTCGGATACTGTTCAACAGGCAGAGAAAAAATCGCCAACGTTCCTGTAAGGCAAAGAATAATTGCCAAAACCCAGGCAAAAATCGGGCGGTCAATAAAAAAATTGGCCATGCGGCATGAACCTCGTTATGACTTGTTCTATCTTTGTCAGCATCAGTTAGGGGAATATCCATTGCCTGGAACTATCCAGACACTATTGCACTTTACTCGGGATACCAAGTGAAAGCGTGGAGAAAAAAAGGAGATAGTGTAAATAACCGTAGTAGAAATGCACACTTGCATACCCTATACAGAGAAAAAAATAACGTAGCTCGCGTTTTGCGTGCTCTGTGGGGAAATCGTCATGAAGTTCTGTCCAGCAGGAGTTTCGCATGGAAATTAACCCGGTATTTGCCCGTCGTCTTTATCTTTGCTGGCTTATCAGCCATTGCGAACGGCCCAATGTTCCTCACTTGATGGAGCTGACTGGTTGGCCGCGTCGTACTTTGCAGGATGTATTGAAAGCGTTGCCTGGTCTTGGTGTAGAGTTACAATTTGTTCAGCAAGGTATTCGTAACAATGCCGGTTATTATCAGTTGGCAAACTGGGGGCCGCTAAACAGAAGCTGGATTGACCAGCATCATCAGTATCTGTGCGCGGCCATCGGATAAATGTTCCCCGGCAAGCCGGGGCAGCATTATTGACTTTTATATTGCAGATACATCACCGTTGCTGCCACGCGTGAGCGCACGTCGAGTTTGCGCAACATATTGCGGATATGCACTTTCACCGTTTCTTCAGAAATATGCAGTTGTGTCGCGACCTGTTTGTTTGACAAACCACGTGCGACTTCCTGCAACACGTCGAGTTCACGCTCGGTGAGATCGGCAAAGGGATTGTGCTGTTCAGTGCGTGATGAAAGATAATCCGCGATTGCGGAGCTTATTACGTTCTTGCCTTCGGCAGCCGCACGGATCTGTTGCAGCAGTTGTTCAGGTTCGCTGTCCTTCAGCAAATACCCGTCAGCCCCAGCGTCGAATAACGCATAGACATCGTTGCGTGAATCAGAAACCGTTAATACGATAATGCGTGCATCCACGCTTTCGTCGCGCAGGGCTTTTAAGGTATCCAATCCTGAAAGGCCTTTCATATTCAGATCGAGCAAGACGATATCCGGCGTCAATTGCCCAGCCAGAGCAATGGCTTCGGTACCGTTGGTGGCTTCAGCCACCACGGTAAAAATCGGATCTAACCCAAGTAACTGCTTGATGCCTTGTCGCATCAGTGGATGGTCGTCAACGATCATGACTCTGTAATTTTTCATCACAATGAAACATGCCCCTTTAGCGAGTAAGACGAACCTGTGCCTATAAAGCGGAACCCATGAGTCCCTTAATTACCTCAGCCCTGAAGCATGCATACAATTAAGGGACACAGCCTAGTAATACTTATCGCAGCGGATCTGCTTGGCTGGGTACGGCACTGGTAATGAATAATAATCAGTGATAAACCATGCTGTAGGTGCTTTTATGGCGGAAAGTTCAGGCAAACTTCGGTGCCTCCTGCATTGCCATGCCTGATACTTAACGTTCCACCGAGACGAACAGCCCGTTCGTTCATAATGGTCAATCCATAATGGCCTTGCGGCTCGTTGAGATCCTCTATGCCAGAGCCATCGTCGCAAATTGTGACTTGATTATCTCCTGTCGGTGAGGCTTGGCAGTGGATGATAATGTTCTGCGCGTTGGCGTGTTTAATGGCATTGAGCACTGCTTCACGTACGATTTGTAACGTATGAACCTGTTGTTGTGCATTCAGTGCTTGCGAAGCGAGCTGACAGTTTACCTGGATCCGAGCACGAGTAAGAAGCTTTAATGGCTCTAACATCTGTTGCAATGCGGTGTTTAGATTAGCATCCTGAATGTTTAGGCGGAAGGTAGCCAGCAGTTCACGTAATTGGCGATAGGCGTCAGCTAATGCTCGATCAAAGTCATCAATAATCTCTCCTGCTTGTGCGGAATTTCCAGCCATAGTGCGTTTTAGCAAGGTTAGCTGGATACGAAGGAAGGTGAGCGCTTGTGCCAGTGAGTCATGTAGTTCACGGGCAATGGTGGCTCGCTCCTCCATCAGTAAGAGTTGCATATGCTCTTTCTGCGCTCGGTTAAAGTAAATTCCCCGGCTGAGCATATTTGCCACGCTTTGCATCAGATGTGGGTGTGGCGGATGTTGGTCATGTTGCCAACTCATGTTGCCCAGCAGTTTATTGTCCTGTGTAATGGCTAACTCATGCCAAGGCCAGTCATACTGTGGTTCACCAATGCTGAATTGCCATTGGTTGAGGTTGTCTTGCACATTTAACCGAATGCATTGCAGTTTTTCGCTTGCTCGAACGATATCCAAGACTTTTTCGAATGCAGATTGTTCGAGCTGTCCAGCTGTCAGTGCCTGAGAACATCGGAACAGAACTTCCAGTGTACGGTTGGCTTGCTGTAAACGTTCGGTTTTTTCCTGCACCTTTTGCTCTAGTGATTGATACAGTTTGGCTAACTCACCGGACATGGCAGTGAATGTCTGCGATAGCACACCCAGTTCATTGGGTAATGAAACATAAAGCGTTGGATGATTGAAATCGTGTTGTTGCATGCGCAGGCTAGCATCGACCAGATGTTTCAGCGGCGTAACGACCTGTCGGCGCATAAAACGAATACAAAACAGTACTAGGGCAATGATCGCAACGTAGCCCATTACGCTGATTGCCGCCACAATAGTCAGTTTACGTTCAGAATAACGCTGTAGTGCCAGCACAAAATGGTCGATCTGATTGACATAACGGGCTACGTTCTCTTGATACTTTTCTGGTGGGCCTTGTTGAATCTGCTTTTCCAGCGCTAGCCAGGATTGACGAAGCAACAGATATTTCTGTCGTACCTCCGCAGGGACGTAAAACCGATCTAGCTTGACCAGAGCAGGTGCCAGCAACGATTGCTGATATTGTACCAGATGTTTACGCAGTTCGCTGGAGCCGTTGGCGAGTTCATAAGCTAGACGATAACTCTGCATACGTAGCGAACCGGCAATATTTACTGCTTCAGCATCACGCAGGCTGCCGGCTACGGTAGTCAGCGCCAGCCCCGTAGACAGCACCGAAAGTATGACGATGCCGATCAGTGCTTTCGCCAGACTGCTGGTCACTGAACGTTTTACGAGCAAGGTATGTTTCCTTATTCTGTTGTCGGACTCAGTTTACAGGATTTTATTCGACGCAAAATTATAATGTTTGCAACCGAAATGTACCGTGATTTTCTCCAAATAGTCCTTAACCGAACAGTTGAGCCTCCGTTATATGGTTACGTAAATAACGAGGGGACGGAATAAAGTGGCTATAAACCTGCCAGAGGTTGATCTGGCGCAACTTCTCCTACTATTTACCTATTAAGAGTGATTATCGCTATTCGAGTTTTCAGCCTATTTTATATTTACCCATATTAGACTGTGTCCCTCAATTGACACCCATTGAGCGTCAGCGGCGCTCGCGCATAATGAAGGAACACAGCGTGGTGATCAGAGAACAATAAAAAATTATCGCTTTACTTTATACATCCTATATGTTCCTAACATTTAAGGAAAAACCCTATGGCCGAATTGTCGCGACGCAGATTGCTCAGCGGACAATGGCGTCATCGTTCCGATGTAATCCGCCCCCCGTGGTCGTGCGAACCCTCCCTTTTTACTGCTGGCTGCACCCGATGTCAGGATTGTATTAATGCCTGTGAAACTGGCGTGTTGATCGCAGGCAGTGGTGGTTTTCCCGAGATCAATTTTCAGCTTGCCGAATGTACTTTTTGCCGAAAGTGTGCAGATGCCTGTGAGGTTCAGCTGTTTTATCCGCCGCAGTATCAACCCTGGCAGCATGTGGTGACCTTTACCGCCCTTTGTCTGGCGTTGCAGGGGGTAGAATGCCGGAGCTGTCAGGATAGCTGTGAAACGCAGGCAATCCGTTTCCGCCCTCGTTTAGGGGGCATCGCCCAACCAACCTTGGATACGGCAGCATGCAATGGCTGCGGTGCTTGTGTTGTCGGTTGCCCAACCATGGCAATAGTCATAACCCGGAGTGAGAATAATGAGCAATGAATGGCATGTCAGTGGGTTGATGGTCCAGGCCCGGTCAGAAAAATTCCCCGCGCTTATTCCAGCGCTGTTGGCGATCCCTGAGACCGAAATTCCGGTTTCAGACCAGCAGCAGGGCAAACTGGTCGTGCTTATGCAGGCAGAACGCTCTCAGGCGCTGTTGGAAAAAATTGAGTCGGTACGCAACCTTGACGGTGTGCTGGCAGTGTCGCTGGTTTATCACCAGCAGGATGAGCAAGGTGAGGTAACACCATGAAACTCAGTCGTCGAGACTTCATGAAAGCCAACGCAATAGCTGCGGCTGCGGCAGCTGCCGGGCTGACGATCCCAACGGTGGCACAAGCCGTGGTCGGCAGTGCCGACGAAATTAAGTGGGATAAAGCGCCTTGCCGTTTCTGCGGCACTGGCTGCGGTGTTCTGGTTGGTACGCAGAATGGTCGTATCGTTGCCTCACAGGGCGATCCTGAATCTCCAGTAAACCGTGGCCTCAACTGCATCAAAGGCTATTTCCTGCCCAAAATCATGTACGGCGAAGATCGTCTGACGCAGCCTATGTTGCGTATGAAGAACGGCCAGTACGATAAAGAAGGCGAATTTACGCCTATTAGTTGGGATCAGGCTTTTAATGTTATGGCCGAAAAGTTCAAAGGGGCACTGAAGGAGAAAGGCCCTGGGTCAGTAGGGATGTTTGGCTCCGGTCAGTGGACGGTATGGGAAGGCTATGCTGCTGCCAAGCTGTTCAAAGCCGGTTTTCGTTCGAACAATATTGACCCGAACGCACGCCATTGTATGGCTTCTTCAGTGGTTGGCTTTATGCGTACCTTTGGTATGGATGAGCCGATGGGTTGCTATGATGATATCGAGCACGCCGATGCATTTGTGCTTTGGGGCTCCAATATGGCGGAAATGCACCCTATTCTGTGGTCGCGTATTACCAATCGCCGTCTTGGTAACGATAAGGTCAACGTTTCGGTACTTTCTACCTTTGAACACCGTAGTTTCGAACTGGCGGATAATGCCATGGTGTTTACCCCACAGACCGATCTGGTGATTATGAATTATATCGCCAACTACATTATTCAGAATAATGCGGTCGATCAGGCGTTTCTCAAACAACACGTCAATATCCACAAAGGTGCCACCGATATTGGTTATGGGCTGCGCCCAGCGCACCCTTTGGAAAAAGCAGCGAAGAATCCAGGCAGCGATGCTTCGGAGCCGATGAGTTTTGAAGACTACAAAGCGTTTGTAGCGGAGTACACGCTGGAAAAAGCCTCAAAAATGAGCGGAGTACCCAAAGATCAACTGGAAGCGCTGGCAAAACTGTATGCCGATCCCAAAGTGAAAGTGGTCTCTTACTGGACCATGGGTTTCAATCAGCATACTCGCGGCGTCTGGGCTAATAACCTGTGTTACAACCTGCATCTGCTGACCGGTAAGATATCTAAACCTGGTAGTGGACCGTTTTCTCTCACTGGACAGCCTTCCGCCTGCGGTACCACGCGTGAGGTGGGAACTTTCTCACACCGTCTGCCGGCGGACATGGTAGTCACCAATGAGAAACATCGCCAGATTGCTGAACAAAAATGGCAGCTGCCTGCCGGTACTATCCCGGACAAAGTCGGGCTGCATGCGATCGCACAGGATCGTGCGTTGAAAGACGGCACGTTGAACGTTTATTGGGTGATGTGTAACAACAACATGCAGGCTGGCCCAAATATCGACCAAGATCGTATGCCTGGCTGGCGCGATCCTCGTAACTTTATTGTGGTCTCCGATCCCTATCCCACGGTGAGTGCGTTGTCTGCTGACCTGATCCTGCCAACGGCAATGTGGGTCGAAAAAGAGGGTGCTTATGGGAATGCCGAGCGCCGTACTCAGTTCTGGCGTCAGCAGGTGAAGGCACCAAGCGAGGCTAAATCTGACTTATGGCAACTGGTGACATTCTCCAAGCGTTTTAAAGTGGAAGAGGTTTGGCCAGATGAGTTACTCAATAAAAAGCCAGAATACCGTGGCAAAACGTTGTACGACGTCCTGTTTGCCAATGGTGAAGTCAATAAGTACAAGCTAGACGAGATACCGGCTGAACAGCTAAACGATGAATCGCGTGAGTTCGGTTATTACATCCAGAAAGGGCTGTTTGAGGAGTATGCCGGTTTTGGGCGCGGCCATGGTCACGATTTGGCACCGTTCGATATCTATCATCAGGTGCGTGGTCTGCGCTGGCCGGTGGTTGATGGTAAAGAGACGCTGTGGCGTTACCGCGAAGGTACCGATCCTTTTGTGAAGGTGGGGGAAAGCGTGCGCTTTTACGGTAAACCAGACGGTAAGGCAGTGATCTTTGCACTGCCGTACGAACCCGCAGCGGAAAGCCCGGATCAGGAATATGATTTATGGCTGTCAACAGGCCGTGTACTGGAACATTGGCATACTGGGTCAATGACCCGCCGCGTACCGGAATTACACCGGGCCTTCCCTGAAGCGGTGCTGTTTATCCATCCGCTGGATGCCAAGAGTCGCAACCTGCGCCGCGGTGACAAAGTTAAAGTCGTCTCACGCCGTGGTGAAATGGTGAGTATTGTCGAAACTCGTGGCCGGAACCGCCCACCGCAAGGATTGGTGTTTATGCCATTCTTTGATGCGGCGCAGTTGGTTAACAATCTGACGTTGGACGCAACCGATCCTCTGTCTAAAGAAACTGACTTCAAGAAGTGTGCCGTAAAACTGGAGAAGGTTTAAGTCTTAGAAGGTGCCAGCAACGAGATAAGGCATCAGCGCGGTGAGAAGCCGTTGCAGTCATTGAGGGATACGGCCAGTCGCGGATATTGCTGCAAAGTCTGCTGGTTGTGTGCATCGCTGATGTGGCCATTTTGCCACATCAGCACCTTGTATTGAGTGTTTGGCAGAGGTGCTTGCGTTGCCTGCAGACGTTGTGTCCGCGGTTGTGCTGAACACACGTATGCGAAATCAAGACCAAATTTTATTATTCGGGAGCCAAAAAATGAAAAGCCCTGTCCTGAAAAAGCACCTTTCCCTATGGGGGGCGCTGTTAACACTGGTGGTTGCCAGCATCGCTTTTGCTGCCAGTGATGTGGACCTCCAGAAATCGCCTGAGGTTTCCGGTACCGCAGAAGGGAAAGTTAACATGCCGAAACAGCAAGAGAAAATGGCGCTGAACTACGTGAATCAGCCACCGTTGATCCCGCACAGTATTGACGGCTATCAGATCAGTAGAAACACCAACCGCTGTTTACAGTGTCATGGTGTTGAACACTATCGCACCACGGGCGCACCACGGGTCAGCCCAACACACTTTATGGACAGCGATGGCAAGGTGTTGGGAGAGGTGTCTCCACGTCGTTATTTCTGTCTGCAATGCCACGTACCACAAACCGATGCTGCACCCATCGTCGGTAACAATTTCAAGCCGATGCCTGGCTTTGGTCACTAAGCGGGGGAGCTATGGCCGAACGTAATAATGAAACATCAGAGAAAAAGGTCGGGCCGATCCGCCGTTTATGGCGTTGGTGGCGTAAGCCAAGCAGGCTGGCTCTGGGGACGTTGTTGTTGATAGGGTTTGTTGCGGGGATCGTCTTTTGGGGCGGTTTTAATACTGGAATGGAAATGGCTAACACTGAAAAATTCTGTATCAGTTGCCACGAAATGCGTGAAAACGTCTATCAAGAGTATATGCACACGGTGCATTACAGTAACCGCAGTGGTGTGCGTGCAACCTGCCCGGATTGCCACGTACCCCATGAGTGGGGGCCGAAGATGTTACGTAAGATGAAGGCCAGTAAAGAACTGTATGCCAAGGTGTTTGGCCTGATTGATACGCCGCAGAAATTCGAGGAACACCGTTTAACTATGGCCAACAATGAATGGGCCCGCATGAAAGCCAATAACTCGCAGGAATGCCGTAACTGCCATAACTTTGAGTATATGGACTTTACCGCGCAGAAAACGGTGGCGGCTAAAATGCACAACAAAGCGATCGATGAAGGTAAAACCTGCATTGACTGCCATAAAGGTATAGCGCACAAGTTGCCAGATATGCGCAATGTTCCTACCGGCTTCTGATGCCTGACTCATAAAACCCCCGCAGTGCTGAAGAGCCTGCGGGGGTTTTTGTTGCAAATCACTCTGTGCTGCGTTTTGCTATCAGCATTCGGTTGATCGCCCTCAAGCAACGGAAGATAAATTTTATGCCATCAAAAATTACAAATATCAGAAAACAGCTGTTATCGAACAATTGGTATGTACTGAACAAATACACCTTTGATTTAAAACGCAAGGACGGTGGATGGGTTGAACAGGAGCGTGAGGTTTATGACCGGGGCAATGGAGCAACGATCCTGCTGTATAACCGTGCTATGGGAACGGTGGTGTTAACCCATCAATTCCGCATGCCAACCTATTTGAATGGCAACGCCAATGGCATGCTGTTGGAAGCCTGTGCAGGGTTGCTGGATAATGATTCACCGGAGCAGTGTGTCCGCCGTGAGGCGGTAGAGGAAACCGGTTTCCAGGTATCACAGGTGAAGAAAGTTTTTGAAGCCTATATGTCGCCGGGCGGGGTTACGGAGTTGATACATTTCTTTATTGCTGAATATCAGAGTAATGAACGCCAAACGCCGGGAGGCGGCATTGAAGATGAAGATATTGAGGTCGTAGAATTGCCATTCAGCGAAGCGGTAGCGATGGTTGCTGATGGCCGAATCAAGGACGGTAAAACTATTATGCTGTTGCAGTATTTGCAGATCCATCGGGTGATGGAATAGGTTTTCTCTTTCGGCATCAGCGAACTCCGTTGTTACACCCTAACAGACATTTGCCGATTGTCTTTAGCAAAAAGCCCTCGTCAGAGGGCCGTAAACTCAACGTAGGGGAGCGGGAAACCGTCCGGAATTACAGCTCAGCTGCCAGCATGTCTTCCAGTTTTTGCTGGTCGACGGCAAACAGACGGATACCTTCGGCCAGCTTTTCTACTGCCATAGCATCCTGATTATGCAGCCAGCGGAACTCTGCTTCAGCCAGCGGTGCCGGTTGGTAAAACGCTTCGGTTGACGGTGTGAGTTTACGCTCAACCGGTTGTTGATTTTGTTTGAGTTGTTCCAGTAGATTCGGAGCGATCGTCAAACGGTCACAACCTGCTAGCGCCAGGATCTGCTCTACTTTACGGAAGCTGGCACCCATGATCACGGTTTGGTAACGATGCTGTTTGTAGTATTCATAAATGGCGCGAACAGATTTCACACCTGGGTCCTGCTCTGCATCGTAGTCAGTCATCGGTTGCTTTGCCTGATACCAATCATAGATCCGGCCAACGAATGGAGAGATCAGGAAGACACTCGCTTCGGCACAGGCTCGAGCCTGAGCAAAAGAGAACAGCAGCGTCAGATTGGTATTAATACCTTCTCTTTCCAATTCTTCAGCGGCCTTGATGCCTTCCCAGGTTGCTGCCAGTTTGATCAAAATACGGGATTTATCGATCCCTTGTGCTTTATACATCCCGATCAGCTTACGCGCTTTTGCTACACACATACCGCGATCGAAGGACATACGGGCATCCACTTCAGTGGAAATACGCCCTGGAACGCTTTTCAGGATTTCTACACCGATATTCACTGCCAATTTGTCACAGGCGTTAATCAGTTGAGTTTCTTTGCTACCGCCCTGCTGGCGTGCGTAGTTCAGTGCTTCAGCAATTAGAGGTCTGTATTGAGGCAGCGCGGCTGCTTTTAGGATCAAGGACGGATTGGTCGTGGCGTCTTGCGGTTCGAACTGGCGTATTGACTCAATATCACCGCTGTCTGCTACCACGACGGTTAGCTGTTTGAGTGCGTCTAATTGGTTCATTTGTAAGCTCCTTGCCCAACGTCATTACAAGTAAATGAGAACAATTTTCATCATAGGGATTACACTGCACCAAATGTTCAATAAATGAAATGATCCTTTCTTGATTATTACAATTGGTAACATCAATAAACACTATTCGGAAGTGTATTCAAACTGCAGCTAGAGGGCAACTGAGCGAAAAATCGGTCAGGAACAGATTTAACGCGGTTTGGGTGACACGCTGGTTTTTGTCTGAAATATCGGTTTTTGCAGCAAAGAAATGTGGTACAGCAACTGACAGCTGACGATTTTTTGTTCTGTCCAGCTTTGTTTAAGGGGGCATCTGCAAATTTCGCTCAAGGTTATGGCGCGCTTCAAAGTTTGTGATTATTCCCCCACTATACTAGTTTGGCGTTATTTACCGCCATATTTCGAATTATCTAGGGTATAGCCTTACCTCAACATAAAAGCAGAAAAGCAAAGGAATCCATAATGGACGAACAGCTCAAACAGAGTGCTCTTGATTTCCATCAGTTTCCTGTCCCAGGGAAGATACAAGTGTCACCAACCAAACCGTTGGCAACCCAGCGCGATCTGGCTTTGGCCTATTCGCCGGGTGTGGCAGCGCCCTGTCTGGAAATTGCTGCCGACCCTCTGGCTGCCTATAAATATACGGCAAAAGGTAACTTGGTTGCGGTGATCTCCAACGGTACGGCCGTGTTGGGGCTGGGTAATATAGGGGCACTAGCCGGTAAACCGGTGATGGAAGGCAAAGGTGTTCTGTTTAAGAAGTTTTCCGGTATTGACGTGTTCGATATCGAAGTTGATGAGCATGATCCTGACAAACTGATTGACGTGATTGCGGCGCTGGAACCGACTTTCGGCGGTATCAACCTCGAAGATATCAAGGCGCCAGAGTGTTTCTATATTGAGAAAAAATTGCGCGAACGTATGAATATTCCGGTATTCCATGACGATCAGCACGGGACAGCCATTATTACGACCGCCGCGGTGCTGAACGGCCTGCGAGTGGTGAAAAAGAATATCTCTGACGTTCGTCTGGTGGTTTCTGGGGCGGGTGCTGCTTCTATTGCCTGCCTTAACCTGTTGGTCGCACTGGGCTTGGGCAAGCATAACATTACCGTTTGTGATTCCAAGGGCGTTATCTACAAAGGTCGTGACGCCCAAATGGAGGAAACCAAAGCGGCGTATGCTATCGCGGATAATGGCCAGCGTACGTTAGGGGATGCTATCCCAAATGCCGATATTTTCCTGGGATGCTCAGGCCCAGGCGTATTGACGCAGGATATGGTGAAAACCATGGCGCGAGATCCGTTGATCATGGCGCTTGCCAATCCAGAACCAGAAATCCTGCCACCGTTGGCCAAAGCAGTACGCCCGGATGCGATCATTTGTACCGGGCGTTCCGATTTCCCAAACCAGGTGAACAACGTTCTCTGCTTCCCATTCATTTTCCGTGGTGCACTGGATGTTGGGGCAACGACCATTAACGAAGAAATGAAGCTGGCTTGCGTACATGCGATTGCCGATCTGGCGTTGGCAGAGCAGAGTGATGTAGTTGCTTCGGCATATGGCGATCAGGATCTCTCCTTTGGCCCAGAATACATCATTCCTAAACCCTTCGATCCACGTCTGATTGTTAAAATTGCGCCTGCGGTGGCCAAGGCCGCTATGGATTCCGGCGTAGCGCTGCGTCCAATCGAAGACCTCGATGCTTACGTTGAGAAACTGACAGAGTTCGTCTACACAACCAACCTGTTCATGAAACCGATCTTCTCGCAGGCCAAGAAAGAGATGAAGCGCGTAGTGATGGCTGAGGGTGAAGAAGAGCGTGTACTGCATGCCACGCAGGAAATGGTATCACAAGGGTTGGCTTACCCGATTTTGGTTGGGCGTCCGAACGTGATCGAAATGCGTTTGAAGAAACTAGGCCTGCAATTGACACCGGGCAAAGATTTTGAAGTGGTGAATAACCAATCTGATCCGCGTTTCAAGGAATACTGGGGTGAGTATTACCAGATTATGAAGCGTCGTGGCGTTTCACAGGAACAGGCCCGCCGTGCGGTGATCGGCAACCCAACGCTAGTCGCTGCCATCATGTTGCACCGTGGGGAAGCCGACGCCATGATCTGTGGCACTATCGGTAGCTACCATGAACATTATGAGGTGGTCGAAAAAGTGTTTGGTTTCCGCGAAGGATCGAACGTTGCTGGCGCAATGAATGCTTTATTGCTGCCTAGCGGCAATACATTTATTGCGGATACTTACGTTAATGACGACCCGACTCCGGAGCAACTGGCAGAAATTACGCTCATGGCGGCGGAAACGGTACGCCGCTTTGGTATTGAACCTAAAGTAGCGCTGTTGTCGCACTCAAGCTTTGGATCATCCAACGGTGCGTCGGCGAACAAGATGCGCAGAACGCTGGAGCTGGTAAATCAGATGGCTCCGAATCTGGAGATCGACGGTGAAATGCACGGCGACGCTGCGCTAGTGGAAAGCATCCGTCATGATCTGATGCCGGACAGTCCGCTGAAAGGGGCTGCCAACGTGCTGATCATGCCGAACGTGGAAGCAGCACGTATCAGTTACAACCTGCTGCGCGTCTCATGTTCTGAAGGGGTAACAGTCGGACCGGTATTGATGGGGGTAGCCAAACCAGTACACATTCTGACGCCGATCGCTTCGGTGCGTCGCATTGTCAATATGGTGGCTCTGGCGGTGGTAGAAGCACAGACTCAGCCACTCTAAATAACGGTATGAAAAAGCCCCCAGCAACCGTGTCCGAAGGGGGCTTTTTTTGCTTACTTTTGATTCTGACGCTACAAACGGTTGGGATATTTTATGCCTTGCAATGTTCGACAATGGCTCGAATGTCAGCCGGTGTGGTGCGGCAGCAACCACCGATTAATCGGGCACCTGTACTTTGCCACCCTGCAATCTGACCAACCAGATGGCCCTGTTGATTGTCACATTGATGCCAGGTTTTACTCACCGGATCGTACTGCTCACCAGAATTAGGGTAAACCAGTAACGGTTTCTTACTCAGCGTAGCGAAGTGCTGCAAGGCAGAGGCTACGTTTTCCAAGGCAATGCAGTTGATCCCGATGGCTAATGCTTGCGGGTTGGCTTCCAACACGGTCACCACGTTTTTCAGTGGTGTACCGTCACTCAGATGTTGACTATCTCGCAGCGTGAAAGAGAACCAGGCACCCAACGTCGGAAATTCTTTTAATAGCGCCAGCAGAGCAAGCAACTCCGCAAAAGAAGGCAGCGTTTCGCATGCCAACAGGTCAACCCCGGCCTTGGCTAGCGCATTAATTCGTGGGCGATGGAAAGCCATCATCTCTTCTTGTGGCAAGTGATAATCACCGCGATACTCGGAGCCGTCAGCCAGATAGGCCCCATAAGGCCCAACAGAACCTGCGACTAACAAAGGTGATGTTTGCGGGTGTAGAGCCAGATAATCGCTACGTGCCTGTTGCGCCAGTTGTACACTCTTGGCGATCAGGGTTAATGATTGTTGCTCATCCAGGCCACGGGCTAGAAAACCTTGTGGCGTTGCTTGATAGCTGGCGGTAATGGCGCATTGGGCACCAGCTGAGAAGTAATCCAGATGTACCTGATAAATTAACTGTGGGTTTTCAATCAGTACTTTTGCCGACCATAGCGGGTCGGTGAGATCGCAACCGCGAGCTTCCAGTTCGGTAGCTAATGCGCCGTCTAAGATCAAGGTGCGATTATCAGCCAGTAGTGGGATTAGGGGATTATTAACCGACATGCTTTTCTCCAGTATTCAGTGGTTTTCTCTCCCCGACGCTGCGGGTTAAGTAATAGGCTAGATAACAAATCGCAATAAATGGCAGGCCACAGTACAACGCAATGCGTTGTTCAGGATCGAACGCCAGGCCAATACAGGCCAGTAAACACAGGACAAAACCGACGATTGGCGTCAACGGGTAACCTGGAGCACGGTATTTCAGCCCTGTGATGGGTTGACCGCTGCATAGATATCGGCGGCGGAAGGCGTAATGCGCAGCACAGATACTTAGCCAGACGGCAACAACCGCAAAGCCGGAAATAGCGGACAGTGCCACAAATACCGTGTCGGGAGCAATCACGCTGGTCAGCAGAGCCAACACGCCACCGAGCATACTGAACGTCAGTGCATTAATTGGGATACCGCGTGCGTTTATGCGGGAAAAATAAATCGGTAGCGTGCCTTGATTTGCCAGTGACCATAGCATGCGTCCCGAAGCGTAAAGTCCTGAGTTAGCAGCTGAGAGAATAGCCGTTAGGATCACGAAATTGAAAATATCGGCGGCGTAAGGAACCCCGATACGTTCAAATACCAACACAAAAGGACTTTTGACCACCCCGGCCTGTTCCATTGGGATGAGAGCAGCAAGCACAAAGACCGTGCCAATGAAGAACAGCATCAGGCGGAC